>JAURWD010000258.1 GCA_030655145.1 Ferruginibacter sp.
GGCCTTGAAAATATTCCTATCATCATTTTTACCGGTAAAAATCTTTCACATACCGAAGAAATGAAGATCAGGCAGTATGCCGAAACGATCGTGGTTAAAACAGCACATTCATACCAACGCATACTTGATGAGGTGTCGGTCTTTCTGCACCTGGTGGAAGAAAATAACAAGGAAACCAAATCACCACGCTACAAGCGAATGGGCGACCTGGAGGAAGTACTCAAAGGAAAAAATATTTTAGTAGTGGATGATGATGTGCGGAACATTTTTTCGCTGACGAAATCCCTGGAACAGTATGACATGAAAGTTATTTCTGCCATCGACGGAAAAGAAGCCTTAAAACAATTGGAGGCAAACAAGCATGTGAGCCTGGTATTGATGGATATGATGATGCCCGAAATGGATGGATACGAATCCACGCGGCGCATACGCCAGATCCCGATGTACCGCAACCTGCCCATCATTGCCATCACTGCAAAAGCAATGACCGGCGATAGGGAAAAATGTATTTCAGCAGGCGCTTCAGATTATATTACCAAACCTGTTGACATGGACCAACTCATTTCCCTGTTGAGGGTATGGTTGTACCAATAAAACTTTATAAATGGAAAGAGATCGATCGATTCTCCTGGTTGATGATGATAGCCGCAACATTTTTGCACTTACGGCTGTTCTAAAAGCACGCGGTTATGTTGTAATACCGGCTACGGATATGCGACACGCCTTCAACCTGCTTCGCGATAATCCCGACATCGGTGTAATTCTGCTCGACATGATGATGCCGGAAATGGACGGTTACGAAGCATTGAAACTGTTAAGGCAGGATGCAATGTACAAGGGCTTGCCGGTAATTGCGGTAACGGCGCAGGCTATGAGCGGCGACCGGGAAAAATGTTTGTCTGCCGGCGCTGATGATTACCTAAGCAAACCAGTAGACGTGGATGCGTTGCTGGAGTTGTTGCAAAAAATCTAAATCCGCCCGATGTTAAAAGAGGAAGAACTTGATTTACTGATCAGCGAATTGTCAGACCAGTATGGGTATGATTTCACGAACTACGCAAGGGCCTCACTCAAAAGAAGGGTTAACAGGTTGCTGCTCATCGATCGGTTCCCGAGTTTTGCCGAGTTGATCTACCGGGTGAAAACTGATCCCGCGTATCTAACGCACGTGGTGCAGGAACTTACCGTTAATGTGACGGAGATGTTCCGCGATCCGGCACTTTGGAAAATGATCCGTGAACAGGTATTGCCTGTGCTCGCTACTCATCCTTTTATCCGCGTGTGGCATGCGGGGTGCAGTACCGGCGAAGAAGTTTATTCCATGGCGATATTGTTGGAAGAGGCGAACCTGCTGCACAAGTCTTTATTATACGCCACAGACCTGAACCCGTCCGTGATTGAAAATATCAAGAAGGGTATTTTCCCGATCAGCCAGATGAAGGAATACTCTGAAAATTATATCGCTTCGGGTGGTAAAAAGGATTTCAGCCAGTACTATATGGCAAAATATGAATGGGCGAAATTTGATGAAAGATTAAAATCGAAGATGATCGTGGCTACACACAACCTGGTGTCGGATCGTTCCTTCAATGAATTTCAATTGATTTTTTGCAGGAACGTGTTGATCTATTTCGATAAAACCTTGCAGGACAACGTGCTCAACCTGTTTGATGACAGTCTTGAAAAATTGGGCTACCTGGTGCTCGGGGCAAAAGAAAATATCCGGTTTTCTCCCATCGCTAAAAAATATCTACAACTGCAAAACAGGGAAAAAATATGGAGAAAGATGCAGTAGATGATTTCAAGGTCGTAGTGATCGGGGGGTCCGCGGGAAGCCTTGAAGTTATTTTGAATATCATCCACGAATTACCTGTTGATACGGGTGCCGTGTTCATCATCGTGGTGCATCGTCGCAACGATAAGGATTCCATCCTGGAACATCTTTTTTCAGTCAAGACCAGGCTTACTGTGAATGAGGTGGAGGATAAACAACCCATTACACTGAATACCATTTTTATTGCTCCACCGGACTACCACTTGTTAGTTGAAAATGAAGCTGGTTTTTCGTTGGACAGTTCTGAGAGAGTGAACTACAGCCGGCCAAGTATTGATGTAACATTTCAATCGGTGGCTGAAGTTTTTGGAAAACGGGCGGTAGGTGTGTTGTTATCTGGTGCAAATGCAGACGGGGCCGAGGGCATCGAAAGTATTAGAAATGCTGGCGGTTATACGATCGTGCAAAATCCCGCAACAGCGGAAGTATCCTTTATGCCGTTGCAGGCAATTAACCTGGGCGGCATAGATGCCATTCTCGACGCGGAGCATATCGCCGGGCACATCCGGGAACGTTGTGCTCAGCGCCCGAATTAACCAGCGAATTCTGTTGCCCGACGAGGCTACTGATAACCCCAGGAAATTTTTAGGAAAACTTTTTACATAAACCTGCTAAGCTGATCTTCCTCTTTTCATGAATTTAGAAATGAGCGATAACGAAAAGGCCCGATCAATCGATCCGGGCCTTTTTTATTTTTCAACAGTGCGTTTTATTTGACGATATGACTGGCTCTATCTTATGAGCACCACGTTCCCTTTCATTTCGATGGTTTTGCCGTCATTGCCTTTTGCCCTAACCATCCAGATGTAGTTTCCAACAGCCTGCTTAATTCCTTTGAAAGTGCCGTCCCAACCTTTTAGTGTTTGCCCGGTTTCAAACACGAGTTCTCCGTAGCGGTTAAATATCCGGAACCATTCAGTGGTAGCGATGCCAGCAGGAATCGGCCTGAAAATATCATTCAGTCCATCTCCGTTTGGCGAAAATGCATTCGGTACAAAGAAAGTAACGCCATCGTATACACGAACAAACATCGTGTCAGTTCCGGCGCAGCCAAACCCATCTCTCACCGTCACGATGAATCGCGTCGTTTGCTGTAAAATTGCCGTAGGTGATCTTGTAAGCGCATTGTTTAATGGCGCCGACGGAGACCACAAATAGGTTGCTCCACCGGAGGCGGTTAATTGTATCGGCACGCTCTTGATCGCGATTGTATCGTTCCCTGCAAAGGCCGCAACAGGCGCTTGCATTGTCACTCGTTTTTTATCTGTTACCGCTAACTGGCAGGCTCCATGATCCACCGTGGCGGTCACAGTAAATTCCTGGCTGCCAGCTGGTCGGGCAATAGTGCTTGCATTTGAAGGGTTTTCAAGGGTAGGTGCAGGGCTCCAGGCATAACTAACCGTGCCGCCGGAAAGATTGCCGGCAACTGCTGCGAGCAGCGCGGTGCCCTGGTAGCAGATTGTTGTATCCCTGCCCGCATTTACTATCGGCAAAGGATAAACGACAACGGTTACCGGTTGTATCGCCACACAGCCGTTTGCATCGGTTCCTTTGATGAAATAGCTTCCCTGCGCCGCAGTAGATGCATTGCTCAATGTTTCTGAAGCAGCACTATTTTTCCAATAGGTATAACTGAGCAAAGGACTCGAACCAGTCGTAACCGGCGCAAGCGTTAGGTCAGCAGTTGATGGGGTACACACTGGCGTTGGATTCGTGATCTTCAATGTTGGATTTGCATCCACGCGCAAGGTTACCAATGCGGTGTCCTTACAACCAAACGAATTGGTGACAATCAATTGATACACCCCGGCGTTAGAAACGTTTGCGGGGTTTGCAACCGGGTTGCCGTTGAAAGTCCATTGCCCTGAAAGACCTGCTGTTGAAAATTGTTTTGTGAGATCTGTTGTAAACCCGGTACAGGCCGCAACCTGCCTATCTACTCCCAGGTTTGGTTTCGCGTTAAGTTGAATGGTTACGGTAGCCGTATCACGACAGCCGGATGCATTCGTAGCGATCAGCTGGTACACGCCATCGGTAGTTACCTTATCCGGAGAGTTCACGACCACACCGTTTAAAGTCCAGCGCGTTGTAAGAGAAGTGGTGTTAAATTCAGTAGTAAAATCGACCTGGGTTCCGCTGCAAACTGTTACAGACCGATCAGCACCGAGTGTGGGTTTTTGATAGATGCCAATGGTAAGGAAAGCAGTATCGGAACAGCCTTCTTCGTTGATCACGATCAACTGGTAAATGCCTGGGGTTGCAACCGCGACGGGGTCGGAAACGCCCGCTCCTTTAAATGTCCAGGTAGCATCAAATCCTACCACGTTGTATTTAGTCAACAAGTTTACAAACTCACCCGGGCAAATGCTATCTAACTTATCAGGGCCTACCGCGGGCTTCGGATTTTGTGCAACCGTAACCAGCGCTGTGTCGCTACAACCCAGCGTGGTGGATGCGATTAATTGATAAATGCCCGGGAGCACACTGGCAGGATTGGCAATTGCCGCCCCATCTTTTGTCCATGTGATAGTTAGCCCTGTCGTATTATACAGGTTTGCCAGGTCAGCGGAAAATCCCGGGCAGATAGCCACCCGTTGGTCAGCGCCAAGTACAGGTTTGGGGTTAAATGAAACGGTTAATATTGCGGTGTCTGCGCACCCCGCGGCATCGCTGGCAACCATTTGATAGGCGCCCGCATTGAAAGCCATCGCGGGGTTTGCGACAGGTTGCCCAGCAATTGTCCAGGCGGTTGTTAATCCCGTTATGTTGAAACCAGCATTCAAATTAGATGAAGTGCCCGGGCATACACTGAGCGCCTGGTCCGCGCCTAAATTCAGCTTTGGTATATTGGTGAGTACCAACAGAGCGGTATCCGTACAGGCGGCAGAGTTTACTGCAACAAGCTGGTACACACCCGGTGCTGAAACCGCGGTTGGAGTCAATACCGGCGCGCCTTCGAATGTCCAGGTTGGGGTAAGTGCTGTAGTTATAAATTGTTTGGTGAGGTCAATGAAGCTGCCTGCGCAAACCTGCACTGCTTTGTCTGCGCCCAGGTTTGGTTTTGGATTTACACTTAATGAAACCCTGGTGATCAAACTGTCGCAGCCAGAAGCATAACGGATCGTGTCGCGGTAAATGCCGGCATCAGTTACAACCGGGCCCCAGGGCAGGGTGTACGTTTTTCCCGAACAAATTACAGCTACTGTATTTACAATGATCGGGTCAGCAAAATTGCTGATGAACACAGAGTCGCGAACACCGCATTTTCCAAAGTTGATCTGCACCCAATAGAGTCCGCCGCTGGTTACATTTAATGTTGGCTGGGCAGATCCATCCTGCCATAGGTAAGATACCGTCCCGGCTTGAGTAGCGTTCAGGTTGTAGCCACCCTTTGCAAGGCAGATGGTGGTGTCCTTACCAAGTGGTGAGGCATTGGTAACACTGCTGACATTGAAGCTGTCGCGGATCGTACAATTTTGATATTTGATATCCACCCAGTAAATACCTGGTGACTTTACGAGGATTGCGCCACTGGTTGCGCCGTTGTTCCAGGAATGGGTTTCACCTACACCGCGGTTCTCATCCAGCAGGAGAGAGTCGCCGGCACACAACACAAAATTCTGAAGGGACTTTTTCGTGACCGAACTGATCAGGATATTGATGGTATCGGTGCTCACACAACTGTTGTACGTAACCTTTACCCAATATTGCTGCAAACCTTTGGTGGTGGCTGTAAAAGTTTCATTCGTACTACCGTCCTGCCATTGGTAAGTTGCGCCGGCAAAGGAAGTTGCTGTAAGAACGACATTATTGCCACCACAGTCAAGCAGATCTTCGCCAAATTCCACTACCGGTCGGGCCGGGATGGTGATCTTCCTTGTTACCGAATCTTTGCGGGAACAGTCCGTGTTTTCGATGACGAGTTTCACATCATAATCTTTCGCAATGGCAAGGGCTGGATAAATAAATGTTGGCGAAACTGCCGTAGATCCCAGGCCGTTGTAACCGAAATCCCATTTGTATTTTATCGCCGTCCCGTAGGTAGAAAAGTTATTAAACTTCACGGCTTCGTCTGTAGCGCAATTGAAGGTGGTGGTAAAGTTTGCCGAGGCCAGGCAAGGCGCAAGTGGCGCACAGGTATCAGCATGTGCGACTGCCGAAATATTAAGGTCGATCTCACCGGTAACGGTGGTGTAACTATTCACCAGCACCGGTGTAAATACCTGGATAAAATAGCTGTTGTTTGGCGCCAGGCATTTGTAAGTATTCTGCGTAAGTGCGTCCAATACACAACTCTGTTCCTGCATGGCTCCGCATGTACCCGTCATCATGCGGTACTTGATCTCGGAACTGCTCGCATTTGTTTTTTCGTTGATGAATACGGTGACATCGAGTGTATCAGTGCCGCCAATATCAAGACGGTACCAGCTTGTTTTATAAGTCGCCGTTTGAGCGTTGGGGGGACAACTCAAGGTGTTATTGAATTCACCGTAGTCGGTGCCGATCGTATGGCAATCAACCCGCACTGGAACAACCTTGCTGCCTGCTCCGCTTAGGGCGGCAACCACCGGTGCACTGCAATAATCCCCGAACTGCGGGATCACCTCGATCTGCGCATATACGTCCTCGTTAACAGCGCTACAGCCCGGTAAAAGAAGGTAGTAGGTACCCGGTGCAATACATTGCTCGGCCCAGTAGCCGTTGTTTGTATAAGTGCTTGTGTAGGGCTGGAACTTTAAACCAGTTGAAGTACTGTCATTTGGTTTTACTTGCTTTAGCAGTTGTACCTGGTCAAAATAATAATTGTTCGTATTTTTCAAAAATGCGGCGTAGCGAACTGTTCCCGACACGGTTGTGGTAAACTTATACCACAAAGTTTTTTCGCAACTTGTATACGCGTAGATAGGATCAGTAGGATCTTTTGTGGCACAGGTGAAATTATCAACCTCCCCTTTTTTGATACCGCTGTTTACCAACCCCATGTCATGCGCTGTACTGAAATGATCAAATTTTGGTGGAATGGAGGTGACTGAATCCAGCAAGGCGGAAACCTCGATCTGGTAATTTGGCGCCATCGGTTCACCACCATAACCATACGAATGATAATTGCTCTTGATCTCCACGAGCACATAATAACGGGTCTGCTGAAAAGCACAAGGTTCCTGGTAAAAAGCAACCTCGTTCGTAAAGTAGCCGCAATAAGAACCGTTCGCACCCAAAAATGTTAAGCCCTGCGTAGCGGTAGAGTCAACCTGACCTGTTGCCTGTACAGTTGAAAACGGCAGGCTTCCATCCACATTACTTCGATATACGGCGAAAATATTATTGGCGTACTTGCCAGTGGTTTTATTGTCAACCCTGATCCGTACATTTCCGGGTTTGTCGAGTGTGAACGTATACCAGAGATTTCTCCGGTCAACATCGGGGTAATTTGGTGTGGTACTGTTGTCGGTCCGCATAACCTTATTTGGCGCGGCCGGGTAAATGTTTGGGTTATAGGTATTGTAACAAACTGCTTCCCCCGGATCCGTATCGCGGGCTCCGGTAGTGCAGTAGAAAAAATCATTGCTCGGGGCCCTGCCCGCGTCTAATGGATTCACATCGCCGGCCTTGCCATTGTGCCAGCTACTGTCCGCTTTCAACACACCAAAATCATAGGCGTTTGCAGCATGATCAAAACGACTGAAGCCCACCTGGTCGATGTAGATCGACGGTGTTAACACATTGCAGCTGGCACTGGCATTTGCATAAACAACAAGCGTGTAATACCCGGGTTGTAACTGGCAGAATTCTATCTTGGTTGTTTTGTCATTACAGGGCTGAATGGGATCAACAGTTTTCAATTTTACGGAGTCGGCTGTTCGTACATCAAAATCATACACACTGGCGAGGTAACCCTGCGCATTGATCTGCACAAAGGATGGCTGTGTAATTTTAAAGGAATAGAAAGCTACTTTGCCATAACCGGTATTGCAGGACTTCATATTCAGCCTGATAAAGGTTGTGTCCTCGCTACAATTAAAATTCTCCGGGTTTAGCGTATAAGTTTTTGATGTGATGGGATATGCAGCGGAATGCCCGGTCCTTGGTCCCCATTCGATGAGGTAAGGTTTTTTCGTAATGGTATCGACAGAAGCCCTGTATGGGCGATTGAATTTAGGTACGGCACATGCCTTCGCCAGGAGAAAATAGAAACTGTTTTCCTCGCCCACATTTGTGTTGTGCGATTCGTCAGTGTTCGTGGGTAAAGGATTTGCAAACGTTTGCCCGTAACCGTAAGAAACAATGGTATACCAGCCAGGCTCAAGTGCGTCGCATTGACCCGAGCCAACATAGGTAAAACAACTCCACTTGCCACCCATTGCTTTGAGGGTTTCAGCTCCATCCGTTGCTTTTCCTTTAAAAAGGGAATGAGATCCTGCGTAGTTTTTATAGAAGGGGTAGCTGTAGTAGTTAAAAATAGTCAGCACGGTTGGCTGATCAATATAGAACTGCCGGTAAATCAGTTTCGTTCTTGGCTTGCCCCAATTATCATTGCAGGGTGCCTGCCCGTCAATCGTGGCCGGGTTGTCGTAGCAGGTAAAGGTGTCTACACCGGCTGCCCGCAAATCATAGTACACCGGTGGCATATCCCATAGGTTACCCATGTCGAGAGCAGTCGCCGGGGAGGCATATTTTGTTTTGGTCGTTTTTGGCATGATATCTATCGGCGGAATGGGAAAACCAAGCCGGTTATCAAAACTTGCCAGGGTATAGGTCCCCGATGTGATACAGGCGTACTGCACCTGTGAAGAAAGACATTTGGTTACAGGTTTTAACCCGGAAAAGCTATCAGGATAATTAAAAATATTTTGAGCTGTAGCCAAAGCATTCGCGTCTCCCGCGTACAATTTCGTCGTCTCGTACCGCGTGCCAATCTCCAGCATAAAAGAGTCGCTGATGGTGAGCTCGCGATAAACTGCCTTCGAGTATGGGTAACCGTAATAACCTGTGCAGAGGGTGTCTTTTGGCAATACCGCGTTATTACAGCCAAGGGTATCAGGCAGGGTGGAGTATTTTGTATAGGGTAACAGCGGCTGCATAACGCCGGCGCCGTTTGTATTCAACAGGTTAACTTTTCCCGGGCCATTCAGCGCAAATTTGTTGGAGGCTACTTCAGCCTTGGCATAAATGTTTATATCAACCCGGTTTCCCAGGTTGGACTTTATGCAAAGTGGATAGGTCGTGGTGTACAGGGAACCGTAGTACAGGCTGGACTTTGGCATCGCGGTGTCCTGGCCAAGTACCTGGATCACATAATTACCGGCTTCAAGACAGGAAAGAAGATTAGTTGAATAAACACCGATCGCAATAAGATTTGCCGTGTCGAGCGCATTACAATCTGCACCCAGCGCCTGTTTGAATACGCGGATGAACATTGAGGGCGAGCAGATATTATTAACTGTTACCGAGATGGACGTGCTGGTAGCCAATTCAAAAGAAAAGAACGTACTTAAGTTATAAACTGACCCACTGTTTTTAACACCCGGAACCGGTAGGGAATTAGGGCAGCTGCTTTCTGTGTGACGCGTATTGCAGGCAAGATAGTCCGACGCCGTGTTGTTAAAGCCGGAAGCGCCGGTTTGCAGGGTGCCCATTTTGTTTGGCGCCGGCAAACTACTGGTTGGTTGCGCACCTGTCGCAGGGGCAGTTCCGTTCCATGCGATAGCAAGGCGCATCACTTTGATAAAATCTTCAGGATACAATAAATGAATGGTGTAAGTAGTATTTGGTTTTAACTGGCCACAGCTATATATTTTCTTTTCCGGGAAGTAGCCATTTGTCACCAGGCTATCGCAGCCACCGATCTGTATGAGAGATCCGGGGGCAGTTTTGGCGTCACCTTCATAAATGCGGTAGCCTACTTTATAGTCGGCTCCATAATATGTACCATTCACCTCGGCAAGCAAGACGCTAAAAAAGTCGAAATAATCCGGCGTGGTAAAAGTGTGCCAGGTACTTTTCGTATAGTCTTTAAATGCAGTAGCAGGAAGACAATTTTCAGCGGCATTATCGAGCCCCTGGCATTCAACTTCAAAATCTATGGCTGTTACTTTGTTGACAGTCGGTTTTCCAAATGCATAGGCAGTGGCGGGTTTGTCGTAAGGAGATGGAGCAGCATCGCCCAGTTCCAACGAAATGTAAATAACCCCGTTTGCTTTTAAGTTTCCACTCACCTGTACCAGGTATTCACCGGGTTGTACGCAAGGATGGTAGGTATTTCCAAAGGTGCCGATGGGCGTGAGTTTTGAACTGATCTCGGTTTCACCGGGAATACAATTGCCGCTTTTGTACACCGCGAAGCCAACATCGCCGGCGGTAATGGCCGTGCCGGGTTGCGCCAGGGTTACGCGGACCGCCCGGGGGGTAACGAGGGTAAAACGATACCAGATAGATTTTTTATCGAGACCGGAGCCAAAAATGGCCGGTGCAAATACTTCGTCGACCTGCACGGTTGCCTGGCTTAGGTCAGAGTTCGGAGAGGGGAAATTTCCCAACCCATATCCACCGGACGAGATCGGGATGGCAATGGCGCCGCCGCAACTGTCATTGGGTGGCTCCGCAGCGAAACTTGGTGAAAAAGGGAAGATCAGGATAGCCAATAAAAGCCAGCTTGCCGGCCTGGGCAGGGATAAAAAAAATCTCATAAAGGGTTTATGCAATTAGGAATTTCAAATATAACAGAAAATCACTATCACAAATTGTATGAAGGGGGGCAAAAAAGCGGTTAAAAACGCATTGATTATTCCTCCCTGATTATAAAAGGCAAAGGCTACCGCCGAGGATTAAGCGCAAACCAGGTAAGATCCCAACCTTCCGGCTGCAAAAAGCCTGGGCAACAATTCATTGGCGACGACATTGAAAGTTAACAACCCGCGCTCTCAAATTCATTTTTGAATAGCGGTACGCCGATGAAAGGATTGTGACACAACGATGCTGCCATGAAAGGGCGAAGCTGGTATCCTGCCCCGCTTAAAAATTGACAAATGAGTCTGCGGTCGCAGGAGACAAATAAATGGGGCTGCGAAACGTAATTACGCTATTTTGGACATGCAAAATTTTATGCGTCTCTATGGCAACAAAAAGAGCCTTTCCTGCGCCGATAACCATTTTGATGTTGGTGATCATCATTGCTGCCATCAGCACCTGGCTGCTTCCCGCGGGTGAGTACAGCAAATTATCCCACCCGGATGAAAATTCTTTTTTGGTCAAAGATGCCGATGGGGAACGCTCGCTGCCATTTACCCAGGCCACCCTCGACAGTTTGGGTATCAGGATACCGCTCGAGAAATTCCAGGCAGGTGACATCCGCAAACCTATTTCGATACCCGGCACCTATCAGGAGCAGGAAAGAAACCCGCAGGGATTTTTTAGCATTTTACAGGCACCGATCAAGGGGATCTATGATACCATCGACATTGTTTTGTTTGTACTGTTCATTGGCGGTTTCATGTACGTGTTTAACGAAACCGGTGCCATGATGAAAGGAATCACCTGGCTTTCGTACACCATGCGGGGCCGCGAGCCCAGGTTGATCGCGATACTCACCACCATCTTTTCCTTTTTTGCCGCCTCGTATGGAATGGCTGAGGAAGCGCTGGTTTTTTACCCAGTGCTGGTGCCGATCTTTTTAGCTGCGGGTTACGACCTGATGGTTCCCCTGGCCATCATTTTTGGGGGAACCAGTTTGGGTGGACTGGCCGCCTTTTCGAATCCGTTTTCGACGATCATTGCCTCCAATGCAGCCGGCATTAACTGGATGGATGGCTTGAATGAGCGATTGCTGCTCTGGGTGATCTCAACTGCGATCCTTGTGTGGTACATCCTGCGCTATGCAGCGAAGGTGAAAAAAGATCCGACTTCTTCTCTGGTGTACCGGATCGATGGAAAGGTGAGCCCACCGTTCGAAACCATGGTCAATAAAAACGAAGAAGTACCAGTACTGGACTGGAAAAATAAGTTGTTGCTGTTTATTTACATAGCCACCTTCCTTACCATGGTGGGGGGCGTGGTTTTCCTGAAATGGTGGGCGCTCGAAATGGCCGCGTTGTTTCTTGGCGCCTCGGTGTTGATCGCAGTGCTTACCCGGATGAATGAAAAAAAGTTTATTACCGAATTTATCAGGGGTGCAGAAAGCTTGCTGAGCGTTGCTTTTATTGTAGGGATAGCGCGGGGCGTGACCGTTATTTTAAACGAAGGCCATGTCACTGATTCGATTCTCTTCCAGGCGGCGAAGCTTGTGCAGGGGATGCCGCCGGCGGTTTTTATTTTATTACTGATGGTGTTCTTCCTCGTATTTTCTTTGTTCATTCAGTCAACTTCCGGGATGGCAGTGTTGACCATGCCGGTGATTGGGGCGCTGGCACTCATCGTGAATATCCCGGGCCGGGAAATTGTGAATTCGTATATGTTCGGAATGGTTATCATGTCGTTTGTAGCACCGACCGGCCTCATACTCCCGGCGCTGGCCCTGGTCAATGTGAGCCTCAAAGCGTGGATGAAATTTATTTTCCCGTTGCTAGTGATACTCATTATTCTCTGCGCCATCTTCCTGGTGGTTGGGATCTACCTGTAACGAGTAGACGCAATTGAAGCCTGGTTGGTACTTGTTTTTGTGGCTGTTGCCTGGAATCTAAACTGGCCCTGGAACTTTCATGTAAAGCTAAGCTGGGCCTGGCTGGGGAGATAACACTTTGAATGGCACGAAATTTTCCTAATTTGAACATACTTTATATTTCCCCACTTTAACTAAAAACATATGGAACAACAATCAACGATTTTAGAAGGGTTCAGTGCCGAGGAAAAGGCGGCCTATCTTGGCGCAATTGCTTCTGTGGTCACTGCTGATCGCAGTGCAAGCGAGGAAGAGCTGGCTTTCCTGGATGCTTTGAGCCGGTCGGCCAATTTATCCGAAGATGAGGCGAACGCCGTTCGTCAAACGGCCTCTTCCCAGATGACAGATGAGGAATTAAAGAGTTACCTGGATGTATTAAAGAACAGCGAACTCCGTTTTTCGTTTGTGACGGATGTGATCGCAATGGCGCAGGCTGACCAGGATTATTCGGACGAAGAAAAGCAAAACGTGCAAGGCATAGCGGAATACTTGGGTGTTAACCAGGAGCAATTTTCCGTACTGGATCAATTTACAAAGAAGGCGGTGCAGGAGGCTCCCAATCAATCGGAGGAACTGGAGTCAGCAAATGCTTCGCCGCAGGGATTCCTCGACAAACTGGGCTTTGGCGATAAATTAAAAGGCGCCGGCATCAACACAAGTTCGTTGATGAAAGGAGCGATCGGCATTCTCGGTCCGCTTTTGCTGTCGAAGATGATGGGCGGACGTAACAGGTCATCAGGTGGTGGGGGTTTGCTTGGTGGTAGCGGTGGCGGATTACTGGGTGGCTTACTCGGCGGTGCCGGCGGCGGCTTGCTTGGTGGAAGTGGGGGAGGTTTGTTGGGTGGCTTGCTTGGCGGCGGTGGTTCAAGTGGAGGTAGCTTTGGAAATGCCGGCGGAATGCTCGGGCGGATTCTCGGTGGGTTGAAGAAAGGATTTTAAAAAAGCATTATATAAATGCATACCGGCAGGACGAAGCGTTCTGCCGGTTTTGTTTTCCGGCTACCCGGATCAAATCAATGGTTAGTTAGAAAATGATGTTCAAAATTTTTGCGCATTCAAAAGGTTTACAATTCCTGCGCTTCATAGATCTCCGGGTTAACGGGAAAGGGTAGCCGCTCACCTTTTAGGCCGGCGATGATGTTTTGCGCAGCCAGGCGTGCCATCGCATTACGTGTTTCAACAGTGGCTGAGCCTATATGAGGCAGGATGCAAACGGTGGGTAGATCCAGGAGCGGATTGCCGGGCGACATGGGCTCCGGGTCGGTTACATCGAGGCCCGCACCCCAAATTTTTTTTTCCTGTAATGCTTCCAGGAGCGCTGCTTCGTCGTGTATAGGTCCCCGTGCGGTGTTGATGAAAATGGCGGAAGGCTTCATCTGACCGAAAGCTTCTCTGTTGAACCTGCCCCGCGTTTCGGTGCTTAATGCAGTATGTACCGACAAGACATCGCTCTGCTGCAAGAGCTCTTCGAAGGATACTTTTTTGGCGTCAAGTTCCTTTTCAGCACCGTGATTATTGCCCCGGTTGTGGTAGATGACGTTCATGCCGTAGGCAGCTTTGCAGCGCCGGGCCATTTCCAGCCCGATGCTGCCCAGCCCGAAAATGCCCAACGTTTTTCCATTCAACTGGATCCCGAGATCCGCGGTTGGTTCAAAGAATCCCCATTTGCCGGCGGCGATGGTTTTGTGCATATAGAACGCTCTCCGCGAAGTAGCGAGCATCAATAAAAAGGCCGTATCTGCGGTAGCGCCGCTAAGAACGCCGGGCGTATTACCCACTGGTATTCTCAACCGCGTGGCGGTTGCAACATCAATATTATCGAAGCCAACAGAATGCAAGGCGATCACTTTAAGGTGACTGGCCGCAGTAAGAAATGTTTCATCCACCTGGTTGAAGCCCGCTACTACCAGGGCATCCTGGTCCTTACACTTTTCTATTAATTCATCCCGGGTAAGGTTTCGTTTTTCTTCCCAAACATTGAGCGTGTGGCCAGCATTTTTCAAAAGTTGTACTCCTTCATCAGGAATCACGCGGGTAATATATACATTCATAATTGTGTGGTGATTGTTTAACTATAGCGATCATTTCTCCAGGGATAGGCCGTGCTTGAGTAGCCGCGTTCCTCCCAAAATCCTAACTTATTTTCAGTTAAAAATTCAATGCGGTTGATCCACTTAGAACCTTTCCAGGCATACAGTTGCGGTGTGATCATTCGCACCGGGCCGCCATGCTCTTTCGGCAAAGGTTGGCCGTCGACGGTATGGACCAATAAAACATCTGGCTTCAGTGCCTCTTCCAGTGAAAGGTTGGTCGTGTATTCATCATATCCATAGCAAAGAATGTGGGTTGCATCTTCGTGTGGAAGCGCAAGTGCAGCAAGGTCAAGTAAGCGGACACCTTTCCAGTTCATGTCTAACCGCGACCAGGTTGTTACACAATGAAAGTCGGACTGGTCTTCTGTTTGGGGCAGTTCCATAAATTCGGTCCAGCTCAATTTCAACGGATTTTCGACGGCACCATCCAACCTCAGCGACAACGTGTCGAGCGTTATATCGGGCTGCACGCCAAGGTCGAGTACAGGCCATTTTATTGTGAGTACTTGTCCAACCGGGATCAGTTGCAACACGTGCCTGTTGGGTTTAAACTTCCCCAAGGGA
>JAURWD010000259.1 GCA_030655145.1 Ferruginibacter sp.
TCTTCGTGGCATTCATTGTTCCGTTCATCTTTAATTTTAAATAAGTCCTACCACACACCAATGAACAAATGGCATCAACAGTTCCGCGAATTGCCTCATCTCCTTAGAACAAGCATAACATTGAGGGTAACATCACTGATAATTTTAATTGGGCTGGCGGTGAACGGGACTGGCTGCAAGATCATGCCCCATAACTCCATCAAAGATTGCAGGGCGCAGTGTAAAGACGATAAGAACCCGAATGCGTGTTACAATTTTTGTGATTGCGTTCATGAGAAGGGTGACCCGCTCAACAAATGCCTGGACGCTTATGAGCAATCCCAAAAAGATTCTGCCATGACGAAGTCGACAGGTTCAGGAGAGAAAAAAATTAAATAGATACGATGGCTTCACGGTACATGTTAATCATGTGGTCCAGTGAAATACGATTGGCAGCGCGCCGAGAAGGTGAATAAATAATGATCAGCCGGATGTTTCGTCCATTGTGAATGAATTCACTGTGAAGTGGTTTAAGGCCTTTCGGAAACCGGTGAATGAGATCGCGTTGTTTCAGATAATTGAGGAACCATTGAGCCGCACTAACCTTACCACTGCTGCTGGTAAAAATGATCTTATCAATGGATGGATGTTGGTCGAGTATGTGTAGAATATCCATGTATTCAATGGCTGCCAGGTTCTCGTCTAAAGAACTTTCACCGGCGCGACTGATCCTGAGCCCCATGTCAGTGATGGCAACTTTCAACGCAGTAAGAATTGCTTTTCGTTCCTCAACGGCTTCCGACCCTGAAAAATGCTGAAGCTCCATTCCCGCAACCCTGGCCATGATCTGCCAAAACAAGTTTTGTTTATTTGGGTAAAAGAATTCGTACGACCAGTTTCTCCGCGTAGGCGGGAAAGTGCCCACCATCAGCGTGGTACAATTCGCGGGAGCGTACAATTTAAAGGGATGGATCTCTTCGGGGTGCATATCCTGTTTCATTTGGTGTTTCATCAACCACCTGGTTATCTGCAACAATGAAGCCACCCGCATCATGCGCCAGCATTTCTATTAATTAAAATCGATAGGCATTAAAGTAGAATCTCCAAGAGTAAAGTTTTTTATCCACATACTTTGAAATGCAAAGTACTTTCTTTTAACTTTGAATCGCAAAGCACTTTTACCATTTACCGAGCGAGGAAAACTCCATTCATCAACAACCCGAACCCGCCCATCAAAACAAAAAACTAAGGTCATGACCAATCAATCAATGCTAACTATGAGTAACAAACTAACTATTGCGGAAGTGTTCAGCTGGATATTCGGCATCATCGTTTTCGAAATAGGTATTGTAAATATGTTCTGGGGAAACGACGCCCTCTTTGGTGTGTTTATTTTTTTACTCTCCTTCGTTTACTTTTTGCCTGTCAACCTCCTGCTGCATAAACTTGTCGGTCGCACGATTCCGTACATGCCCCTGGTTAAAGTGCTTCTCGCCATGTTTATCATCTGGGCTTCGGTAGGTGTGGGGGAATTATTTGATAAGATCGCGATGATGCAGGCGGATCTCTAAACTACTTACCAACAACAAACCACTAAATACCTGATTATGAAATACATCTTTATTCTCCTCGCTTTTTGTTCCTGCAACGCGGCAACGAACAGAAGCCGGACACTGGCCGTATCTACCCAACCGCTTGACACCATCAAGGTGGCTCCAACAAACGTGGTTGCAAGCCCGCAGATTTTTGAATCAGTCTTCACGCCTGCGGGAACTCAAACAGTAAAAGATCAAACCGTCAATGTGTATGGGATAACCATGGGCAACCTGAAGATCAGTAGCGGCTACATTGTTGCCTGTGACCCGGGCCATATCGATGAATATGGCATTCCTTTTACGCAGCGCTTTCCTACCGGCGAGTTTCCCGTACAACTAGCCGTAACTAAACTAGGTCTTGATGAAACAATTGCTTTCGCCCGCATAAAATTTAACGAGGAGCCGGTTGCCAAATGGGAATTTGCTTTACAGGAAGGCCAGGTGCCGATCCCGGTGGGTGGAAAAGAAATTTATGGTTATTCCGTTGATCTGGGAGTTGGGATTTTTATAGATAAAGATGCGAGCATCGCGATCGATAAAACCAACCTCACCAACCTGGACGACACGGTGTATAAAAAAATGAATAACAATTACCGGAATGACTGGCGGTTCAGTATGCACGAATTCGGGCAACACAACCTTGCCGTTTTTTCCTCGGGGTTTGGCGATGGACGATATGCGACTTACATCGGTTTCGATGCAGCTGGTAAGCCCTGTCGCCTGCTGACGGATTTCGCATTCTTCCCCTGGAAGGAAGAGAAACTTTAGTGATGGCTGGTTGTGCCTGCAAGCAACTATAATTTGAAACAGTGACACCAGGATTGTCCCTGTTTTCGTACCGGTAAGTGACAAGAACCAGAGATGAAAGAGTAAAAAATAATGATATGATTCAAGAAATGAAAAGTGGGAGCACGTGCAGGATGGCAGAGAAGACTGCAAATGAGTCTTACCTTCGGCGGGAACAAATTGATCCTATGCGATTTTTTGTTAGAAAGAATTCAGTGGTAAGAAAGATCTGGGGCAAGAGCGATACAGTACTATTTATCTTTGCCGGCGCCTCGGCTGAATTCGCCCTCAATAAGGCCGTCGACTGGTTATATTTTACCGGCAAATTGCCTGCCGACCCATTAGGTCGTTTATTCTCCACCGTTAGTTATGCCCGGCGCATTGTTTTTGCCCCGATGGAAGAAGCCAATAAAGCAATTGATACACTGCAACAAATTCACAGTGCAGTTGAAAATGCCCGCGGTTTCTCCATTCCTGACTGGGCGTACCGGGATGTTCTTTTTATGCTTATCCACTACTCCATCGCCGCCTATGAATTGCTGGAAAAAAAATTAACCAGCGAGGAAAAGGAAGAAGTGTACAATGTTTTTTATCGCGTAGGAAAACGGATGGGACTGAAAGAACTGCCGCTGACCTATCCCGCCTGGTTACCGGTAAGAGCCGAACACCTGGCGGCCGACCTGCAACAAAGTAAATACACCGCCGACCTGTTTAAACAGTATAAAAAACACCTTGGCGCCATGCGCTTCAAAGTATTGACTGAAGCCCAGAAACTGGTCGTGCCCGGGAGAGTACAAGACCTCCTCGACTTCAGTGATTTTTCTTTGCTTACCCCGGTTGTACCGCTTTACAAAATAAGTCGCTTAATGAAGATGGATTGGCTGCTTAAAAGCATCGTACTTCCTCACGATTATAAAGACCAGATTAATGAGTTGGATGTCCCACCGCCGGGAGAAGATGAAAAATAAAAATGTTCAGAGGAGCACCAAAGAAATCGAATTTCCCTGCAAGTTAAATGTGCATTTTACTTAGCTTAATTGAAGAGGTAACTTACCTGGATACTGCCATAGTTGTGGTCAAACAATTGTGATTTGGCCTCCTTGCTTTGCAGGACCGCTTCCAATTTCAGGATGTAGCGGCTGATCGAGATCATCCCACCTACCTGGTGAACAAATATGAACGGCTTTGGTGAGGAAACAATTGGGCCTTTGTCTTTCCTGAACAGCCCGCCCTGCACCGTGGCATTATACGCCTGGTAAGAGACTTCGGGATGATAATAAAAAAATATCTCCGTCCTGGCTGCGGGTGTAGACGTATTTTGCGTAACAGCATTCCAGTAAGCTGACTCATGCAAATGATTGAATTTTCCAAGTTGGATCAATACTCCCTGGCTAATATTTGTAAATCCCGTACCAAGCGTCGCCTGTGTAACGGGTGTCAGTTGAAAAAAGGAAGAAGTTTCGTTTAAGAGCCCGATAGCGTATTTTCCATGGAGGTTAATAGAAGGTTCACTTTTTAACTGGTAATCCCAGATCCAACCCCACCACTCGCTGTTAACACCGATCAGTTTATGAAAGCTATTCTGCATGGCCTCTCCCAATGAAGCTTTCCCAATTGTTCCCAGAGATGCCCCTAACTCTACTAATTGATTACGCACCAGGAAACGTGACTGGGTGTACTTGCCGTAGAGATACCCCGTTACCGGCCGATCGATCTGCGTAACATCATAAATCTTCCTGGAATAAGGTGTAAAGAGTTTTTGACCGACCTCGAAATGATCCACGCGTTTAAGCGTTTTCGCATTTGTAACCGGGTGCAGTTTACTAAACCTGGCCACCAAGCCATTTGTGTAATAACGGTCGTTGCCCTGCAACAGGTAGCGGTCATTATCTGTTATCACAGAAATCTGTTTTGAAAAATTTTTATTCCCAGTCTGTTGCGCCTGCAGCGAGACAAACAGAGATAGTACTACAATGAAACAAAACGCAAATGGGGATGCTGATCGTGCCGGCATAAAACGTAGGTTTGGTAAACGCTCGAACTAAATTAAAATGAAATTCAAAAATAAACAACCGCTGATTTTGCGGAATGACTATAGCAATACATCAGATGTAATGCTGGCTATATTACGGGGTCACTCAGAATGGGTCAATGCCTACAAAACGCGTTTCAAACCGGCGCTTTCTGTGATAGTCTTATTTAGCCGGCTAAGTTGAGTAGCAGGTTGCTTCGCGGTTGTGATCCAATGGATCATCACCTTTTGATACGAAGGCGCCTGCGTGGTAAAAAAGCGCCAGGCCTTTCTATTTGCCTTGAATATTTTTTCAAATTCTTTTGTCAGTTTTCCCCCTTCATTTTCATGGGAATAAATTTTCGACTTATGCTCTTTCCTTAAAGCGAAACTAGCCAGGCCAGCCGGTTTCATAAGGCCGCTCTTTGTCAGTTGCTCAACTTTATCGATGTTGATAGCGCTCCAAATGCTTGTTGCTCGTCGCGGGGTAAAACGGATGGTGTAACGCTGTTGGTCGTTGGACTTCCTCACGCCGTCTATCCATCCAAAACAAAGCGCTTCATCAACCGATTGCGACCAGGTCATGCTTGGCTGACCGCTTCCAACCTTATAAAAGCCCACTAATAACTCCGTTTCTTTTGCATGATGTTTACTCAGCCATTTCCGGAATTCAAGTTGGGTTGTAAAAAAGGTGGGAGTCATATTCATC
>JAURWD010000028.1 GCA_030655145.1 Ferruginibacter sp.
ATCTTAGGCCCCTCGCTCAATCGTTGGTGAATTCCACCACCGCCGCCGATCACCAAAAAATCTTTGCCTTGAACCATGAAGTGCTCAAAAGCATGCGCATGGCCTGCTATAAACAATTGTGCCTTTTTTGATTGGATGTAAGCTGGCACAAAACTTTGTTGCACCGGCGTAGAACCTTTTACAACCCTGCTATTCGAAAAAGGCGAGTGATGACAAGTAACGATAACAGCCCGAATGGAATCTGTTTCATCCAGTTTTGCAATGGTCTTTTCATACCAGTCTTGCTGCTTTTTACGACTGGCTTTCGAAAGGGCGTTAAAATTAGAATTGAGGAGGATCACAGCGACAGAGTCAGTTACTGAAACATATCCTGTCCGCACACTCAATGGAAATCTTTTTGTAAAGTTTGCTTCACCTTTTTTTCTACGCCTGCCCATCAATTCGTGGTTACCCAGCAAGCCGCTGACACAAGCGCCCATTCCTTTACAACTATCGAGAAACTGGTCTACATTTTTCCACTTCTTGTTTTTTGAACCCAGGCCCACCACGTCGCCCAACATGTAAATGCTCTGGGGTTTACGCTGCAAGATTTCGCGGAAAAGATCGGCGGTTGCTGCGGTATTCCTGTTTTGCTTGTGAATGATCGTTTCTACCCACAATGGCTGTTGCGTATCGCTGATAAAAACCATCTCCGTCGTCGGGGGACCGGAAATAGGATCCTGGGCTTTAGTCAATGTATGCGCTGACAACAATGCACACAATAAAATACCGATCCGGCCAATGTTGGCCAGGAATCCGTCTTTGTTATATGGTGTTTTTTGGTGCATGAACATTGATCTCCCAGGTTCCGAACTCGACTATTTGATCGAATAAATGAACAATTTTCGAGCCTAAATCGATCCGGAAGGGAAGATCAACCATGAGTTAGGGGAGAGATACGCCAGGCAAGTCGAGTAGGGGTCGAAGTTTAACGAAATACCCGGGTTTTTTAACAGCATTCAACACTTGAAAATGGCAGGTGAAGGGACGAGTTTTTTTGGATTTTTAAGATAGTTTCCGATGTTTATTTGATCTTTTCCTTTTTGCCAGGAGGCAGGTTTAACACGAGTCCTTCCGCTTCACCGATTCGGCCCTGCAGGTCAGCCAGCAGGCCTTCGTCTGAGAGATCCAGTTTCCGGGAATTCTCCCAATCAGTTTTGGCAATTTTCTTCAGGCGCTTTACAATTGTGGCGTCGTTCACTTCAATTGCCAGTTCGCGGCGATCATCAAAGCTTCCCGGAGTTAAGTTTATGGAACCAACTATGGCACGTCGCTGATCCGCAAGCAACATTTTTCCGTGCAGTTTGAGCTTGCGCAGTTTTCGAATCTTAACACCAACGTTGCTGAGTATGCGCAATCCTCCAACCCCTTCCATCAACTTTTCTTTTTTAAGGTTATGCGGGGGGCGGGCCATTACCTGCACCTTCACACCGCGATTGGCAGCACGTACCAACCGCTCGATGATCACCATATCCTGGTATCGTTCGTTCTGGATAAAAAGAGTATCCTTTGCTTCATCAATAAAGCGGCAGATCCTTGCCCTGCCATTGCCCTTGCACCAGATGAGGTACGCGGCCTCACTGCTATCAAACGGGGTTCTGTCCCAGTCAGCCTCGAAACAGCGGACCATTTCCTGCACTTCGTGTAAATGTTGGGTGATCACCGCGTAATCGCGGGTCAGGGTCAGGTTTTTCATCTCCCAGTTCAGGGATTTAACAAAGGCGAGGGTTTCATCAATCACCATAGATTTCTCGTGCGTCAGGCCAAAGGCCGGGTTGCTGTCCTTCACCATAACACCCGCTTTTAATAAGGTGTGCCGGGTAGCTTCGTTATCTTCCTTGCCATTTCTTCGGGCAGGATTTAGTAACACTTTGACACTAACGCCCCGGGCTTTCGCCCGCAAAACGGCCTCAATTATCACTGGTGCAGAAAAGACAAACATCTTGATACGGATCGAGTCCCTGGCGGAATCAATGGCATTGAGTAAGGTTTGTACGGTATCGTCGGGAAAGACCAGTAAGGTGCGATTGGGCATAGCGGGAAATGTGCACTCAAAGTACAAACAAACTCTTAATCCAACTGCAAGAAAAAACTTTCGCTGGCGAGCTACAATTATTGCTCTTTTAAATAGCCACGAAGTGAACTGCGACCGCAGGCGTCAAAAGAGGATCGCTGACGAGAAGCCATCAAACAGCGTCGGTAACTTTTTGGATCGCAGACAGCAATTTCGCCAATCATCATCTTTTTTTACCTGTTTGCGTTAGGGAATATATATTTGTGGCCAGGAAAACATAGAGCATGCTATGTTTTTCTTTTTCCAACTGAAGCCCGTACCTTATCAGATTTTTACCTGCTCCCCCGCGCTGGAAAATAACTCATAACACCTAAGGCTGCAGGCGATCAAGGGTAACCAACTCAATCAACTGTCTTAATGCCAGCAGGAATTTCCGTAATCATTTGTTGTTACAATAGTGCCGAAAGGATACGACCTACCCTGGAACATCTTTGTTTGCAGAAAGGGATGTTGATGTCCGAATGGGAAGTAATACTCATTGATAACGCGTCTACTGACTGTACTGCAGCAACAGCCACTGAAATTTGGAACAATCTTCCCGGAGAACAGCCAGCTTTTAAAATAATCGCCGAACCGGTACCGGGATTATCCGCAGCCCGAAAAGCCGGCATTGAAGCCGCAGTTTTTGACTACGTACTTTTTTGCGACGACGATAATTGGCTGGATAAAAATTACCTGGCAAACGGGTTAAAGATTATGCGGAGCAATCCGGCGATCGGTGCACTGGGGGGTACCGGCAACCCGGTGTTTGAAACAACAGAACCACCGTATTTCTGGGAAAGCCAATACCACGTCTTAGCGGTCGGAAAGCAATCGTCCATTGAGGGTGACATCACGGAGGAGCGGGGTGTGTTGTATGGCGCGGGCATGATCTTAAACAAAATGGCATACCTCGATCTCAGGAAAAATTATTCATTTGAATTCCTGGTCTCGGACCGCATCGGAAATTTGTTGATCAGTAGCGGCGATCATGAACTGTGCCTTGCGTTAATACGGATCGGCTACAGAATTTATTATTCGCAGACTTTACAATTCCAGCATTATATTCCCCAGAACCGCACCTCGATCGGATATTATAAAAGATTGTTTCTTGGCTTCGGCGTTTCTTATGCCCTGCTGCATGTTTATCGCATAAAAAAGGGAGAATTGAACAGTCAGCAGAATGATTACCGATACATCTGTTCGCGAAGTTTGAAGACCATTATCGCTGTACGATTGAAACTCCTGCTGAGTGGATTTCCCTTCCGGGCGGATAAATATAAGTTTGTCGATGATCTTCATAGGCTTTATAGCAATATTGGAATATTTATGACGTTGATAAAAACAAAAAACAAGTTTAAACAACAATTTTTAGAGGAACGGTTGTTCCGTGAAGTTTCCAATACGAATAATTCCTAATTTAGCAGGGTTAGTCTCTACCCCCGCCCGATTATCCAATATATTTGAAACTTCAAGAACCTCCATCAAAATTTAGATAATTCAGGCGTCAGTATGATCCATCAAACAGAGTATGAAGAAATCATTGTGTGTTTATATGATGGTCATTTCGATTTAGGAATCGCGGCTTTTGCAAACTCCCTGGTACGATTTAATTATAAGGGCCTTGTAAACGTGGGGTATCGTGGTGGCCCTCCCCCTGAGTGGGTAAACCAATTGAAGCTGGTTGATACAAATAGTTACCTGCTTGCAGAACACATTGTTCTCCAGTTTACGGAAGTAAAAACGAATATGCATCTCGGCTATTACAAGCCGTATTTTATCAAGGAAACCTTCCAAGCTTACCCGTCCACCAATAAGATCTATTATTTCGACGCTGACATTATCGTTAATTCCCCCTGGAATATTTTTTCAAAATGGCTCGAGAAGGGAAGTTGTGTTTGTCTTGACAATTCCTTCCATTACATTCACTATAATCATCCGTGGAGAAAGGACTGGAGAAAATTATCCAACCTGGATAAAAGC
>JAURWD010000269.1 GCA_030655145.1 Ferruginibacter sp.
ACATCGGGTTGATCGATGTGAAAGACTTTTTCTCTTTTGTCGCTGTACGAAAACTAAAAGTTGGGGAAGCGATGGAGTTGATTAAAAACGAAAAGATCAAGAACAAGAAAGTGAAGATCGCAATCGCGAAATAAATTCAAGAATAATAAGGAATTTTAGATCACGCCACTGGCGCAAGCTCATCCCCGCCGGCCGGCTTTATCCGAGCTACGAAACCCGTTACCCGCTCCTCGAAAAGTTCGCGTTCTCCAAAAAGAAATGCGTGTTCAATTGGTATCACGTAGATGGGAAAATCCATTAATTGGTTTTCAAATTTCTGCAGGCGCACCGCGTCCTTCTCGGTCGTGAGGATGATCTTATTGCCTGAGGCAATGGTCCCGAATTGCTTCTTGATCTCATCAAGATTATCGATCGTAAAGATGTGGTGATCCGGGTAGCGAAGCATTTCATAGGAATGCACCTCCTCGTCAAGGTAGTCTTGCAGCGGCTTAGGATTGGCAATTCCACACACCAGCAAGGTGTCCAGGTCTGCAGATACTTCAAATGAAGCCCGGGAAAATAAATGATAGGGCTTGCCGTAAATTACTTCGGTAAAGAAAACCTGCTGGTGTTCTTTGGGGTTTAGTTCCTCAATGATTTCTTTTTTCTCCTTTTCTCCAATACCCTTTGTGCATTTTGTGACCACGATAATATCGGCCCGGCCCGCACTTTGACGCGTATCGCGGAGATCGCCTGCCGGCAGAAAAAAATCCCGCGTATAAAGATTCCGGTGTTCAGTTAAAATAATGTTGAGGCCCGCCCTTACGGTCCGATGCTGAAATGCGTCGTCCAAAATAATTAGCTGCGTATCCGGGCGGTCGTGCAAGAGTTGCGGAATAGCCACCAATCTTTCTTCTCCAACCGCAACCGTAACTGTGGGAAATTTTTGGTGAAACTGCATAGGTTCGTCTCCAATCTCCAGGGCCGTCGTGTTCTCATTCGCAATTCCAAAACCAACCGTTTTTCGTTTGTAACCACGGCTAAGGGTTGCTACCTGGTATTGATCTTTCAGTAGTCTTGCCAGGTATTCTACCATTGGCGTTTTACCAGTTCCGCCTACGGCGAGATTGCCAATGCAAATAACCGGGAAGTTAAACCGCGAAGATTTCAGTACATTTTTATCGAACAGCCAGTTGCGGATCCAGACAACCAGGCCGTAAATAATAGAGATGGGAAAAAACAGGTATCGGAAACTTCTCAGCAAAAATTGTTTTTTGAACAGTGAATAACTCCAGCTTTAGAGGGGCTGCAAATTACTAAAATTCATAGATAGTTTCCGGGGTAACGCAGTAATCGAGTTTGATATCATATTTATTTACATCGGCGATCTGGCTAACCGGTTCAAAATAACTAAACCCGATCTTGATGCAATCCTTGCGGCATTGTTGTAAAAACCGATCATAATATCCCTTTCCATACCCCACCCTATTCCCCTTTCGGTCGAAACTGATCAGCGGTACAATTACCATATCGATCTCGGTAGGGAACATGTCGATGCCGTCCACAGGTTCCTCTATCCCATATTTATTTGGCGCAAAAGCGGTTTCGTCATCAACGATCACAGAGATCAGTTGTGGATTTGTCTCACTCTCCACCATCACCGGGTAAAACAATTGTTGACCTGGATTTTTAAAGTAACAATAGTCTGTAATTAGCTGGGGATCAAATTCATTATGACGTTTCAAGGGCGAATATGTCATGATAAGGGATGGGATATCGATCTGCAATTGTTGAAAACGGATCAGGATCAGATCATCCATTTTCATTTTATTAGGGGCGGGAAGTTTAAGGCGTTTGTCCAGGTATGCGACCCTGATCTCTTTCTTGTTCATGCTAATATTTTACACAATGATTTGTCTGGCAGGCAAGAATACCCAATGCAATGGTGCAGTTAGTTCAATTGGACAATCATAGATAAGGAAGACTTTGCGTAAATATTTCGTAGCTCGGGGGTGAAAACTCCGTCACATGATAAATATAGAAAAAATTGTAGTACCGTAGTTCCGTTCTGTCTTATACCCAACAAAATTTTTGTAGTTGTTCCGGGGCGTATGTTCTAATACAAACCAACCGCCTTTCTTCAGGAGTTTTCGTTCAAATATTTTTTTAGGCAGATCATCGATGGTTGCAAGCGCATAGGGCGGACCGGCAAAAATAAAATCGTAGGTATGGGTTGCGGTCTCAATAAATTTAAAGACCTCCATCTTCACCACTTTAAAATTTTCGAAAGCCAGGTCTGTGGAAGTTTTCTTTATGAATTCATACATCAGTGGATCTTTCTCAACGATGGTAATTTCCGGGGCTCCCCTGCTGGCCAGTTCGTAGCTGATGCTCCCGGTGCCGCCAAAAAGATCCAGCACGTGAAGTTGTTCGATGTCGAGATTATTCTGCAGGATATTAAACAGTCCTTCCTTGGCAATATCGGTGGTCGGCCTTGTGTAGGGCATCTTCGCAGGCGGATTGATCTTCCTGCCACCGTGAAGGCCACTGATTATACGCATGATGCTACAGCAAAAAGATGACTGAAATAGTGTGGAGGATATTTTGAAATGCTTTCAGGGTACTCATATTCTTCAGGCAGC
The DNA here is from genome assembly GCA_030655145.1 of Ferruginibacter sp. GTDB lineage: Bacteria > Bacteroidota > Bacteroidia > Chitinophagales > Chitinophagaceae > Ferruginibacter. The sequence continues at coordinate 2,622 of JAURWD010000269.1, forward strand.
GCTTCGAAAAATACGTTCAGGAAGTACTTGTACAATTCACTGTACAAGGCCGAAGTTGCATCAATCATTCCACTCAGGTGTACGGTGACAACCGAGAGGTCTGTTTCAAATCGTTGGCAGATATTCAAAAGGTAATACGCGACGTCGTCCGGCGTTTTGTAACAATAACTTTGAACCACCTGCAACTTGCCCTCCTTTAATAAAACAGTGGTAAGTTGTCCGGTGTCAAAAATACAATAGAGGTGCGTTCCTGAATTCTTGATTACATCCGGTAGCAAGGAATATAAATGCGTGAAGGACCCCTGCTCGAAGTACCTGGCCAAAACAGCATCTACTTCTGCCGGCACGCTGTAAACGTTATGAATAAGGTGCCGGTAAACATACTCGTTCCTAACCACAGCATCGGAAGCGTCCCCAAATACCAGGTCAAGCATGGCCTTATTATTTTCTTCATTCATCAACTCATTTGGAACCAATATAGATTGCGGATAACCGTAGATGATATATACGTTTTTAAATGCCTGTTGTAACACAGGTTGTTCCTTCATTAGTTCATGAATCGAGGCAACGACAATAGCATCAGTTGCCCCGGCGGGAAAATGAAAAGTGGCTAAACCCATGCAGGTATTATTCTCGAGGATGATATATGCTATGCCCTGTGGATTTATTTCGAGGTACAGATCAGCGGACTCAGTATTTAATCTTGTAGGTTGTATTATGAAAGAGGAATTCAATAGATGAGTTTAAGCTGGCAAAATAAGATATTTTTGTGGACATATGGAAAGTGCTGTTCCAATAAAAGATTTAAAAGTAAAGGTGACTGACCGGCAGATACTGTCGATCGCATTACCAATCACTCTTGCCATATTGATCCCCCAAATCAATATGCTTACCAACAGTATTTTTTTAGGAAACCTTAGCACGGAGGCCCTGGGAAACGCGGGTATCACAGGAGTTTTTTATCTCATATTTGCAGTGGCAGGCCACGGCCTGAATAACAGCATGCAATCTGTTTTTTCCCGCTATGCAGGAAGCGGTGATACGGATGCTTTCAAGACCATTCTTGCCCAGGGCATGCGCATCAGCATCCAGTTCGCCCTGGTCGGTGTTTTGTTTACCTGGTTTATAGCTCCAATGCTCTTGCAGCCGGTTGCTGATCCCGCCTCCTACCCGGAGGAAATCGGTTTTTTACGTATACGCATACTTGGGCTTCCCTTTCTTTACCTGTTCCAGATGGGTAATGCTTTTTTGGTGTCTTCGTTAAATAGCAGGTACCTGATGATCGGGTTTATCTGTGAAGCCTTGCTCAACATACTGCTTGATTACCTGCTCATTTTTGGTAACTGGGGGTTTCCCGAAATGGGCTTCAATGGCGCGGCAGTTGCCTCCGTCATCGCCGAGTTCACCGGGTGCGTGGTGGTGTTTTTTGTGTTGTACAAAAGCGGTCTGAAAAAGCGATATGAACTCCTTCAAAATTTTCAGTACGACAAAAACAAGAACAAGGAAATTGTAAAAGTTGCCACTCCGCTGGTACTCCAATACGTGATAAGTGTTACGACCTGGTTTGTGTTTTTTTTATTGATAGAGAACAAAGGCATTGCCGCCAAAGCGATCAGCAATACGATGCGGAATGTATTTGGAGTCGTGGGTGTTTTTATCTGGGCTTTCGCGGCTACCTGTAATAATATGGTGAGCAATTTAATGGGTCAGAAAAGAGAAGATAAGGTGATCCCGGCCATCACCAGGATCATGCTGTGGAGCATTGCCTTCTGCTGCGTGATGGTTACGCTGGTGAATATATTTCCTGCAACTTTCTTTGGATTATTTGGCCAGGGAGCAGAGTTTGTGAAGGAAGGTGTACCCGTGTTGAGGGTTGTAACCGGTGGACTGGTAATTATGAGTATCGCAAACATCTGGCTCAATGGGGTTACAGGGACAGGTAAAACAAA
>JAURWD010000271.1 GCA_030655145.1 Ferruginibacter sp.
ATTTCGCAATGGTGATGTCGTATGCACAGGGCATGCACATGTTAGCAAAAGCTTCCAAAGATTATCAATATCAATTAGACCTTGCGGGAATTGCACGGATATGGAGAGGTGGTTGTATCATCCGGTCTACATTTTTGGAAGATATCTACCAGGCCTACACGAAAGATACGCAGCTTGCCCATCTGTTGCTTGATGAGCAGGTTGGGAAGCTGGTGAATGAATCTGTTCCTGGTGCCCGTAACATCCTCAGCGCGGCAACCGTTAGCGGCATTGCGGTGCCTGCATATTCGGCCGCACTTTCTTACTTTGATACGATCCGCAGCGCAAGGATGCCAGCCAATTTGATCCAGGCGCAACGCGATTATTTTGGAGCGCATACGTACCAGCTAATTGGTAAAGAAGGCGTGTTTCACACCGAGTGGAATAAATGGGAAGTTTCACCGCCGGTTCCCGGGGGTATTTAAGTTGATCCGTAACAGTATTCCATTCAATCAAGAACATTCTTAACATGAAATCTATAAAATCACAACCTTCCATTTTCGTAATTTTTGGTGGCACCGGCGACCTTAACTCACGGAAGATCACTCCCGCCTTATACAACCTTTATCTCGATGACTGGCTGCCCGATCACTTCGCGGTGATCGGTACCGGTAGAACCAAACTTACCAATGAGGAATTCAGGGCAACCTTGCTCGAAGGCATCAACCAATTCTCCCGGAACGGGAAAGCGGATAAAAAGAAATGGGAAGAATTTTCAGCACACATCACTTACATAGTTTCGGATATCAATAACGCGAAATCATATTCGGCGTTTTCTGAGTCAATAAAATCATTTGAAGCAGAATGGAAATTGCCGGCCAATATCATTTACTACCTGGCCGTCGCCCCGCAATTTTTTCCAACCATCGCTACCAACATTTCTAAGAATGCACTGTGTGCGGATATCGCTAAAACCCGCATCGTTATTGAGAAACCCTTTGGTCACGACCTGGAATCCGCAAAGGATCTAAACAACCTGCTGAAGGGAATCTTTGATGAAAAACAGATATACCGCATCGATCACTACCTCGGTAAAGAAACAGTGCAGAACATCATGGCCTTCAGGTTTGCCAATGCCCTCTTTGAACCACAGTGGAACAGGAATTATATTGATCATGTTCAGATCTCGGTCACGGAGCAACTTGGTGTTGGTGATCGCGGCGAATATTATGAAGGTTCTGGGGCCCTGCGGGATATGGTGCAAAACCACATTCTCCAATTGTTATGCATCGTAGCCATGGAAGTTCCGGTAGATTTTAGTTCCGACGAAATACGCGATCGAAAAGTTGATGTGCTTCGTGCCATGCGCAGGTTTGGTCCGGGCGATATAAAAAAACGCGTTGTACGCGGACAATACAGTGCCGGCTGGATGGAAGGCAAAGAAGTGCCGGGTTACCGGGAAGAAACCAAGGTGAACCCGGAATCAAATACGGAAACTTTTGCCGCGGTAAAATTCTTTATTGACAACTGGCGCTGGGAGGGAGTTCCGTTTTATGTGCGCACGGGTAAACGCATGCAGCAATCATCATCGGTGATCACGATCCAATATAAGGATGTACCACATTCCATTTTTCCGACCGAAGCTTCGGAGAACTGGGGCCAGAACCGGTTAGTGATCAGCATACAACCGGAGATGAGTATACGCTTACAAGTCCAGGCAAAACGCCCAGGCTTAAATATGGTGTTGAATCCTGTTGATATGGTGTTTGATTATAAAGGAACCTACGCGAGTGAAACGCCTGAGGCCTACGAAACTTTGTTGCTGGACGTGATGCAGGGCGATCAAACCTTGTTCATGCGTGGCGACCAGGTAGAAGCAGCCTGGGAACTGATCATGCCGATCCTAACCTCCTGGGAAACAAAACAGAGTCTTAGTTTTCCAAATTACGTGGCAGATACCTGGGGACCCGAACTCGCGGAAGCGTTGGTAGCACAGGATGGTTATCATTGGTTCACCTTGCCCATTCACAAAAAAAAATAGTTCATTTTGATACACATTTATAACAAGGTTGAAGAAGTACTGGAAGGTGTTGCGGAATATATTGTTTCGCTGGCAACGAAATCCATTGATGCGCAGGGCAGCTTTACCATTGCTCTTTCCGGCGGAAGTTCGCCCAAGAAATTATACAGCTTGCTGGCAAATGAGCCTTACAAAAGCCAGGTAGCCTGGGATAAAGTTTTTTTCTTTTTTGGCGATGAGCGCTATGTGCCAGCCAACAACCCGGCGAGTAATTACCAGATGGTGAAGAAGGTGTTATTTGAACCGTTGGGGATAGGCGAGCACCAGGTCTTCGCGGTGGATACAACCTTGCAGCCTGCACAATCCGCGGCACAATACATGAATGCCATCACAGGTTATTTTAAAGATGCCGATACCATTTTTGATTTGGTGCTTCTTGGGTTGGGAGACAATTCGCATACGGCTTCCCTGTTTCCATTTACGCCGGTTTTGCATGAACAGCTTCCGACCATCAAAGAGGTGTTTATACCCGATCAGCAAGTGTATCGGATAACCTTTACTGCAGCGCTTATCAATAAAGCCAGCAATGTGGCCTTCCTTGTTTATGGGGAATCAAAGGCCCAGGCAGTTTATAACATTTTGGAAGAAGAGCGGGATATTGATACTTACCCGGCGCAACTAATTGAACCGCTCTATGGTGACCCTGAGTGGTACCTGGATGAGGCCGCGGCTAAAAAAATTCGAGTGTAATTTTATTGATGAAACCTATATAGATGATGGGGTTGATATCAGATCCCATCATCTCCTTCCATATCCCAGCCCTCATGCGCCCATCTTCTCCAAAGTTCCCGATCTGCTTTTAAGGTGGCTTCAACCTCTTCGGTATTCTGCCGAACGGCGTTCACATATTCATTGTCATCACTGATTGAGGAAAGATATTTCAACCTTCGTTCGTCTTCATCAAAAAATGTTTTTGCCCAGCGCGAAGCTTCCAGCGAGTTATGCCCGAGAAAGGTCATAGCGTCAACGCCTACACGAATACTGGTGTCGAGGGTTTCCCGGTAAATGTGCGGCATCCCTGCGTTCATCAATTTATAGGCATCAACGCGATTCGTGGAACGCACCAGCATGCGCAGGTCGGGGAAATGTTTCTTGATGGTCTCGATCATTTCGAGGCGTTTCTCTTCTTCACTGATGGCGATGATGATGAGCTTGGCCTTCCCTGCGCCAGCAATACCCAACAGGTCAGGTCTGCTCGCATCGCCATAGTAAACCTTAAAACCCATACGACGTAGCCGGTCTACGTTGTCGCTGTCAATGTCCAATACCGTGGTGCCGATTCCACTCGCGTTCAGGAAGCGGCCAACGGTGCTTCCAAAGTGGCCATATCCGGCAATGATCACCTGGTTTTCTTCTTCTGCCACATCATGTTCCCGTTCTTCAGGAGATTCGCTGATGACACAGAGCCGCGGCTGGATCAATTTTTCGTTGATCAGCATTACCAGCGGGGTGAGTGCCATACTGATAGCGACGACTGCGACCATGCTATCGGTGATGGGTTTTGAGAGGATCGATTGTGCAGATGAAAAGCTTAGCAATACAAATGCGAATTCACCAACCTGGCAGAGCCCGAAACTGAACAAAAAATTTTGTGCGTTACTTAGTTTGAAAGAACGACCCAGTAAAAGCAACACCAATGTTTTCACGGTCATCAAGCCCAGTACTAATCCAATGATCATTAAAGGCTGGCTGGAAATCAGGCTGAAATCAATGGAAGCACCTACGGAAATAAAAAATAAACCGAGGAATAATCCTTTGAAGGGATCAATATCACTTTCGAGTTCATGGCGATATTCGCTGTTGGCTAACACCACACCCGCGAGGAAGGTGCCGAGGGCGGGACTAAGCCCAACAGCCTCCATCAGGACAGCGATTCCCACAACAAGTAATAACACGCTCGCCGTAAATAATTCGCGGAGGTTTGTTTTGGCGATCATGCGAAACGCCGGCCGCACAAGGTAGCGACCGATCAGGATCACGAGGCAAACCGCAAGGATCACGACGCCCGTTTGTTCCCAGGCAGGAAGCGTCTTCACCCAACTGGTACCGCCATGATCATCGGTCGGGGTGGGGGTTGACGGGGCCAGTGCCAGCAATGGAAAGAGTGCCAGCATCGGGATCACGGCGATGTCCTGGAACAATAAGACTGCAAAAGAACTTTCACCCGCTGCGGTCTTCATCAATCCTTTTTCATTGAGCGACTGCAAGACGATGGCTGTCGACGACATAGAGACGATCATGCCCAAAGCAAGCGCCTGCCGCCAGTCCAGCTTGAACAGCAACCCAAGGCCCGTGACCAGCAGGGTGGTGCCTAAAACCTGCACGCCACCCATGCCCGCGATTGTTTTGCGTAGTCGCCAAAGGCGGGAAGGTTCCAATTCAAGCCCGATCACGAACAACATCATCACAACTCCGAACTCCGCAAAATGCATCAGGTCTTTTCCTTCCGTGCCGATAAATTTTAAACAAAACGGACCGATGACCACGCCGGCAATGAGGTATCCCAGCACCGAGCCCAGCCCCAATTTTTTGGCGATCGGGACCATGATCACCGCTGCCGCCAAATACACCATCGCCTGGAAAAGAAACTGATCCTGCATATAAAAAAATTAGAATTTGATTGAAGGAACCCTGCTTAGAGACCCGGGTGATCCTGTATGGGTCGTGTTATCAAACGTCCTGGTGACAAAACATCGGGATCTACTTAAAGTTGCTTGCCTGAGTTTTGCCGCGAAGTTAAAAGTTTAGTGGCTTAAAATAAAGTGGGGTCGAACCAGGAAGAAGATTGACAGCATTTGAATGCCGGGATGCGTGCGGAGGGATGCCTATATTTACGCCAATGAGTTCTCTCCGTTATTGTGCATCATGGGTAAAATAAATACACTGGTCGTTGGCCAGGGACTAGCGGGTTCGGTTTTTTCGTTTATGCTTTACCGGGAGCAAATTTCTTTTGTTGTGATTGATCCGGGCGAAGCAAGCTCTGCAAGCCTTGTCGCGGCGGGGATGTTTACGCCGATCAGTGGTCAACGAAAAACGATTCATCCACTGACACTTCAACAAATTCCGGTTGCTACCAATTTTTTTCGCGAAGCTGAAGCTTTGCTTGCTTGCCGCTTATTGCATGAACAGCCGGTTTACCAGGTTTTTGCTTCGGCTACCGAACGCGACGACTTTGCCGCAAAAATGCTGCAAGGAAATTATGCAGCTCACGCTGTGATAAATGGAACGACCCCTGTTAATGTGCCGCAGGAATTTGGTGGAGCAGCAATCAGCCCTTCCGGTTGGGTTGATTGTAAAAAATTCATTCTTCAATGGCGGCGGTGGCTGGAAGGCCGAAACCTGTTGGTGCAAGAAAGTTTTGACCACACCTTATTCGGGGTAACACCACAAGCAAACAAATACAAGGACATTCAATTTGAAAACATCGTTTTCTGTGAAGGATTCAAAGGGATGCACAATCCTTTCTTTGCGGATCAACACATTGTTCCCTGCAAAGGAGAGGTACTG
>JAURWD010000282.1 GCA_030655145.1 Ferruginibacter sp.
TTTTCCTTTAGTGTATTGGCCAGCGTTGAATAGTTCGTCGTAAAATGTTTCTGAAGAAAGTAATACTTTTTGATGGCTTCCAGTAAACGATTGTCCTCAATTGGTTTAAGGATATAATCGATCGCATTGTATTCAAAGGACCGGATGATAAACTCGTCATATGCGGTAATAAAGATCACTGGCACAGTTACCGCCACCGCATCAAAGATCCCAAATGAAAGTCCATCTGTAAGGTGAATATCCATCAGGATAAGGTCGGGAGATTTGTTGTTGGAAAACCAGTCGATGGTTTCCGAAATGGAACTGGTGGTGCCCACAACATCCAGGTCGAGCGACAGGGCGTGGAGTTTTAAGATAAGGCTCTCAAGCGCCGGTTTTTCGTCTTCTATCAGCAGTAGTTTCAGCATTCGTTAAAAACTTAATAAGGGTAGTTTGACAATAAAATATCCTTCGGTCTCGTCGATGATGATCTCTTTTTTTGTGAGTATCTGGTACCTGTTGGATAAGTTATGCAAACCGATCTTAGGAGAGGGCATAAAATATTTTTTTGGTACCATCTTGTTTTTAACGGTAACGAAATTATTGTCGACATGGATGAAAATATCGATCGGGTGCTCATCTGAAAACTCGTTGTGCTTGATGGCATTTTCTACGAGGAGTTGAAGTGATATCGGCGGGATCAGGCAGTTCTCTGTATTAACATCCGCGATTTCGATGCGTAGGTTAACGGCTTTTTCATACCGTATCCTGAAGAGATAGAAATTATGACTAACGAATTCCAGTTCCTCTTTCAGTAAAACGAATTCTTTATCCTTGTTAAATAAGATGTAACGGTAGATGGTAGCAAGGTTATTATTGAAATGATAGGCGATGTCGGGGGTCGTCTGTATGAGGTGGGACAAGGTGTTGAGCGAGTTGAAAATAAAGTGTGGATCTATTTGATTTTTCAAGGCGGTTAGTTCTGCTTCTGACTTTGCATAGTTCAACTCTTCCGCTTTTAGCGCACTGGTTTCACGCTCTTTAGTGAGGTAGAGGATCTCGTACACGCAAGTGACGATCACCACAAACACCAGGATGGCAAAAGAGGTTTTGAAAAGATATTCCGCTTGAAAACTTTGCGTGGCCCAGAGAAGAATTGCCAGGTAAACCATGGAAAAGGTGAAGCTGAATGCCATGTGCAGCGCGGCGCGGCGCACAAAATCGAGGTGCACGTTTTTATCTTTTCGATACCACCTGTTCCTCAACTTTTTCATCATCCGCACATTTACTTCCCAAATGATCCAGGAAAGCAATAGGCACGGAAGTCCCACTATAACAATTTTAAGGGCAAGTGATAAAGCAAGGTGACTGTACAACCCGGTCAGGAAAGGAATAAAAATTGCGGCGCCTGGTATGAGTATCGCTTTAGCAATAAAGTCAGGTGAAGGTCCTCGAAGTTGAGTAGAAATCATGCAGCAGAAATCCCGGTTTTAATGACCCTTGAATAAAGTTGATTATTAGAAAGAATCGACGATTCCAATCAGAAAAGTAATGTTAAAATTTTGCAAACCGCAGCGTGTTTTACGTGAACGGTACCGTGAATTTTAGTTTATGTTAACATCTCAGGAAATGAGGTCAGGTCTATGTTGTGGTGCAGAAAAGTTACAAAACATGCAAATCAATTCTTCAGTTCTTGATTTAAGGTGCTCAGTATATAAAATTCCAGTTTCGGTTATTTAGGGGCCGTTGTTTGAATCAGAATCAGTTTTTCTGCTGTCATTTATATAAACAAACAAAAGCACGTTAACAAAAATGATTTAGCCATGGATCAACCTGTTAAACTAGATGAGAAATTTATTGAACGAAATAAGATCATCGCAAAAAGGGGTAATACTTATATACCCCTGAACATTCGAAGCATTGCCCTTTTTTATTCTGTCGACCGGCTGATTTTCGCGATCGACTTCACGGGCAAAAAATTCCTGATCGACAAATGTCTCTCAGAAATCGAAGAGACTGTAAACACGAAAAACTTTTTTAGGGTAAATCGGAGTGTGATCCTAAACAGTGATGCGATCAAGGAATTCAAAGTAGTTGAGTTTGGTAAAATCGTAATTCACCTTGCGTCACCCGAATGGGTAAAGGGTGACATACACGTCAGCCAGTACACGGCCCCGGTCTTCAAAGAATGGATCGCAAGTTTGTAAGGCTTGGTGGAAGCCCATTACATAGTGCCGGCTTTGCGTGCCCGGGAGAATCAGCCCGGTTAAATCTTTTGTTGATGAAAACTAAAAGATGTAAAATTACCAGCGCAAAGCTTTAAAGGGCTGGCCTTTCACAAACTGCAACTATGTATATTGACAGCCTGGTTTTTTCAAATAAAACAAGTTTCAGGATATCGAGACATGTTTGTTTTTGGGTGGGCTGGATTTCATACTTCACCATCGAAGCCACCATGCGCCGTACATCGATGTATGGGCTTCATACCGCGTTTTTTTCTTCGGCAACTGAAGTGCTCTGTTCAACCCCAATTGATATGAGCTTCTGTTACCTTATTATTTACTTCCTGTTTCCTAAATTTTTATTCCGGGGCATGTATGTGCGGATGGTCCTGCTTTGGTTAGTATTCGCTATCCTGGGTTTCATTGTTTACCATGCGTACAACATGTTTGTTGCGCCCCACATCTATTCATATTATGGGCTTGCACCGATGGGTAAATCGGGCCACATTATTTCGGCTTTCTTTTTTTTCTTTCTTACGTTTAATATGGAAGGCTGTATGGCTGCGGCGATCAAGCTTGGCAAGATGTGGTATATTAAAAAACAGGAGAACGATGTACTAACCTACCAGAAGGAAAAGATGGAAGCGTTTATTCATAACGGCAATACGGAAACTGCTTTTCTTTTCCATACTTTTTCGCGGTTGCAGGAGCTTTCATTGGTAAAAGCGCCGCAGATTGCCGGGATGATCGCGAGATTGCAGAAGATCACCTTGTTTACTTTGAGCCAGTACCAGCATACGCAGGTAGACCTGGCAAAGGAGGTGCAGATCTTGCAGGAATTGATCGACTTACAGAAGGAAGGCTTTGGAGAAAATGCCCACTACAACATCGAATGTTCCGGCGAGCTGGGAATCAAAAAAATTGCTTCATTTATCCTGCTGCCATTGGCAGAAAATATTTTTTCGCAACTTTCCCATACGGATGGAACGTCGACCGAAGTGTTGATCAAATTAAATATCAACAAGGACCAGCTCAAATACGAAATAGTAAATACGAAGCCACCACAGACCTCCACCTTAACGAACGGTAAGCGTGACACCATTTACCAGATAAAAAAACGCCTGAACATTTTGTATCCCGGCAGTCACCAGTTGAGTGTAACCATTGAGCCGCTCCTGATGAAGACCTGCCTGCGCATTGATCTCAGCTCCATTATTATTTCATAGACAGAGTAGAAACTCGCTTTTTCTTTCTATGATTGCCTTACAGGATCATTGATATTTTTTTCAGGTTACAATAATCATGAAAGAACTTTTCATATCCATAATTGAGTAATTTGGTAAGTAATTGTTTTGATGAATGTTTATTTCTTTACATCAACAAACTCACCGCTTACATCTTGCCCGCTAAAAAAATATTGAACTTTCTCATGTGCTAAAAGTTTGTTTTAATTTATAAGCACAACGTCCTTTGTTTCCACAAGGGACCCTTTTTTTTAAAGCACTTCAATAAGTTGTTTTTTGATTTGAGTTCCCTCCGTGCTTGTTTTTTGCTTCAAATGGAATTTTGCTTCTACCTGTAGATGCATTTTATTTGCGCAGATAACAGTCCATATGCAACAAGCCTTAGGTTTATTGGCGGCACAACTCGCTGGTGACCTTTTTTACAACAGCAGTTCCACGCACAATATGCAATTGCTTGCATACTCCACGGATGCGTCGGTTTACCAAGAACGGCCCCTCGCTGTTGCAATCCCGAAGCAGGCTGCAGACTTAAAACGCCTCGTTGCTTTCGCCCGCGAGCACCAGGTTACCCTGATACCCAGGGCTGCCGGAACCTCGTTGGCCGGACAGGTTGTTGGAAATGGAATCGTAGTCGACATATCCAAGCACTTCACCCGGGTACTTGAATTGAATGTTGCGGAGAAATGGGTCAAAGTAGAACCAGGGGTTGTGCGTGATGATCTGAATAATTATCTCCATCAATACGGGCTCATGTTTGGCCCTGAAACTTCTACGGCGAACCGAGCTATGATCGGCGGAATGGTCGGCAATAATTCCTGCGGCTTACATAGCATTGTCTGGGGTTCGGTGAGAGATCATCTCTTGGAACTTACCGCAATTTTGAGTGATGGCAGCGAAGTGATTTTCGAAGAAGAACCGCTCAATCCTAATTCTCATTCAGGGTTAGCAAAAGATATTTATGCGGGTTTAGAAAGACTTTTATCTGACCCAACTAACCAACAGCTGGTAAGCGAACATTTTCCAAAGCCCGGCGTTGTTCGCCGCAACAGCGGTTATGCATTGGATAGTCTACAGGCCATGCAGCCGTTCAATGCAGGTGGACCAGCATTTAATATCTGCAAGGTGATCGCTGGTTCAGAAGGAACGCTCGCAATGGTCACCGAAATTAAACTTGCACTCCTTGATCTGCCTCCCCGCGAAATTGCATTGGTTTGTATCCATTGTAATTCCTTGCAGGAATCCTTGCAGGCAAATATCGTTGCGCTCCGGCATGCGCCGATGGCTTCAGAGTTGGTGGATAGGTACATCATGAATTTTACCCGCGAGCACCCGGAATATAGCAAGAATTGTTTTTTTGTGGAAGGAGATCCGGCTGCGATCCTGATGGTAGAGTTTATGGCGGATGATAAACAAACCGTAATTGGGCAGGCGCAGGCACTCGTCGATGAACTCGTAAGCAATAGTTGCGGTTACGCCTACCCGACACTTTATAATGGCGACACCAGGTATGCCTGGGATATCCGGAAAGCCGGGCTTGGTTTATTACGCAACCAACCCGGCGATATACAACCTGTTAACCTTATAGAAGATTGCGCCGTCGCCCCCGAAGAACTACCTGCCTATACTGAAGAACTACAGCAGCTTCTTTCGAAACATGGATTAAACGCTTCCTATTATGCGCATGCCGGTGCAGGCGAGTTGCACGTGGAACCCATGATCAATTTAAAAACGGCAGAAGGCCTTTCAGCTTTTCGGAATGTCCTGGCCGAAACTGCGCTGTTGATCAAAAAATACCGCGGTTCTTTGTCGGGCGAGCATGGTGACGGACGGCTTCGCGGTGAATATATTTCTTCGGTTGTTGGCCCGGAGACTTATGCATTATTCGAACAGGTAAAAGAACTATTTGACCCACTCCATATTTTCAATAAGGGAAAGATAACGGGCGCCCCTCCGATGGATCAGTTCCTGCGCAGCAGCCAGCGATCTTCAAATACCGCCATCTCAACAACTTTTGATTTTTCCCGCCAGGGCGGGATGCTTCGCCTTGCAGAAAAATGTTCCGGGTCTGGCGACTGCCGCAAGACTGAAGTTGCCGGCGGCACCATGTGCCCGAGCTACATGGCCACCCGCAACGAACGGGATACAACCCGGGCGAGGGCAAATGTATTACGCCAGTTCCTGCACAATGAAGCTGACCCGGCTCCGTTGGATCACAAAGAAATTTTGGAAGTGATGGATCTTTGCCTCAGTTGCAAAGGCTGCAAAACAGAATGCCCGTCGGCCGTGGACATCACTAAAATGAAGGCCGAGTTCTTGCAACAATATTATGACCGCCATGGCGTGCCGTTCAGGTCAAAATTGATCGGCAACTTTTCAAAACAGATGAGCCTGGCCTCCCGGTTTCCGTGGGGCTATAATTTGATCTTTGAGAATAAAGCTTTGCGGAAGATCGCAAATAAATTAGTGGGCTTTCACCCGGAAAGATCTATGCCGTTGCTGCCTTCCTCAACCCTGCGCTCCTGGTATCATAAACGACCGAAGCTGGAACAGGAAGCAAAGCACAGCGTGTTTTTCTTTTGTGATGAGTTCACCAATTTCTATGACGTGGAAATTGGAAAAAAGACTATCCTGCTCCTCGAAGTCCTTGGATACGAAGTGCTCATCCCTGACCATGTGGAAAGCGGGCGCACTTTCCTGTCGAAAGGAATGGTAAAAAAAGCTGCAGCGATCGCGGAAAAGAACATTCAATTACTCAAATCACTTATTACCGATGAAACCCCGCTGGTTGGCATTGAGCCATCAGCCATACTTACGTTACGGGATGAATACCTTGATCTCGCCCCGGCAGACCAGAAAGAAGCTGCGGTTGAACTGGCCAGGAATACTTTAACCATTGAAGAATTTTTTGCGCTGGAAGTAAGTAAAGGACATATTTCCCAGGAGATGTTTACAAAAGATAAACGGGTAGTTGCCGTTCATGGTCATTGTTATCAAAAAGTTTTGTCCTCACAACACCATAGTAACATCATGTTGAGCCTGCCTGAAAATTACCAGGTACAATTCATTGCTTCCGGCTGTTGTGGTATGGCTGGTTCATTCGGGTATGAAGCAGAGCATTACGAAGTATCACAGCAGGTAGGGGAGTTGGTCCTTTTTCCCGCCGTGCGGAAATTTTCATCAGATGTCATCATTGCCGCATCCGGAACCTCTTGCCGGCACCAGATAAAAGACGGTACGCAAAAGATAGCACTTCACCCGGTTGAGATCCTGTGGGATGCGGTCGTCAGCGAAGTGAACTGATTCCATTTTTTCTCCTCCTGGATTATATAAATCAGCGTTTGATTCGGCTGCAGTGCTTACGCTAAAATGGGTTAGTTTTGCACCTTATTCAAAAGCAAGCATCCTACATGAATCAACGGCTGGCAGAATTGGCAAATCAACTGGAAGGTGAATTTTATTTTGACGATACCATGCGCATCCTGTATGCCACCGATGCCTCCGCATATCGTGAAATGCCCCTGGCCGTTGCCGTTCCGAAATCAATCGCCGACTTAAAAAAATTGATCGCCTTTGCAAGGCAGGAGAAGACATCGCTGATCCCACGTACGGCCGGTACTTCTCTGGCTGGACAAGTTGTGGGTAGCGGCATCGTCACCGATGTTTCAAAACACTTCACGAGCATTCTTGAATTAAACGAAGCAGAAAATTGGGTACGCGTACAACCTGGTGTGATCCGTGATGAGCTGAATATGTTCCTCAAACCGCACGGTTTGTTCTTTGGCCCTGAAACCTCCACTGCTAACCGGGCGATGCTCGGTGGTATGGTAGGCAACAATTCCTGCGGGTCCAATTCTGTAAAATATGGAAGCGTTAGAGAGCATCTTTTAGAAGTAAAGGCGCTCCTGAGCGATGGTTCGGAAACCGTTTTCAATACCGTTAGCCTGGAGGATTTTCATGCGAAATGTGAAGGCACTTCGCTGGAGGCAAATATTTACCGCACCGTCAGGGGTTTGTTAAGCAATTACGACAACCAGGTTTCCATTCGTAAAGAATTTCCGAAGAAATCCATCGAACGCCGGAACACCGGCTACGCGGTTGATGTGATGTTAGAATCTGCTCCCTTCACCGCAGGTGAACCCGACTTCAATTTTTGCAAACTCATCGCCGGCTCAGAAGGTACGCTCGCTTTTATCACCGAGATAAAAATTCATGTGGACCCCCTGCCTCCAAAAGAAACAGGTTTGCTCTGCGTGCATTTTAATAGCATTGACGAATCTCTTCGCGCCAATTTGATCGCATTGAAATATCGGCCAAGTGCCAGTGAGCTCATTGATCATTACATTCTCGAATGCACGAAGGATAATATTGAACAAAACCGGAATCGTTTTTTTGTAAAGGGTGACCCGGGCGCAATTCTCGTGGTAGAATTCACCGGTACCAACCGGGAAGATATCGTGGCCATCGCAGAGCAAGTAGAAGAAGACATGCGTGCCGCGAATCTCGGGTATCATTTTCCCTTATTGTTTGGCGAGGACAGTAAAAAAATCTGGACACTCAGGAAAGCAGGTCTCGGGTTGCTCAGTAATCTTCCCGGCGATGCCAAGGCTGTCCCCGTGATTGAAGATACCGCGGTTGATGTCCAGGATCTGCCAGCGTACATTGCAGAGTTCAACCAGATCCTCACCAGGTACAATCTGCATGCTGTGCATTATGCACATGCCGGTTCCGGCGAGATCCATCTTCGTCCCATCCTCAACTTAAAAACCGCTGAAGGAAACCAACTCTTTCGCACGATCGCCGAAGAAATTGCCACGCTGGTTAAAAAGTATGATGGCTCTTTAAGTGGAGAGCATGGAGATGGAAGATTGCGCGGCGAATTTATTGCCCAGATGGTTGGCCCCAAAAACTACGAGCTGCTCAGAACGATCAAGCGTACCTGGGACCCGGAGAATATTTTCAATCCAAACAAGATCGTAGATACACCGTCGATGAATACCATGTTGCGGTATACTCCCGGCCAACAAACTCCGGCCTTTAAAACCTTGTTTCGGTATTACAACCAGGATGTGTTGCAACACGCCGAACAGTGTAACGGTTCAGGTGATTGCAGAAAAACAGAACGATCTGGTGGAACAATGTGTCCTTCTTTCATGGCAACAAAAAATGAAAAGGATACAACCAGGGCAAGGGCTAATATCCTGCGGGAATTTTTGACAAACTCCGGCAAGATCAACCGGTTCGATCACCAGGAGATCTATGAAGTGATGGATCTTTGCCTGAGCTGTAAGGCCTGTAAGTCAGAATGCCCTTCTAATGTAGACATGGCAAAACTGAAGGCGGAATTTTTGCAACAGTATTACGACACGAATGGTGTTCCGTTTCGGTCAAAACTGATCGCCAACTTTAATTCATCTGCAAAGATGGGGGCCATGTTACCTGGCGTCTACAATTTTATGATGAATACCTCCGCCATCAGCAATACGATCAAACGCATTGCCGGGTTTGCGCAAAAGAGGTCTATGCCTACGTTATACAAAACCAGCCTGCGGAGCTGGTTTGCCAAACATAAAAAGAAGACCAAGAATGACGGAAGGCAGGTTTATCTTTTCTGTGATGAATTCACGAATTATAACGATACAGAAATTGGTATCAAGGCGATCTTATTGCTGGAAAAACTGGGCTACCATGTAAGCATACCCGAACACGAGGAAAGTGGCAGGGCCTGGCTTTCAAAGGGACTGGTAAGAGATGCAAAGAAGATCATCAATAAGAACCTTGCGTTGCTTACCCCACTTGTTACCAGGGACACCCCGCTGATCGGAATCGAACCATCCGCCATCCTTACTTTTAGGGACGAATACATTGATCTCGCAGATGATGAACATTTTGAAGCTGCAAAATTAATGGCCAAAAATGTCTACCTCATTGACGAGTTTTTGTCGAACGAAATTGAGAAAGGTAATATCAAGAAGGAGGCGTTTACTACAGAAAAAAGAACCATCAAGTTGCATGGTCATTGCCAGCAGAAGGCGCTGTCTTCTGTTGCACCATCGGTTAAAATAATGTCGTTGCCCGAAAACTATTCTGTTGAATCTATTCCTTCCGGGTGTTGTGGTATGGCCGGGTCTTTTGGCTTCGAAAAAGAACACTACGACATCTCCATGCAGATTGGGGAATTGGTGTTATTGCCTACGGTTCGCGAGCAGCCGGCGGACGTGATAATCGCTGCGCCGGGAACCAGCTGTAGACACCAGATAAAAGACGGCACAGGTAAGAAAGCTTTACACACGGTCGAGGTACTGTACCACGCTCTTGTCTAAGGGACAATTTTTCTCCATATCTCTCTAAATTTCCTGTTGATCCAATTTGTGGATAAACAGTATCTGTTCAGGTAGCATTTTGATGAAATTATTGGAAGCAATTTCATTTGATAACCAGTATCTTGAAAAGCCTATCTCCAATTAAAGTGCTGGAATACTTTGTAATTTAATGTCGGCTATTTTCCCATTCCTTTAACAGTATTCCATATATCGGTTGGTAACTTCGCGTCGTTAAAATCTAATCATCAACCCCCGTCTTAATCATGAATAACTTAGGACTTAGGAAAGTTTACTTATTTTTTTCTTCCGTACTCATTTTCGTTTTACATATCCCCTTTGTTTTTGGAAAATCCAAGCCAGGAGAAAGGATCGGCGCATCTAGCCAAAAACAGCCCCCGGTATCTGTATTGAACGCCTTGGGAACTCCTGAAAATTTTGCTGATAATACATTGTATGATAGTTTGAAGCTGGGCACTATTGGACTGGGCCGCCAGGTATTCGACTATGCGATGCGTGGTTTTAATTATATGAAAGAGCAGGGGTCTTTTACGAATGATGATGTGATTTCGATTGTGGATTTTAGCAAGCCTTCTTCACAGAAGCGTTTATTTATCATCGATGTAAAGAATTACAAATTACTTTTTAATACTTACGTGGCACACGGTATGCAATCAGGTAAAGAATTTGCTGAGCAGTTTTCTAATGTGCCCGAAAGCAATAAAAGCAGTCTGGGTTTTTATGAAACCCTTGGCACTTACATCGGAGGTCACGGATATTCTTTGCGCCTTCAAGGCCTGGAGAGAGGAATTAATGACAATGCAAATCGCCGCGATATTGTAATCCATGGCGCTGAATATGTAAATGAAAAACTGATTACTTCACAGGGATACATCGGCAGAAGCTGGGGTTGCCCCGCCATACCGCAAAAATTGCACAAGCCAATTATCAATAAAATTAAAGATGGTACCTGCCTCTTTATCTATAGTCCTGATAGAAAATATCTTACCCGCTCAAAAATCTTGAACAGGGAATTGTCACCATTCCTTGCAATGAATAATTGAGCCGTTGGCATAAAGCTTTTTAGCCCCCGTAACAGGGGGCTTTTTGTTTTTTACCATCTCGGTGCATAATTATAACTTCACCAAAAAAATACAATTCATGAATTTACGGGAGCAATTAAGAGGTACAGGTGTGGCCATTGTAACACCATTTAAGAATGATCAATCTGTCGATTTTGAGGCATTGAAAAAAGTCATCGATTTTATTATCGATGGGGGCGTTGAGTATGTAGTAAGCCTGGGCACCACTGGCGAAACACCAACATTAGATAAACAGGAAAAACTTGACATATTAAACTATACGCATGAAGTAGTAAATGGACGTGTACCATTGGTAGTGGGTATCGGCGGAAACGATACGAAAGAGGTTGTTCAAAATGTTCAGTCGTACCCCCTTGATAAAGTAGTGGCGGTTTTAAGCGCCTGTCCATACTACAATAAACCTTCACAGGAAGGTATTTTCCAACACTACAAAGCTGTTGCAGAAGCTTCAACTAAACCAATTATTTTATACAATGTTCCTGGGCGCACCGGGCGCAATATGGAAGCGTCTACCACAATACGGTTGGCGAGCGAAGTTGCAAATGTGGCCGGCATCAAAGAAGCCGGGAATAACATCAGCCAGTGCATACAGATATTGAAAGATCGCCCCGAAGATTTCCTGGTAGTTAGCGGTGATGATGACCTTGTTTTACCTGAACTTGCCTGTGGAATAGATGGTGTGATCAGCGTGGCTGCAAATTGTTTTCCTAAAGAATTCTCTGAGATGGTTCGTGCTGGTCTTGCCCATGATTTCAAAAAAGCCAAGTTGTTGAATGATCCCCTTCTCGAAGTATACAACCTTCTTTTTACAGAAAACAATCCTGCCGGAGTGAAAGGTTTTTTAACCGAGCTCGGACTGATTGAAAATATCCTTCGGCTTCCCGTTACGAAACTATCAGACGGTGTGCAACAAAAAGTGAAAACCTACCTCAACAAATAAACCAATAACATTTGAAACCCTGGCCCCGACTAAAAGTCTACCCTAAACTTTTTTACCTGCTGATGGCCTTTCTCGTTTCGAGCCTGTCTGCAGTTTCGCAGTACAACGTAAAGGTTCGACTCGTTTCAGTCCCGCCAGGGCATGAGCACGATTCAATTTATGCCGCAGGAAATTTCAATGAATGGAAACCTGCAGATCCCGAAGCCCGATTCGGCGAAAACGAGGGAAAATATTTTTTGCAATTTGATGATGTTGCGGCCGGGGATTATGAATTCAAGTTTACCCGAGGTAGCTGGCAAAATGTTGAGGGTGGACAGAAAGGTGCTGATATTGGAAATCGAAAGCTCACCATAACCGGCGATACAACCGTCGAGTTTTCCATCATTAGCTGGAGAGATGATTTTCCCCCGACGGAAAGGAAACATACCGCTTCATCGAATGTGCGCCTGCTCGACAGCGCTTTCGCCATTCCGCAACTCGATCGTTCGCGGCGAATTTGGATTTACCTCCCCAAAAATTATGCAGCGGGAAAGAAGCGTTACCCGGTGCTGTACATGCATGATGGCCAGAACCTGTTCGATGAATACAACGCTCCGTTTGGTGAATGGGGAGTCGACGATTGCCTGGATTCTATCCAAAACAGCGATTCAAAAAATAAACCCGCCTGCATCGTCATCGGCATTGAGAATGGTCCGAAAAGGATGAACGAATACAATCCGTATAGTTTTCAAAATTTCGGTGAAGGTGAAGGGGATGAATATGTTGACTTTATCGCGAAAACCCTGAAGCCCTACATCGACCGCAAGTATCGCACACTTAGTTCAACCCAAAATACGATGATCGCTGGTAGCTCCATGGGTGGACTGATCTCTTACTTCGCGATGTTGAAGTATCCTGAAGTTTTTGGAAAAGGAGGGATTTTTTCTCCTGCATTCTGGACCGCCGATGCCATCAAGCCTTTGACAGAAGAAATGGGGAAACTGTTAAAGGGGAAACTTTTTTTCTACATGGGTGGAAAAGAAGGCGGCAGTTACATCGACGACATGAAAGATATTACAGACCTGTTGGGTAGGCATTCCCCGGCGTTAATTTACGCAGTTGTTGATCCGGAGGCCTCGCACAACGAGGAAGCCTGGAGAAAATGGTTTCCCGAATTTTTCACCTGGATCATGGCAGATGGTTTCAATAAAGTCATAAAGGTAGAAGATTAAACCCGGTAGCAAGTGCCTTCAATCGCCAGTTCTGTGCGTTCAAATACTTCAGTTGTTTCAGAAAGGAATTCATCTAATTCTTCGTAACGCGAGGAGAAATGACCGATGAGTAATTTTTGAACCCCGGCATTTTTTGCAATGGTACCTGCCTGGACGGTTGTACAATGATATCTTGCGGCAGCCTTATCCGAAGCCTCCTTTAGGTAAGTTGTTTCATGATAAAGCAGGTCTACTCCCTGGATTTTTTCGCAAATTGTTTCGTCAAAAATCGTATCGGCACAATAGGCATAACTCTTTTCGGGTGTGTTAGCCGTTGTTACTTCATCATTTGGAATAA
The DNA here is from genome assembly GCA_030655145.1 of Ferruginibacter sp. Classification (GTDB taxonomy): domain Bacteria; phylum Bacteroidota; class Bacteroidia; order Chitinophagales; family Chitinophagaceae; genus Ferruginibacter. Next base: position 13,354 of record JAURWD010000282.1, read on the forward strand.
GCGTTCCTTTCTTCGTTACATAATCTTCACCGCGTTGTAATTTTTCATAAAATGCCGCAGGAATTTCGTACGACTTAACCCGCACCGGGTCAATGCTCCGAGGCTTTTTCTTTTGTTTAAAAAGGAAGCCCCAGCATTCTATCCGATGCTTTACACTAAAACAATCCACGGTAAATTTGTTTTCATCAACGATCCGCCCTTCGGTGGTCAAGGGGTAAAAATGTAACTTATAACACAGCGTTGTGTCGGCAACATTCAACTGGAAATCTATGATGTGTTTGAGGGGTTCTGGTCCATAGAGGTGGAGATCCTGGGTACGGTTAAGCAGGCTCATACTTGTGAGTAAACCGATCAACCCGAAGTAATGATCGCCATGAAGATGAGAGATAAAAATATGGTTGATCCGGCTGTGCCGCACCTTGTACCTGGCCATTTGCAATTGAGTTCCCTCACCACAGTCAATCAAAAAATAATCGTCCTCCAATTGCAATACCTGCGCTGTTGGATTTCTGCCAAAGGCAGGAATAGCTGAATTATTTCCAAGTATGGTGAGTACTAACAAATTGGGGGTGGGTTTATAAGCTAATTGTTTTACAGGAGTTGTTTTGGCCCAGATGTGCTGCACCGCATTGCCCGCCTTTTCCCTATTCTTCACCGCCAAGAATTTCTCTTTCAATCAGCTCCATTTGCACAATATCCCAGGCTTCGCTTTCGGTCGGTGTCACGTTTAAAAATTCCAGCAGTTCTAGTTTGTCCAGTTGCTGTTCTACGTCCGGCTGCAATCCACAGATCACCATCGAGGCATTGTTCTCATAAAATTGCTGCTGTAAGTTTGACAATATTTCCCCGGCTTTATCATTTATAGATTTTACCTCACTCATATTCAAAATAATGTGTGGTATGTCTTTTTGCAGGTAGGGAAGCAACATAATGTTGAGTTCCTCTGTCATATTAGCAGTAAGTTCTGCGGCTTCCGGCGTTATAACACTGAATTTTTCTTTGGTATCTGTTTTGACATTCATGTATTTACATTAAGATGAAAGCTTCGGCTATGAATCTCAAAATAGATTATAGGCTACTTTTTCTACGTTTGTGTGTTATTAAAGGAAAACGAATTTTTGTAAAGTAAAGCAAATTTTGATTATCATTTTCTGAGTTAAACCTGCCCATAATTAAGAAGTCCAATTACAAAACACGGACGAAATTTTTATAATGTCAGCTTGATTTTTCCCAGTAGATTTAAGGGTTTTACGACAATTTTTAACTTTTCAACATTTCAACATTTCACAAATACCCCAAACTAATTTTAGCAAATAATCGTTATTATTGTACAAGCTAAATTCAATAAAGGATGGACAACAATTTTTCAGCACAAGTAAAGGAAATCATTTCCTACAGCAGGGAAGAAGCATTGCGTTTAGGAAACGATTTCATAGGAACGGAACACCTGGTTTTAGGACTAATTCGCGACGGTGAGAATACAGCTATCAAAATATTAAAATCCCTCAACGTAGATCTGTATGAACTGCGTAAAGAGATTGAAGTGGCGGTGAAGGATAAGACAGGAAAGAACATAGCCAATATCAATTCGCTTCCATTAACCAAGCAAGCCGAAAAGGTAATTCGCATCACCGTTTTAGAAGCCAAAGCACACAAAAGTGTAATGGTGGAAAGTGAGCACCTCATGTTATCGATCCTGAAAAACAAAGAGAACATTGCTACACAGATCTTAAATCAATTTGATGTTGATTACGACATTTTCAAAAATGAGTTAGGGTTCGTAACCAGCAATCCTCCTGCAGCAGAATTCTCAGACGAGAATGAAGATGATTTTGATGAGGAAAGAAAACAGTACAGCCAGCAACAGAAAGCTCAACGCGGTGGCGCTGCCAATCAACCAAAAACAAAGACGCCTGTCCTGGATAATTTCGGACGTGATATTACCCGCCTGGCGGAGAATGGAACGCTGGATCCGATCGTGGGAAGAGAGAATGAAATTGAGCGTGTATCGCAGATTTTATCTCGCCGCAAAAAGAATAATCCCATCCTCATCGGTGAACCCGGTGTGGGTAAAACGGCCATTGTTGAAGGTCTTGCACTTCGCATCGTTCAACGCAAAGTTAGCCGTGTCCTTTTTGATAAGAGAGTGGTATCCCTTGATCTTGCAGCCCTGGTGGCCGGAACAAAATATCGCGGCCAGTTTGAAGAAAGGATGAAGGCCATCATGAACGAGCTCGAAAAGAATCGCGATGTGATCTTGTTTATCGATGAAATTCATACCATCGTTGGGGCAGGTGGAGCGAGTGGTTCGCTTGATGCCAGCAACATATTCAAACCAGCGCTCGCCAGGGGCGAACTCCAATGCATCGGTGCATCTACACTTGATGAGTACCGCATGCACATCGAAAAAGATGGTGCCCTTGATCGTCGTTTCCAAAAGGTTATCGTTGAGCAACCTTCGGTAGAAGAAACCATCCAGATACTTTCAAACATCAAGAGCAAATACGAAGACTATCACAATGTAACTTATAGTGATCTCGCGATTGATGCCTGTGTAAAGTTGAGCGAAAGATACATGACGGATCGCTTGTTACCAGATAAGGCGATCGATGTAATGGATGAAGTTGGAGCAAGAAAACACATTAAGAACATCAATGTTCCTGAAGATGTAATTGAGCTCGAAAAGAAAATTGAAGACATTAAATTAGAGAAGAATAAGGTTGTAAAAAGCCAACGCTTCGAAGAAGCGGCTTCATTGCGGGATTCTGAAAAAAGGCTGCAGGAGGAATTGGAAAAAGCGAAAGCTGATTGGGAAGAAGAAAGCAAAAACAAACGCTTCCCGATTGAAGAAGAAGATATTGCGGAAGTGATCAGCATGATGACCGGTATACCTGTTAAAAGAATGGTGCAGGCTGAAACCGAGAAGCTCCGTCGCATGGGAGACGATCTGAAAGATGTAGTGGTTGGACAAACTGATGCCATCTCGAAAGTAGTAAAAGCCATTCAAAGGAATCGCGTAGGATTGAAAGATCCGAAAAAACCAATCGGAACGTTCATCTTCCTCGGACCTACGGGAGTTGGTAAAACTGAACTTGCCCGGTCACTAGCCCGCTATATGTTC
>JAURWD010000030.1 GCA_030655145.1 Ferruginibacter sp.
ACTTTTAACGGTGATATGCTGGGTTACGGTTACCGTTGTTTTCACGACGATGTCTGCCCCAGGCGAAGGCAGTTTTCCATCTGCCCAAATTGTAGGGTCGCTCCAGTTCCCATCCTTCGTTGTTTCTGTCGGCCTTACCAATTCATCAACCAAAGTTCCCGCAGGCTCGATCATCGCCGAAGTAACCCGGCCATCCGGATCATCACCTGATCGATTAGCCCAGGTAGCCAGCAAACGATTCCCGGTACTATTCACCAATTGCGGAAAAAACACAGATGCATTCGTATTAGGTCCCTGGTAAATTACCAGGCCTGACTTCCATTTCTTCTCACCGGCAGGTGATATTTTTTGCGCTTTTAATTGGGTAACACTTATGGCCGGATCGTTTACGTCGGAAGTATCGATCCCGGTATTGGACCAGGCAAACACATAGTTGCCTTCCCGATCTGTTACAACTGCGGCCGGTTCAGGAATACCAAATTGCCCATCGCCGGGAGCACTAACAACCAACAGGGTTGAGCCCCAGGGCAGAAGACCTTGTTTCGTTACGCGTTGCGTGAAAATAAATGGATCAGTTGGTGGAACGGTCAGCCATGATGCGACCAATCCCCCAAAACCATCGGTTGTTGCGAGGATACCATTCTTGGTTCGACTGTCTGCGTCTATTTTAAAATTCAGTGGCCAGCTTGTTTCACCGAGGGCATTTATTTTTTGAGCGCAAACACGTTCATCGCTGAGATATATCATTTCCAGACCACCTGCCGAATCAGGGATAGCGGTCTGCCCCGAAAAAGCATCCCGGTAGGTTAGCTGCTCCCCGGTTTGCGCATTCAAGGCACGGTCGCCGCTTCCCCATAGCTGTTGGCCCAATGCGTCGAAATACTGCATGTACACATCCAGGTTAGTATAATAGTCTCCCCAGCTTTCGGTAACTTTTTCCAGGTTCCTGAAGTCCGTGAAAATTACATAGGTGCCCTCCTTTCCATCCGGTACCACAACGGGCGAGACTCTCCCGGCAGGCGCCGAGCTCACAGTCTTCAGTTGAGCCCAAAGTGACGTTCCGCTTGTACTAAAGCGATGGATGTAGAGTTTGGCCGAATTGATAATAGAATCATTTAAGGTTTCGGGATAGAGGGAATTGCTCCAGACAACTGTGACACCGTTTTTGCCGACACTCAATTTTCCCTGGTGATTAACCGGTATAGTTGCAGGGTTAATTTTTACTCCTGTGTTTCCAAAAAGCCTGTTACCGTTGGAATCCAGTCTTTGCAGGTACAGGTCAACATGGCTCGCATCGACCGCATTTGTAAACAGCAGGTATGCGCCACCGTTACCATCTTTCTGTACAGTTTCCAGGTTGATATTTGTCCCTTGGAATATGGAGACCGGCGACGCTAAATTATTCCAGCGTAGCTCACCACTGGCGGATTGTCGCTGTGCAACCAGGTTACCAAATGAAGACATTAGCACGATTGCGCCTCCCGCATCATCGTTCACAGACATGGGCTGGCCGCTGATGGATAAAATATCGTTATTTACGGTTTTCGGATTCCCATCCCACTGACAAAATACGCGGGTACAGGTTGTGGTTAGAAGCAATATGAGCAGCACTTTATAGAAAGCGCGGAAAAAAGGGTAAGGCGAGAACGCGGGTACACTTAAGAGTTTCATAAAGGTAAATAGGGTTTGAAGATAGGGAGTTCCGGTAAAAGATCACACTTGACGTTAGCCTTTTACCTGGAACTTTCAAACCTTTCGCAATGCTTGTGACAACCGGAAAAATAACCTCACAAACTATGGTTCGGAATAGAACGCAACAATGCCGGTCGTAATATCGTGGGAACCGCCAATGATGGCTATCTGGCCGCTCTCCGCCATTTCTTTAAGAATCGGGCTGCGTTGTATGATGGATTTTGCGGTGCGTTTTACGTTTATCGTCGAAACTTTCTCAACGAACTCAGCATTACTGGAAGTGCGGTTTTCTGTGGTTGTCGTTTCGTCGTCGACAGCGGGCCTGATCTTCGATAACAATGCTGTCAGGTTGCCCATTTCAACATGATCGCAGGCACCTTTAACGGCTCCGCATTTTGTGTGCCCTAACACCACAATTATTTTGGCGCCGGCGACTTTGCACCCAAATTCCATGCTTCCTAAAATGTCCTCGTTGATAATATTTCCTGCGATACGCACACTAAAAACATCACCAAGCCCCTGGTCGAAAATCAGTTCGGCAGAGGTCCGGCTGTCAATGCAACTTAGGATAACTGCAAAGGGATGTTGGCCATCGGAGGTTTCATTTGCCTGCTGCAATAAATTACGATTCACTTTCAGGTTGTTCACAAAACGTGTGTTGCCTTCCTTTAAGAGATCCAACGCCATTGATGGCGTGATCGCTGCCTGCATTTCCTTAGTCAATGTTTTCATGTTCGATTTGTGTTGGTTGTATTACTGTGTAAATGTTAATTAAAAAAGTTGTCCTTACCGGGCGATTATTCTTCCTGCCTTTGGCAGAAAAGGTTGACGCATGCTACCCGCTTTACCGGGCTGCAATTTAAGTTCGTTCTCCCAAAAAGTTAACCCGCTGCAGCTACTGTTGAATTAACACCAAGTAGTCGCCGTTCCAGCTATTGTTTTAAAATGCCGAGGTATGCGCTCCAGGGTCCGACTTCTTGTTGGTACTGCTTTGCCATCACACGGGAAATCTGGGCGAGATGATTGAGATCATGAACAACCCAGGTGGCTAATAGTTGCGATAAGCTTACTTCTCCGAAAGCAGGATGAATCCCGGTTGCCGACAAGGTTTCGGCCGTGATGTTCTGCGAACGCAGGTAATGCAGACCCTCTTCACGAAGTGATTTGAATTCAACCAACAGCTCCTCCAGCGTTTTGGTTTTACCAGCTTCAAACTGGGCGAATCGATCAAAAACATCAAAGTTTTTATCCGCGTTTTCATCAAGGATGATCGCGACTCGTGGTATCCAATCGGTTTTTTCACCATGGATCAAATGACCGACAATGGCGTAGGCGCTCCAACTTTCTCCGCCTTCATTTACTGCCGTCCACTCTTCGGAAATACCCTGCAGCAAGGCGGTTAACACAGCAGGTGTGCGTTCAAGAATTTCGATTGATCTGTCGAGATTGAAATTCATTGTTGAGAGCATTTAAAATTGTCACCTGGACATCAAAATATTTTGTGACTGATGATTCGCTTTGATGGAAGTACAATAAAGCCGCAGCTATTATGGGGGCTATCCGGTTCTAAACCGCTGCTTGCAAATCCCGTTAGCTGCGTAAGATTTTTTCCATCTTTCGGCCCTTTGCCAGTTCATCTACCAGTTTATCGAGGTACCTCACCTGCTTCGTTAAAGTATTGTCAATGTCCTCTATCCGGTATCCACAAATCGTCCCGGTGATCAACGCTGCGTTTGGATTCAGCGTTGCCTGCTCAAAGAATTTTCCAAAGGTGACTTTTTCATCGATCAATTTCTGCTGTTTCTTTTGATCAAACCCGGTTAACCATTCTATTACCTGCAGCAGTTCTTCCTCCGTACGTCCTTTCTTTTCCACCTTCGTCACATACAGTGGATACACCGAAGCAAAAGTCAATCTGGCAACCCGTTCGTTGTGTTCAGGAGTAATGTTCATAGCTTTTATTTTAATGATAAACTGTAAAGACTCAACTCAAAGATTCAGACAATTTTGCGGCGGCACCATTTCAACTTTTCCACCTGCTCTTTCTCAAGAGAATAAAATACTATTGCTTCAACCAAACATAAATCACTGTCCAGATCGCAATAAAAAATACACCTGCATACAAACCTGGTAAATGCTGCCGAAGATCCTTTTTAATAATGAGCCTGTATAAAACCCAGCAAACAAATACCAACAACAGGCCAAACGGAAGCAAAATTTTTACCGGGTTCATTCGTGCATGTTGTTTGGTTCACAATTTGAAAAAAAAAGGTTGACTTCAAATGTAAAACTCCGTCCGAAATTTACAATAATCAAAATTTTTAAGGTTTTGCTGATATCGACTGGTAGTGATAATCCTTAATCAGAGGGCGAGATCGCAGATATAAATGTGGGAACTATCTGGTCCGAAAAATAAGGTCTGCTCACTGTCCGGCCGAGGATTAATGCTGGCTTTCGTGATGGTATTGTTCAGCGTTTGCGGTGTCCACCAGGAAGGCCGACCGACAAAAGGTTTCAGGAACCCGGGTGAATCTCCCTGGCTGAAAGAGGTTCGCT
>JAURWD010000031.1 GCA_030655145.1 Ferruginibacter sp.
AGAATAAATTTGAACCTGAAAAGATCACCTACTCGTCGCAGTTCAATAACAACATTGCAACTGCCTATGGCGTAAGTGTGCGGGTGCCGATCTTCAGTGCTTTTCAAACACGTTCAAATGTGCGCCTGGCGAGGAATGAAGAAAAGTTCAATCGCCTGGTGGCAGACAATGTGAAATTCCAATTACGCCAGTCGGTAGACCAGGCCTACGTGAACATAACTACTACGTTTAAACGCTATAATACCTTGCAGAAACAGGCAGATGCCTATGCTGAATCTTTCCGCATTGCCGAAGTACGTTTCGAGAACGGTGTCATCAATGCACCGGAATACCTCATCGCGAAGAATAACCTGGAACGTACCAGGGCAACGCTCATCACCGCACGTTATGAATACCTGCTACGCACAAAAGTGCTTGATTTTTATATGGGAAGATTGAAATAATTTCTTGCCTTTCTTCAATAAAAAAACTGCGGCCTCTTTGTTGAGGTCGCAGTTTTTTTATGCAATTATAATTTGGATAAATTGGTCCAGGCGGAGGCTAACTATCAAATTGAACCGTCTCTTTCAATTCTTTTTCGCTGTAAGCCATGTTGTATTGTTTCAACACCTCATCAGGAACGCCCTTCCATTGATTCGGTTTGTTACCCATGTAGCCAATGTCCTGTATGCCGATCTCGGAAGTATAGAAGCCGGTAGCAGTGAGGTTACGCATGAGCGAGAAAAAGGCAACTCCCTGTTTCAGTTCCGGCTTTGCTTTGGCTGGATATGCGATCTCATCCACGATCTCGATCCGTTGCTGGGCAGTAATAGCGGTGAATTGCTTTTCGAAGCGTTTTAAACTTTGCAGGTCAAGCCAACGGAGGCCGCCCCGCATAGGAGTTTGATGAGCAGGCATGTCCTTTACAATGAACTCTATAAAGTCTGGCACCTTCGCTTCTGAAGCGCTTCCACTCACTTCGTCCTTGGGAATGATGATGTCTGCCAGCACGGTGATGGTGGCCATTTCTTCCGGGGTAAAAAATGTGGCGTCTTTTAGTTTTTTATTGATGACCTTCTCTTCTTCCATCCGGTCATCTTCATTCGTCACCGCCGCGTTTGGCTCCGCGACTTTTTCTGTCTTCGTGTTACAGGACTCCACGAGCACACCCGCAGCAGCGGTGCCTACCAATAATGCTTTGATCGATTTACGCCTATCCATAATTAAATGATTTTAAGTGTTCAGTCGTTAAACACGGTCTAATTAAATATTCTGTTTTTTCAATTGATCAACAATGTATTCGGATGTGCGCATAGAAAGCGCCAGGATGGTCCAGGTAATATTTTTATCTGCCTGCGAAACAAATTGTCCGCCATCCACATTGAATAGATTTTTACAATCATGCGCCTGGCTCCATTTATTTAGCGCCGAAGCTTTTGGATCATCACCCATACGAACAGTACCTGCTTCATGGATGATCACGCCTGGGGCAGCAAGGCCATAATCGTTCTCCGGGCCATCATCTCCACCGGAGGTGATGATCGCTCCCATGTTGTGCATGATCTCTTTGAAGGTTTCCTTCATGTGCTTTGCCTGCTTGATCTCGTGCTCGCTGTTCTTCGTATTAAAACGCAGAACCGGAATACCAAATTTGTCAACGACATTCGGATCTATCTCGCAAAAGTTAGACGCAAATGCAATCGCTTCCCCGCGCCCGGCCATACCCACACCGGCTCCATACAGGTAGCGATAATCTTCTTTCAGCGAAGCGCCATAACCACCCGCTTCCTTCGTTTTCCCATTGATGGGATATTTGCCATTGGAGTTTTCAACCCCAAAACCAAACCCATAGGCCGGCTGTCCCATACCACCCCAATATTCAATGTGGTAACCTCTTGGGAAATCTAATTTTTTATTATCTAGCCACCACGGCGTATATACGTGCATACCTCCGACACCGTCCTCATTATAGCGCTTGCGGCCAAAGAGCTGCGGTAGTACACCACTTACCGAAGCCCCGGTGGAGTCATGTAAATATTTGCCAACAACGTTGCTCGAATTTGAAATGCCATTTGGATGCTGCGCCGATTTAGAATTCAGCATCAGGCGGGCACTTTCGCAGGCACTCGCGGCCAGGATCACCACCTTGCCCTGAACCTGGTACTCCTGCATATCACCCTTGTTGATGTAGGATACGCCGGTGGCCAACCCTTCTTTATTCGTTAACACTTCGCGGGCCATGGCGCCGGTGACCAGGTCGACATTGCCGGTGGCGAGCGCAGGCTTAATCAACACGGAAGAGGAGGAGAAATCCGCATATACCTTGCAGGCTCTGCCACACTGCGAACAGTAGAAGCATTCGCCGCGGTCTTTATTAATTTTTTTTGTAAGAATAGACAAACGCGATGGTATAACGGGAACGCCTACACCAACAGCAGCTTTCTTAATATACAATTCATGTAAGCGGGGTTTCGGCGGCGGAAGAAAAAATCCGTCGGGGTGGTTACGCAATCCCTCGTTACTGCCAAAGATGCCAATGAGTTTGTCGATGTTATCGTAATAAGGTTTTATGTCGTCGTAACTGATCGGCCAGTCATCACCGAGTCCATCAATGCTTCTTCTTTTAAAATCATCCGGTCCAAATCTTAAGGAGATCCTGCCCCAGTGATTTGTTCTGCCACCCACCATTCTCGCTCGGAACCATTCCCACTTTGTGCCCTCTGCATGCGTGTACGGTTCTCCGTCAATTTCCCAGCCATGATAGCAGGCATCAAAATCACCGAAAGGACGCAGATTCGTTCTTGCACCACGTCGCGGCGACTCCCAAATATTTTTCAGTTGAGAAGAGTTTTTTGCCGGGTCATAATCCGGACCAGCTTCCAGCAGGCATACTTTTAATCCTGCGTTTGCAAGCACGTATGCAGCCATACCACCACCGGCACCGGAGCCTACAATTACGGCATCATACTGCTTCGCCTGCTTCTTGATCTGAAGGGTATCTCCCATAAATAAAAATGAAATTTACAATCGTGTAAAAAGGAAAGAATATTATTGGCTAAGGTATTTCTTCCCTTGTTATTTTCCAATTCGACTTTAAGGATGAAGGCAGGAATCAACTGGCTTCGCTGGAATCGTTTTGGACGCACTGCAATTTTTATTCATACATCAACTCATTGCGAAAAATTATTTCTTACATGAAAAGATTCTCGGTAAATAATTTTTTGATTTAGGATAGTATTTAACTTACAGGCTGATTGCAACTTCTTGCTTTTCTCTCATTATCAAAAAAAATATAGTCTATGCGTTTAAGAAATTTGTTCCTGGTGGCTGGTGCCATCTGTGTGGCTCAACATGCGTATTGCCAGGAAGGTGATCCCAAGGCAACAGAGATTTGGGATCCGGTTCCAAAGGTTGTTACACCCGGTGTAGGTAATGCTGCCCCTTCAGATGCGATCGTTTTATTTGATGGGAAGGATCTGAAAGAATGGGTATCCGTAAAAGATACCAATGCCGCTGCGAAATGGACCGTTGCTGAAGGAGCCTTTACGGTAAACAAAGGCACGGGAAATATACAGACGAAAAGAGCATTTATGGATTACCAGTTGCACCTCGAATGGAAAATTCCTGCTGTGATCAATGGTAGCGGGCAGGGGAGAGGTAACAGCGGCTTGTTCCTTTCTTCCGTTGGTGCCGGCGATGAAGGCTATGAAATTCAGATATTGGATTGCTATAACAATAAAACCTATGTCAACGGGCAGACAGGTAGCATTTACAAACAAGCCATCCCGCTTGCGAATGCCTGCAAAAAACCAGGTGAATGGCAAACTTATGATGTGATCTGGACTGCACCTCGTTTCAAAGCAGGTGGCGAACTGGAAACCGCCGGCAGGGTAACGGTGATCCATAACGGCGTTTTGTTACAGAACAACACAGAGGTAAAAGGAATCACCATGTACATCGGCAAACCTTACTATAAAAAGCATGGCCCTACTGCGATCAAGCTGCAGGATCATGGCGATAAAAGTGAGCCGATTAGCTTCCGCAATATCTGGATCAGGGAACTTTAAATGATCTTTTTGGCCCGCCCAAAAGCGGGGTAGCTGATTTAAAAAAAGGCGGTCAAATTTCAACCTCGAAATTTGACCGCCTTTTTAATTTATGAACGAAGCCATTGTTGGTGTTCTAAACAACAAAGATTGTGTTAGCCATCGTCGGCTTGTTGGTGTTGCATTAACATCCGGGCTTCAGTGGTTGGTCATAAGACCAACCACGGCTAAGATTAGTTTTTCATTGCGTACTTGATGCCGCCTAACAGGTGGCGGAGAAACGCATCTTCTCCATAAGATTCTGCCGTATGACCAAGACCGGTATAAAATGCACGTCCGCCATCATATTGATGATACCACGACATGGGGTGAACATCGCCATTTTTGCCGCCGGTATACGAAGTCTCGTCCAGCGTCAGCAAGAGTTTTACATCGGGATTGATGCTCTTGAAATTGTACCATTCATCTTTGCGTTCCCAAACATCGGGGAGGTGTTTTGTTGCACGATGTTTTTTATCTTTTACCACCAGCTTCGCCATCTGTTGCGCCGGGTGCGAAAGAAAACTAGCGCCCACGAGCTTTACATACCAGGGCCAGTCATACTCACAGTCTGTAGCAGCGTGAACGCCAACAAAGCCACCGCCTTTTTTGATGTAATTTTCAAATGCCCGTTGTTCGGCCTCGCCCAATACGTTGCCGGTAGGACTTAAGAAAATCACCGCGTCATATTTTGCCAGGTTGGCTTCGGTAAACGCCAGGGAGTCTTCGGTTGCATCGACTGAAAAGCGGTTTTCGCTCCCTAATACTTTAATGGCATTGATGCCTGCGGGTATACTGCTATGGCGGAAGCCATTGGTCTTGGAAAAAACCAGGACCGATTTCGATTTTTTACTGGTCGCAAAAGAGAAGATGGATATGACCACCATTGCGAGCAGGAGTTTTTTTATAGTCGGGTTCATAAAAAGGTTTTTGAATTTGAGGTATTGATAATTAAGAGGGTTCTGCCTAATAATCAGAATAAGGCCTTGCCCGCATCAGGATCGTTTCGTTCCGGGAAACGTTGTGCTGGTATTCTGGTTTTGCCGATAATACTTTCCATTGCGGATCGCTGCCAAAGGCTTTCCAATGTGCATCTCTTTCTGCCATGTTTTCAAAACTCGTCATGTACATCAAATTGGGCATGCGGCTACCGGCAATTACAGAGGCATAAAAAACAGCATTAAATTTTAAGCGGTTAAAAAGACCAATTTCATCTCCTTCGTTAAACATCTGCACTTTGTTGCGAAAGATCTTTTCAGAAGCACTTTCATAACTACGCAGTTCATATACACGATCGGCAACGGGTGATTGTAATTTTGGAACGATCATCGAAGGAGCCAGCGGGAAAGATTTTAATAAGATCACTTCCTTACGGGTAAAGGCAGGTTTGTCATAGGCAGCGTCCATAAAAGTTCTTCCGCTCGCCTGGTAAGCAGCATCTTTATCAAGTTTTTGTTCAATGTCCTCCACAGAGCCCGCGCGGCGAAGTGGGAATATGATGTAGCAGCGTTTATCCGTTGCAGTATCATTCGCTATGGGGGTGAATACACCGACAGATTTTACCTGTTGCCGGTGTAAGGCCGGCAGGTAAGATTTGGATAAATAGGTATCTAACAGGTCAGCTTGCTCAGCATTGGTAAAATGATATACGGTTACCTGGTAATATTCTCCCTGCTGCTTTTTTGCCTGCGCCAGTAAGAACATCGGGCTGGCCATCATAACCAGTAAAACAATAAGGATATTTTTTTTCATCATGTTTTTAATTAAGCTTTTAAAATAAAAAAGATTTTCTCGCCGGAAGGCGGAATAAACACAGGTTAAATTTACGAATGAACAAACATATTTAAAACGAGTACGCCGCCAATTCCAACGACGCCAACAATTGATTCCATCAAGGTCCAGGTGCGAAAAGTATCCTTGAGGCTGATCCCAAAATATTCCTTGAACATCCAGAACCCACTATCATTTACATGAGAGCACATTACGCTGCCGGCGCCTACCGCGATCACCATCAATTCCGGGCTTACGTGCATGCTACTTACCAGCGGCTGCATGATACCTGCTGCGGTCATCCCTGCAACCGTGGCTGACCCAATGGCGATGCGGATAAATGTGGCGATGAGCCAGGCGAGTACCAGGGGCGGAATGGAAGAACCGGTAAAGTATTCCGCGATATAACCACTGGTGCCACTATCCACCAACACCTGCTTAAAAGCCCCACCAGCCGCAATGATCAATAAGATGAGCGTAACGCTGTTGACGGAATTGAACGCCTTATTCAACAGGTCCTTTGGTTTGAGTCCGCTGCTTTTTCCCAACACAACAATTGCAAAGAAAGACGCGATCATCAGGGAAACTCCCGGGTCACCCAGGAACATAATCAGCTGGTGCAGGGCATCACCCTTGGTGGTAAATAATTCCGCGACCGCAGAAAGTCCCATTAGAAGTATTGGAATGATGGCGATGAAAAAGCTGCTGGCAAAAGAGGGCAGGCGATTGGGATCAAATGACTGCACGTCAAAAAATTTCTGGGCGGCAACGGGCCGGATCTTCTTTATAAATTCCGGGAAGATGATACCTGCTGCGATAATCGCCGGGATAGCGACGATTATGCCATATAAGAGCGTAGTCCCCATGTCGGCTTTAAAAATGACGGTCAAAGCTGTTGGGCCAGGATGTGGGGGCAAAAAACAATGCGTAACGGAAAGTGCGGAAGCAACTGATAGTCCAATGTACACCAGTGGCTGACCGGTGCTTGCACAAACCGCGAAAATAAGTGGTATCAACACCAGGAAGCCGGCGTTATAAAACATCGCGATACCAACACTAAAGCCGGTGATGACCATGGCCAGCTTGATATATTTTGTGCCAAAGATCTTGATGAGTTTCGAACTGATCTGTTGAACGGCGCCGGTTTCAGACAAGATCGTACCGAGCACCATTCCGAACACGAGTGTGATTACCAGCGGACCAAGTGTGGCCCCGATACCGGTATTAATGGCACCGATCAACTTATTAAGCGTCATGCCATTTGCAATACCGACAAACAATGCAGAAAGTAATAAGGAAACAAATGGGTTGATCTTAAGCCAGCCAATCAACAAGAGAAGAAACAAAATAGCAATGAGCAATACGATTATAGTCATCTGGCTGGTTACATGTTTAAGAACTTAGGAATTAAAACCTGCTGTAGGAGAGACTAAGCCAAGAAAATTTTTTTACCTGCGGCTAAAAAAAGTCCAGGCAACTTGCCGGTGACAAACCGCCTGGACAAAAGTTAAGACATTTTATTACAAGCCCAACAAGGTCTTGTTGAAAGCATCATTGTTACCGGTGTTTGCGAAATCGTCGAAAGCTTTTTCGGTAACTTTTATAATATGGTCTCTTATGAACGGGGCACCTTCGGCCGCGCCGTCTTCGGAATTCTTGATCGCACATTCCCATTCCAGTACTGCCCAACCTTTGTAATCATAGGCAGCCAGTTTACTGAAAATGGATTTGAAGTCTACCTGGCCATCACCCAACGAGCGGAAGCGGCCGGCCCGGTTAACCCAGCCCTGGTAGCCACCATACACGCCTTGTTTACCCGTAGGATTAAACTCGGCATCTTTTACGTGAAAAGCCTTTATGCGTTGGTGGTAGTGATCAATATAAGAAAGGTAATCAAGACACTGCAATACAAAATGCGATGGGTCATACAATAAGCAGGCACGTGCATGGTTGCCTGTTTTCTCCAGGAACATTTCGTAACTAACGCCATCGTGCAGGTCTTCACCCGGGTGAATTTCATAACATACGTCGACGCCATTTTCTTCAAACACATCCAGGATGGGAACCCATCTTTTTGCCAGTTCCGTAAAGCCCATTTCAACAAGTCCGCCGGGGCGCTGCGGCCAGGGATATACCGTGTGCCAAAGTAGCGCGCCACTGAATGTCGCGTGCGCATTCAACCCCAAATTTTTGGAAGCTTTTGCGGCGTATTTTAATTGTTGTACCGCCCATTCGGTGCGGGCCGTGCTGTTGCCGTGTAATTCAGCAGGAGCGAAACCATCAAATAATTTATCGTAAGCCGGGTTAACCGCCACCAATTGTCCTTGCAGGTGCGTAGACAACTCGGTTATTTCGAGCCCTGCTGCGTTGATCTTTCCTTTCAATTCATCGGCATAAGTTTTACTTTCTGCGGCTTGTTTAAGGTCGATGACGCGAGGATCCCAGGTTGGGAGCTGTACACCGACAAATCCTTTGTCCTTCGCCCATTTGCAGATGGATTCAAGAGAATTATATGGCTCAGTATCGCCAAGGAATTGTGCAAGAAAAACTCCGGGCCCTTTTATGGTTTGCATGAAGGTTATAATTTAAAATTTTAAATGAAAAGGAGGGAGGCGTAGACCTTAAAGTTTGCTGAACCTGGTTGATTGAAATGCGGATCTTTTATCATTGGTTACCGACAAAAAAAGATCACCTAGTCCATTTTGCAGATCAGCATTTTTTAAAGAACGTAGGCTGTCCATTTTTTATCCGACTGACCAGATGCTACAACGTTATCGATGAAGGCCATACCTCTTAAGCCGTCCTCAATTCCGGGGAAATCCAACGCTTCCTTGGAAGGCGTTTCACCTTCAAGCTTGGCGCTAAGTGTTGTTGCAAAGTTTTTGTAAATATTTGCGAAGGCTTCAAGGTATCCTTCCGGGTGTCCACCTGGGGTGCGGCAGTTAGAAGTTGCATAAGTAGAAAGCCGGTCCGTGTAACCACCACCTGCCCTCAGTATTTGGGTTGGCGCTTCCAGCCATTTTACGATCAGTGTATTTGGTTCGTGTTGTGCCCATTCAAGTCCTCCCTTTTCGCCGTATATGCGGATCTTTAAGGCATTTTCTTCACCAGCTGCTACCTGCGAAGCCATAAGGCAACCGGCAGCACCATTATCAAATTTCAGTAACACGTTGCCATCATCATCCAGCAAACGACCTTCTACCATAGCGTTCAAATCAGCACAAAGATGCGTGATCTTGGCGCCTGTGATGTATTCCGCAAGGTGAGCCGCATGTGTTCCGATATCTCCCATCGCACCTGCTTTTCCACTACGCTTTGGATCTGTTCTCCAGGCGGCCTGGGCATTTCCTTCGCGTTCAGATAATTTGCTCAACCAACCCTGGGGATATTCAACCCAAACCTTCCTGATCTTACCCAACACATTATCCGCTACCATCGCCCTGGCTTGTTTTACCATGGGGTAACCGGAATAAGTATGGGTGAGGCAGAGGACTAAACCAGATTTATCAAGGATCTGTTTTAGTTCTTTGGCTTCCTCTAAAGTAAAAGTGATCGGCTTTTCGATCACTACATTAAATCCTTTCTCGAGGGCAAGTTTTGCCGGCGCAAAATGTGCAAAATTTGGTGTAACGATGGTTACGAAATCCATGCGTTTATCTTCAGGAAGTAAACTTTCTTTTTCGATCATCTCTTCGTAGGTCAGGTAGATCCTGTCTTCCGGTAAAAAAAGTGAGCGGCCGGATTCCTTTGCAATTTCAGGATTGATACTCAGTGCCCCACAAACCAGTTCGATCAATCCATCGAGGTTCGCTGCATGCCGGTGTATGGCTCCAATAAAGGCGTCTTTACCTCCGCCAACCATTCCCATTCTTAATTTTCTTTTCATATAGATGTTTTTACAAATGCACGTATGCGGTGAAAATTTTTACAATTTTACGTATAAAAATTCTGTACAGTTAATAAAAAAATTACATCAGAATTTTTGGGGAATAACAAGATTGTCATCCTCTTGTAAGCGTTAGTTGATTTTTAATAATGCAAGCTGTTTGTTGAAATTGTAAAAACAATATGGAGGCAATGCTGGTTGCGAAAAACAAATAAACTTTTAAATCTGTTTTTATTCAAAATTCAATAATATTACATCTCATTCTTTTTTTCACGCATTTACCTTTAATAAACTTCAACGATTATGCCTGCCAATATTCAACGAAAACAACTGTTTGTAGCAAGCTGCCTGTCACTTTTAGTAACCTCCCTTTCTTTTGGTATTCGCGCCGGTATTTTAGGCCGGCTTGGTGCTGAATTCCAGCTCGATGCTCAACAGCTTGCAACCATTGCAGCCACAGCGTTTTGGGGCTTTCCCCTGGCCATCGTGATCGGCGGATTGATCGTTGACAGCATTGGCATGAAAAACCTTTTGATAGGTGCTTTCGTGTTTCACCTGGCTGGTATCCTCCTTACTGTTTTTGCCAGTGGCTACTGGACATTATTTATCTCCACTTTATTTATTGGTATTGCGAATGGTACGGTTGAAGCCGCATGTAACCCGTTGGTTGCAACCATTTATTCTGATAATAAAACAACCAAGCTCAATCACTTTCATCTTTGGTTCCCGGGCGGAATCGTAATTGGTACGCTCATCGTTTTCTTGTTTGACAAGATCGGGTTGAACTGGCAGGTACAGGTTGGCATTATGATCATTCCAACATTGATCTATGGCTACCTGTTCAGCAAATTAACATTCCCGGTAACAGAGCGGGTATCTAGTGGTGTATCAACCGGCGAGATGTATCGCTCTTTGTTGAATCCGTTGTTTTTGTTAATGATCATTCTCATGGTGGGCACGGCGATCACCGAATTATTTACGGGCCAGTGGATAGATGTATTATTGAAAAATGTATCTGACAATGCCATCCTTCTGCTTACCATTGAAACAGGTGTCATGGTTATTGGCCGGGCCTTTGCCGGACCTGTTGTTCATAAATTTTCACCTGCCGGCGTGTTGTTGATATCAGCCATTCTCGCAACACTCGGTTTATACCTCTTAGGGCATAGCAGCGGCAATATGTTGTTTGTTGGTGCCATCGTTTTTGGAATGGGCGTTTGTTATTTCTGGCCAACCATGTTGGGATTTGTTTCAGAAAATTTACCTAAAACAGGTGCTGTAGGTTTAAACTTTATGGGCGCTGCGGGCATGTTCGCGGTATCTATTTATACCATGTTCATGGGCGGATATTACGATCGCCTATTGGCAGCGAAACTTCCTGCCGGCGCAGACTTAAAAGTGTATGGCAGTGGCACCGCAACTCCAGAAATGGCTGCTGCATTGAACGAAGCAAAAAAGGCAGCAGGCCCCGAGATCATCAATGCTACACTGGTTATCCCTATCATTTTGAGTGTTGCTTTTGCGGGTTTGTTGATCTATATGCGTTCCCGCAAACACGAACAGGCACAATCTCTCTCCAACTCAATCGTTTAAATTATATTTATTATGTCTGATCACCGGAACCGGCGAAATGCCATTAAGAAAATGCTGGTTGGTACAGCAGCACTTGGATCATCAACTATGTTATCTTCCTTCACAACAGAACAAGATTCAGGAGAACCTTACAAATTAAAAGGTAACGTAAATCACTCGGTATGCGCCTGGTGTTTTGGGTCTCTTTCCATTGAAGAGCTCTGCATCGCAGTGAAAAAAATTGGCTTCAGCGCCATCGACCTGGTAGGTCCGAAAGATTGGCCGACCTTAAAAAAACATGGCGTGTTTTCTTCGATGTGCAATGGAGCGGAGATCAATCTCGTGGATGGTTTTGCGGAAAAGAACTTTCATGCCAAGTTGGTGAAGAATTATGAAGAGATGATTCCAATGGTGGCCAAAGCGGGTTACAAAAACCTGATTTGTTTTAGCGGTAACCGCCGGGGGATGGATAATGAAACCGGTTTGGCAAACGCGACGGAAGGACTGAAGAAGATCGTCGGTCTTGCTGAAAAGCATGGCGTTATTCTCCAGATGGAATTATTAAACAGTAAGGTTGATCACAAAGATTATATGTGTGACCGAACTTCCTGGGGCGTTGAATTGTGTAAACGCGTTGGATCTGGAAATTTCAAATTATTATACGATATCTATCACATGCAGATCGACGAAGGCGATGTGATCCGCAACATTCGCGACAACCACCAATACCTTGGTCATTACCACACAGCTGGCGTACCAGGCCGTCACGAAATAGATGATCAACAGGAATTGTTTTACCCTGCTATCATCAAAGCCATCGTCGCTACCGGTTTTAAAGATTACATCGCCCAGGAATTTATTCCCGCTAAAGCTGACAAACTCGGTTCGCTGAAAGATGCGATTCACCTTTGTGATGTTTAGAAAATTAACTCAATACTATTTTTAATAATTAAAGAAAATCAAACAAGATGGCTGAGAACACGTATGATGCAATCGTAATTGGTTCAGGGATCAGTGGCGGTTGGGCAGCGAAAGAACTTACTGAAAAAGGGTTGAAAGTTATCATGCTCGAAAGGGGAAGAAATGTTGAGCATCTGAAGGATTATGTGAATGCTAATAAGGAGCCGTGGGAGTTTCCACATCGCGGCGGCAGAACGCAGCAGATGATCAAAGACTACCCGGTATTAAAAAGAGATTACCCGTTAAACGAAACCAATCTTGATTTTTGGGTAAAAGATAGTGAGTGCCCATACACAGAAGTAAAACGCTTCGATTGGTTCCGTGGTTACCATGTAGGTGGCCGTTCACTTACCTGGGGACGCCAGTGTTATCGCTGGAGCGATCTTGATTTTGAAGCCAATGCAAAAGATGGTTTTGGAGTTGATTGGCCGATCCGCTACAAAGACATTGCACCCTGGTACAGCTACGCGGAAAAATTCGCGGGTATAAATGGTAATAAAGATGGTCTTGCACAATTGCCGGATGGAGAGTTTATGCCGCCGATGGACATGAACGTAGTTGAAAAAGATGTTGCAGCCAGGATAAAGGCGCATTATAATGATACCCGTGCGATGATCATGGGACGTTCAGCAAACCTTACACAACCACATAACAACCGCACCAATTGTCAATACCGGAATAAATGCTGGTTAGGTTGCCCATTCGGCGCCTATTTCAGTACGCAGTCTGCTACTTTACCCGCGGCTACTGCAACGGGGAACCTGACCGTGCGTCCTTTTTCTATCGTAACCAAGATCATTTACGATAAGGATACAAAAAAGGCAAAAGGCGTTGAGATACTGGATTCAGAAACAAACAAAACCTACGAATTTTTCAGCAAGATCGTTTTCGTAAATGCGTCTGCGTTGAACTCAACCTGGATCCTGATGAACTCTGCAACGGATGTTTGGGAAGGTGGGTTGGGTAGCAGCAGCAATGCGCTCGGACACAACCTGATGGACCACCATCTTGGAGTAGGGGCCAGCGGTGATGTAGAAGGCTTTGATGACAAATATTATTACGGTCGCCGTCCGAACGGTATTTACATACCACGATTCCAAAATCTTGGAAATGATAAGCGTGATTATCTGCGTGGCTTTGGCTACCAGGGAAGCGCCAGCCGCCAGGGCTGGAGAAGAGAGATCGCTGAATTAAATATCGGTGGTGCGTTTAAAGATGCCCTGACAGAACCAGGTGGCTGGACCATGGGTATGGGTGGTTTTGGAGAGATTCTGCCACATCACGAAAACTTTGTCACACTCGACAAAACTAAAAAAGATAAATGGGGATTGAATGTGTTGGCCATCGACTGTGAGTTGAAAGAAAACGAGTTGAAGATGCGCAAAGACATGTTGAAAGATGCCATCGAAATATTAGAAGCCGGTGGTGTTAAAAATGTAAAAGGTCATGATGGTGATGGAACACCTGGCCGTGGTATTCATGAAATGGGGACAGCGCGGATGGGTAAAGATCCAAAGACCTCTGTGTTGAATGGCAATAACCAGGTGTGGGACGCGAAGAACGTGTTCGTAACCGATGGCGCTTGTATGGCTTCTGCCGCTTGTGTGAATCCATCATTGACTTACATGGCGCTTACAGCCCGTGCTGCTGACTTCGCGGTAAGTGAACTAAAAAAGGGAAACATTTAATTTATGCCGGGCGATACAACAAATATCAACACCAAGGCAGTTGCGCAAAATACTTATGACGCCATCGTCATTGGTTCCGGCATCAGTGGAGGTTGGGCAGCTAAAGAGCTTACCGAAAAAGGGTTGAAAGTGTTGATGCTCGAACGTGGCCCAAATCATGAACATCGTACCGATTATAAATCAGCGAATAAGGATCCCTGGGAATTTGAACATCGGGGTCAAACAACCGAACAACAACGCAAAGATTACCCGGTGATCCACCGCGGCTGGGCTGCCTTTGAGCCGATCATGGATGGTTGGGTCAACGAAAAAGATTCACCTTACACAGAAGTAAAACCATTTACCTGGTGGCGCTCTTATCGCCTCGGCGGTCGCTCCATTTTGTGGGGCCGGCAAAGTTACCGGTTGAGCGACATGGACTTTGAAGCCAATGCAAAAGAAGGCGTTGGGGTCGACTGGCCCATTCGTTATAAAGATCTTGCTCCCTGGTATGATTACGTCGAAAAATTTGCAGGTATCAGTGGGTCAAAAGAAGGCCTGGCACATCTTCCCGATGGACAGTTTCTTCCACCCATGGATTTGAACTGCGTCGAGAAAGATGTGGCAGCACGCATCAAGAAAACCTACAATGGTTCGCGACACATGATCATAGGTCGTGTTGCGAATTTGACCGCGCCAATTGCCGGCAGAACTAAATGCCAGTTTCGCAATCGCTGCTGGGAAGGTTGTCCGTTCGGCGGGTATTTCAGCACGCAATCTTCAACATTGCCTGCAGCCCAGGCGACTGGTAACTTAACTGTTCGCCCGATGTCGATCGTTACGAAACTTATTTACGATAAGGATACGAAAAAGGCAACCGGTGTTGAAGTGCTTGACGCGGAAACAAACAAAACCTACGAGTATTTTAGCAAGATCGTTTTTGTGAATGCTTCTGCCTTAAATTCAACCTGGGTGCTGATGAATTCTGCTACCGAAGTTTGGCCCGAAGGTTTAGGAAGCAGCAGTGGTGAACTCGGTCACAATGTGATGGATCATCATTACAACCTCGGCGCATCGGGCACGGTTGAAGGATTCAAAGATCAATACGTGTATGGCCGCCGTGCGAATGGCATTTACATTCCGCGGTTTGCAAATATGGGCAGCGACAAACGTGACTACCTGCGTGGCTTTGGTTACCAGGGTGCAGCCAGCCGGCAAGGCTGGAGCAAGGAAGTTGCTGAGTTGAATATCGGCGCCGGTTTTAAAGATGCGCTCACCGAACCGGGTGACTGGTCGATGGGGATCGGCGGTTTTGGTGAAGTATTACCATACCACGAAAACAAAATTTCACTCGATAAAACGGTGAAAGATAAGTGGGGCTTACCGGTCCTGGCGATGGATGCGATCATCCGGGAGAATGAAATGAAGATGCGGAAGGATATTGTTTCGGAAGCAATCGCCATGCTCGAATCAAGCGGTGTCAAAAATGTCCACGGACATGACAATGGGCATAACCTCGGTCATGGTATTCATGAAATGGGTACCGCTCGTATGGGGCGTGATGAAAAGACATCTGTGCTGAATTCTTTCAACCAGGTTTGGGAAGCAAAAAATGTGTTCATTACGGATGGTGCAGCAATGACTTCGTCAGCCTGCCAAAATCCATCATTAACTTATATGGCGTTAACCGCACGAGCTGCAGATCACGCCGTTGCTGAATTGAAAAAAGGTAATTTATAAAATAAAAAATCAAACACATGACTAGAAGAGATGTGCTGCAAAATGTAGCGATTTTACTGGGCGGTTCCATCGTTGGCGGCTCAGTATTCAGCCTCGAAGGATGTAAATCGTCTGACAAGCAAGTGAATGCTTTATTCACGGATAAACAAGTTGCCTTGATGAACGAAATTGCCGACACCATACTGCCGACAACCAGCTCGCCTGGAGCTAAAGCTGCGAAGGTGGGTGATTTTATGTCCGTCATGGTATTTGATTGTTACGAAGACAAAAATCAGAAAGTATTTACTGAAGGGCTGAAGAAGATCGATGAGTTGAGCGAGAAAAAATATAACAGTTCGTTTATCGATGCAGATCCGAAAGACCGGACTGCCTTGTTAACAGAGCTGGACAAAGAACAAAAAGATTACCAGGGAAAAAAAGGGAAGGACGATCCATCGCATTATTTCCGGATGATGAAAGAACTCACCCTGCTTGGTTACTTTACTTCGAAGGAAGGAGCCACCCAGGCATTGCGTTATAAAGCGGTTCCCGGATCTTACAATGGTAACCTGCCGTACAAAAAAGGTGATAAGGCCTGGGCAACCTAGTTGAACCATCCTAAAATATTCTGCGCTTCATCGGTTCCTTAACGAATTGATGAAGCGTTTTTTTTATAGTGATGTTTGTTTGTTTTCTTGCTGGAACAATGCGTGGTTTTCGAAGGCCATAAAAAAAGCGCGCCAGTTACGGCACGCTGTCTTTATACGTTGAAACTTGATTAAGCACCGAGTTTCCAGCCTTCGCGATACTGGCGTTTCACGAAGTTGTTGGCTTCTTCGAAGTTTGTGATCTTCATATTTGCACCATCCCAAAGCAGTTCAATACCACGACCCGGGAAGTCGAAACGCGTTGCATCATTTGCCCTTGGCTTTCTCAGGTCGTAGCTCCTGATCGCAAGGTTACCCATTAAAACTGTTTCAGTCAACGGTCCTGCAATTTCAAACGGAGAGCTCAAGGCTTTTGCCTCTTTGCTGTTTAGCCCTGCAATGGCCGCTTCAACCCATTGAGCGTAGTGACCACCTGCGCCATTAACTACGCGTGGTACCGTTACCGGTACATTCACTTCCGCATTCCTCGATAGTGGCAATAAACGGGCATTTGCTCCATAGGTATCGCACATCATTTTTCCCTTGCTTCCTACAAAAATTACCCCGTTACCACCATCACCCATAATTTCATTTGCACCAAGTTCGTCTGGGCGTTCGGGTTGTATACCTCCATCCATCCAATGCATGGTCAAAGGATTTTTCGGATCTTTTGTTGCGAATTTCAGCGTTACATGCGAAGAGGCCGGAGCACTCTCAGGGAAGTATCCACGACGGAACGGTCCCGTATATACGCTGCCGACACTACAAGCAGCTGAAATAGGATAGCCAAGATTCAATACCCTGAATGGCGCTTCGATCAAATGACAGCCCATGTCTCCCAAGGCACCTGTTCCATATTCCCACCAGCCACGCCAGTTGAACGGAACAATATTTTCAACAAACTCTTTCTTTGGAGCTGTACCCAGCCAGAGATCCCAATCAAGTTCTGCCGGGATGCTGTTGGTTGTTGTTGGCCAGGGAACGCCTTGCGGCCATACCGGGCGATCTGTCCAGATGTAAACATCGCTTACATCACCGATGAGCCCGGCCTGGAACCATTCCATCAGTTTACGTACGCCATCACCAGACGAACCCTGGTTGCCCATCTGTGTTACCACCTTATATTTTACCGCGGCTTCAGTGAGCATTCTTGCCTCATAAATATCATGTGTCAACGGTTTCTGAACATACACGTGCTTGCCCATCTGCATAGCAGCCATGGCCTGTACTGCATGGTTATGATCCGGCGTGGATACAGAAACGGCATCGATGTTCTTGCCTTCTTTTTCCAGCATCTTCCGGTAGTCTTTGTAATATTTTGCTTTCGGAAAACGCTCGCGGCTTTTTACTGCCTGGCGATCATCCACGTCACACAAAAACGCGATCTCCGCTTTGCCGCTTTTGAAAAATTCATTGATATCACTTTCTCCTTTTCCACCTACGCCAATGCCCGCAACCATTAACTTGTCGCTCGGTGCGGTGAAACCTTTACCCCCCAGCACGTGACGGGGAACGATGTAAAAACCGGCAGCCATCACAAGGCCGTTCTTTAAAAAATTTCTTCTTGATTTGTTTTCCTGGGCAAGCACAGGTTTTTTCTTTTTCATTTGAGATCTGTTGGTGAGTCAATCGGTTACCGTTGTAAATTAATTTATTTTGGGCTGTTTCATCTTTTAATGATGAAATCTTTTTGACAACTTTATTTTCATTCCACGAAAGGCGTTACCGCATGGATATCTTCCATTAAAAATTTTCTTACAGCAAGCGTCTTTCATTTCAATTAGGCAACATTTGCAGAAAGCCATCTGGTTAAAATGTGTTATTTTTCCGGTTCCTGATTCCACCCCGGATCGTTTTGATTGCAAAGGCGCTTAATGCTAAATTTTTATAATCTTTTCGATGAACAAACTCCTGCTGCTGCTATTGTTTCTTGGACCTCTTAACAAGGTTAACTTGTTCGCTCAATCAAAAAAAACTTTACAGTGGATCAGCCTCTTTAACGGAAAAGACCTAACAGGATGGAAACAACTGAATGGTAAGGCGAAGTATGAAGTAAAAAACGGCGAGATCGTAGGAACTACCGTCCCTGGTGAGCCTAACAGTTTTCTCGCCACTGAGAAAGAGTATGGCGATTTTGTTTTTGAAGTGGACTTCAAGATGAACAGCACCATGAATTCCGGGATACAATTTCGTAGTGAAATAAAAGATGCCGATGATACCTGCCATGTAACGGATAAAAAAGTTCCCGAACGGGTGCATGGCTACCAGGTAGAGATCGATCCCTCCGAACGAGACTGGAGTGGGGGTATTTATGATGAAGCAAGAAGAGGTTGGTTATACTCACTGGAAAATAATCCGGGTGCTAAGCCGGCATTTAAAAAAGAAGGTTGGAACCGGTACCGCGTTGAGTGCATTGGCAACAGCATCCGCACCTGGGTTAACGGTGTCGCATGTGCGCATTTAATTGATGCCATGACGCCGCGTGGATTCATCGCCTTGCAGGTACATGCCATCGGCGATCCTTCCGAAGCAGGGAAGGAGATACATTGGAAAAATATCCGCATACAAACCGTTGGGTTACAGCCGGCTCCTGCTGACAATATTTTCGTGATCAATACCATCCCGAACAATTTGTCGCCTGAAGAAAAAAGAGCCGGTATGCGGCTGTTGTGGGACGGAAAAACTACCCAGGGCTGGCGCGGTGCTTACAAAAATAATTTTCCCGACCAGGTTTGGTACATCAGCAATGGTACCTTAAATGTGAAAGGAACCACTGGCGCCGAATCTGCTAACGGCGGAGATATTGTAACCACGGAAGAGTTTGGCGCGTTTGATCTGCAATTTGAATTTAAACTGACCGACACGGCAAATAGTGGTGTTAAATATTTTGTTACTGAAAAAGAACAGAACAGCGGCTCTGCCATTGGACTGGAGTACCAGGTGCTTGATGATGATAAACATCCCGACGCTAAACTTGGTTCCATCGGTAACCGCACCATGGCCTCCCTGTACGACCTGATTCCTTCTTTAAAAATAACGGCCGGGCGGCGGGAAAAATTACCCGTGGGCGAATGGAACCGTGGTCGCATCGTGGTATTTCCTGATAATAAGATCGAGCATTGGATCAATGGCTGGAAAGTGGTGGAATACCAACGCGGAACGCCGTACTTTTATGCGCTTGTTGCCCGGAGTAAATATGCACAATGGCCGGAATTTGGCATGGCGAAAAAAGGACACATCCTATTACAGGAACATGGTACCCAGGTTTCATTCAGGAGCATCAAGATCCGGGAACTTTGAAAAAAGGTAATTTGAATATTGATTAATAAATGATGAATGACTGTTGAATCATTGATGATAGTGGCTGAATGATAGATGATAAGTATTCATTGATAAATGAAATACAAGGTACACCAGGAACCATGAACCATCAACCATCAACCATCAACCATCAACCATGAACCATCAGCCATGAACCATCAACCATGAACCATCAACCATGAACCATCAATCATCTACTATAAATAACCTTTTCCATTAACAAACGCAGCAATATGAAAAAAAACAATCGCAGGCTTTTTTTGAAAAACTCTTTACAGGCTGCCGCGGGCACCTACGTAGCAACCATGGGTTTCAGTGCGAAAAGTTATGCCAACATCATCGGTGCGAATGATCGCGTACGCCTTGGCGTTATCGGCTACTCCGAGCGCTTCCGCAATTCTCATCTTCCTGCTTTTTTACAACATAATAAAGAGTTGAATTTTGACATTGTGGCCGTCTCCGACATCTGGAAATTACGCCGGGAGGAAGGCCAGGCCTACCTGAAAGAAAAGCTGGGGCACGACGTAACAGCCTGCGTGAATAACGAGGCCCTCTATGCGCTGAAAGATATTGATGGGGTGTTTATCAGTACCGCCGACTTTCAACATGCGCTGCATGCGATCGAAGCGGTCAAAGCAAACTGCGATGTCTATTGCGAGAAACCATTTGCCGAAACAATGGAAGATAATCGCCTGGCGCTAAAAACCATCAAAGCTTCGGATCGCATTGTAACGATCGGCTCACAACGCCGAAGCGGAGCGAATTACAAAGCTGCCGCCGATTTTATCCAGTCGGGAAAATTTGGACCTGTAACCATGGTGGAGTTAAGCTGGAATGTGAACCAGCCGGGTCGCTGGCGCCGGCCCGACCTGGTGGCAAAATGTAAAGAGGCTGACCTCGACTGGAAACGCTACCTGATGAATCGTCCCTTCGAAGCTTTCGATCCCCGTAAATACCTGGAATATCGTCTGTTTTGGCCATACTCTTCGGGCATGCCCGGACAATGGATGTCGCACCAGATCGATACCGTGCATTGGTTTACCGGTTTGCAACATCCGCGGAGCGTAACAGCAAACGGTGGTATCTATATGTGGAAAGATGGCCGGAGAAATTGGGATACGACCACGGCGGTGTTTGACTATGGTCCGAAGGACGATGCCACCTCCGGCTTCCAGGTAGTGTTTATGTCGCGTATGCACAATGGCGATGAAAATCCCACCGAGATCTATTATTCTAATGGGGGCGAGTTGAACCTGAATACAAATAAGATATCTCCGAAAGGAGGCCTTTCAGAAAGGATGGCAAAGCAAATGAATATGCAGGCTAATCTCTTACCGGAAATTAACCTGACCGACCGTATTGTAAAAGTTGAATCAGGCGCTAACACCGGGGGCGACATACTCACCTCTTCGCATGTACGCAACTGGATGGAATGTATGCGTAGCCGTAAGCCAACCAATGCACCGGTTGAAGCTGGTTACTATCATTCTATTGCCACGATCATGACCAATGCAGCGGCGAGAACCGGTTCGAAAGTCACGTTTGACGAAAGCTCGCAGGAGGTAATGGTAAATGGGAAGGCATTTAAA
Organism: Ferruginibacter sp.; assembly: GCA_030655145.1. Lineage (GTDB taxonomy): Bacteria > Bacteroidota > Bacteroidia > Chitinophagales > Chitinophagaceae > Ferruginibacter. The sequence goes on from JAURWD010000031.1 coordinate 21,196, forward strand.
TATTAATGACCAGGGGCTGAAATGTCAGCCCCTTATTTTTTTAACCAACCATTTGTGCTCATCCAATTGATGCATCTTTCCATCCACAGGTCTGTTGAGTTTTTCATTTTCATTCCAAAACCATGACCGCCGCCCTGGTAGATGTGTAATTCTGCCCGTACATTATTTTTCAACAACGCCTGGTAAAACAAGACGCTGTTTACGGCAGTAACACCTTTGTCATCACTCGCATGTACGAGGAGGGTTGGTGGCGTTTGCGCGTTAACGTTTAATTCATTTGAATATTCCTTCAGGCGCTCAGCGCCGGGCTTCTTACCTAACAATTGTGTGGCTGAACCTTTGTGCGTAACAGTTGAATCATTCATGTTGATCACAGGATAGATCAGTATCATGAAATCCGGCCGCAGGCTGGTCTTCTCTTTATTATCGATGGTGTTTCGCAAGAAATGTGTTCCCGCTGTGGAAGCGAGGTGCCCACCTGCAGAAAAGCCCATGATGCCAATACGGTCAGGAGAAATGTTCCACTCTACCGCTTTTTCCCGAACTGTTTTCAGGGCTTGTTGTGCATCCTGTAAAGGACCAATTTCTTTGTGCAGCATCGTCGCGTCATCTGGTATGCGGTATTTCAATACAAAAGCCGCAACACCGGACTTTACAAACTCTTTTGCCACATCAGTTCCCTCGTGACTGTTCGCATTTATAGAATAACCACCGCCGGGGCAAATGATAACAGCAGCACCCGTAGCGATCTCTTTGGCTGGCAGGAAAATCGTGAGAGTGGGTTTTGAGATTTTGCTGATCCTGGTAATACCATCTGCACTGGTCTCAGTTTTTTCTTCATCGGGGGCAGGCTTGCTGTTTGGAATTGCTCCGGGATATAATGGAATTACGGTTTGAGCCTGTACAATGTTTTTCATAGCCGTCAACATAAATAGAAGAACAATAATTTTTTTCATAATCCATCGCTTGTTTAAGGTCTGCAATATAAATGAACAAATTTTATCAAAGCATGATTCAATTCTACCCGGTGCTCAAAATAAATCAGCAAGTTGCTATCTTTAAAACCTGGTTGAAATTGCACCTTCCGCTTGCGAGGTGTAAAAAAATTCTACTACTTACTATATGAAAAACATCCTCGCGGGATTACTCCTTCTGTGTATTGCTCCCACAGTTTTCGCGAACGTTCGCCTGCCAAAAATTTTTGGAAACAATATGGTCCTTCAGAGAGGGCAACCGATCCCGGTATGGGGCTGGGCCGATAAAAACGAAAAGATCACCGTTCGCTTGAATACGCAGGTAAAAAATGTAAAGACTGATGCCAATGGTAAGTGGCGTGTCGACCTCTCCTCGATGGAAGCGGGAGGACCTTACGAATTAAATGTGAATGGAAAGAACAGCATTCGTTTTACGAATGTACTCATCGGCGATGTGTGGGTTTGCTCGGGTCAATCAAATATGGAATGGACGCTTAATAATACGGATGGAGCCGCGAAAGAAATAGCAACAGCCAACTTTCCCCAGTTGCGCCATTTTGCAGTGACCAAGGCGGTGGCTTCGGAGGTCCAGGATGATGTGAAAGGTGGCGAATGGGATATCTGTACACCCACCACTGCCGCGAATTTCACGGCAGTCGGATATTATTTTGCAAAAGAACTGATGCGGGAACTGAAGGTCCCGATCGGTTTGTTAAATACTTCCTGGGGCGGAACGCACGTAGAAACCTGGACGAGCAGGGATGCCTTTGAACACAGTGATGAATTCAAGTCAATGATCGCTCAAATGCCAACCCTCAACCTGGATTCTCTTTCCCGGCAAAAAAATGCAGCGGCAGAAAAAAGGATTGCAGCCTTGCAGGGAAAATTTCAAAATGGAAAAATGGATGTTGGCGCCTGGAAGGATGCGTCCTTCAACGATGCTGCCTGGCCGAAAATGAAAGTACCCGGCGAATGGGAAGGTCAAGAACTTGGTGACGTTGACGGGATAGTATGGCTGCGTAAAACCATTGACCTCACGACGGAACAGGCAGGTAAAGAAGCTGTACTGGAATTGGCGATGATTGACGATGCGGACGAAACCTTTATTAACGGTGTGAAGGTTGGAACTACGAACGGCTATAATGAAAAGCGGCATTATAAAATTCCGGCGGGCACTTTAAAACCCGGCAAAAACAGTATTGCCCTTAGGGTGAATGATACCGGCGGTGGGGGAGGTATCCACGGTGAACCAGCCGATGTAAAATTGACTGTCGGGAACAATCCATTGCCGCTTGACGGCATATGGCAATACCAGGTTGAATCGGTCCTTGGAGGTTCAACAGGGGTAGGGCCAAACAGCTATCCAACTCTCTTGTACAACGCGATGCTTCATCCACTTGTTCCCTTCGCGATAAAGGGCGCAATCTGGTACCAGGGCGAGTCAAATGCGGGCCGCGCTGTTCAATATGGCCGGGCATTTCCGCTGATGATCACCGACTGGCGCAAGCAATGGAAACAGGGTGACTTTCCATTTTATTTTGTTCAACTGGCCACCTTCAACGCGGGCAATGGAAACAGCGAACGTGGTAGTTCCTGGGCCGAGTTACGCGAAGCACAGACCGCGACTTTAAAATTGCCAAATACTGGTATGGCCGTCACCACAGATATTGGCGATCCGAAAGATATTCATCCAAGAAATAAGCTCGATGTCGGTAAACGTCTTGCTGCGGTTGCCCTGAATAAAACCTATGGCAAAGGCAATGTATTTAGTGGACCAACCTTCACTTCCATGAAGACAGAAGGTAACAAGATCATCCTGTCTTTCGATCACCTGGGCGGTGGACTTTCTACCCAAAATAAATACGGCTACCTGCAAGGATTCGAGATATCAGGAACGGATAAACGCTTTTACCCGGCGAGGGCTTTTATTGAAGGCGATAAGGTGGTTGTTTTCCAGGAAGGAGTAGCGAGCCCGGTAGCGGTGCGTTTCGGTTGGGCAGATGATGCGGGTGAGAATAACCTGTTTAATAAAGAAGGATTTCCCGCAGTGCCGTTCCGCACAGACAGCTGGCCATTGAGCACCGAAAAGAATGTCTACCAGGTAGGAAACTAAACTGGTAATTCACTCTCCTTAAACTATTTTACATGAAAAAATTTGTAAGCTTCCTGTTCCTGCTTTGCTGCGTAAACTTCGTATACCCGCAAGGGAGAGTGGTCGAGAGTCTTGAACTCAACAGTCGTGTTTTGGGTAAGACCGTAAAATATTCCATTTACCTGCCGGCTAACTATAATGCCGCCCAGCGCCGCTTTCCAGTGTTGTACCTGTTGCACGGGTATTCAGATGATGAAACCGGTTGGACGCAGTTTGGTGAAGTAGAGCGCATAACCAACGACGCTGTATCAAAAAATGAAGCCACGGAAATGATAATCGCTATGCCCGATGCCGGCGTTTCCTGGTACATCAATGATGCCGCCGGGAAATTGAAATTTGAAGATTTCTTTGTGAGTGAGTTTATTCCCTATATCGATTCAATGTATAAAACCCGGGCTAAAAAAGAGTACAGATCGGTCGCGGGTTTATCCATGGGTGGTTATGGAACCTTGATCTATGCCATGAAGCATCCTGAGCTTTTCGTAGCCTGTGCGCCGTTGAGCGCAGCAGTCTGGAGCGATGATCATATCATTGAAATTCCGGCGAAAGACTGGACTCAATATAAGTTCAATGAATTGTATGGGAGCAACCAGGAAGGTAAGGCGAGGTTGACGAAACATTGGTACTCAAACTCAATCATTAAACTGGCCGAAACTATTCCGGTCGAGAAACTCAACCAGGTCCGCTATTATATTGACTGTGGTGACGATGATTTCCTCATCGAAGGAAACATGGCGTTGCACGCGGCATTAACGCGGAAAAAGGTAAAGCACGAATTCCGAGTGCGGGATGGCGTCCATGACTGGACCTATTGGCGAACCGCCTTGCCGGAAGTGTTGAAATTTATTACCGAGAGTTTTCATCGCTAGTTTTATTGAGACTTACCAACGCATGCTATGCTTCCGACATGATCTTCCGATAGTGCGACGGCGTCATTTGTTTCACATGTTTGAATTGCTTGCTGAAATGTGCCCAACTGTTGTACCCACTCTCATAACAAATTTCCATAACCGGCTTATCTGTGTTCGTCAGCATCTTGCAGGCATGACTAATCCGGAGGTCCTGCAGGAAATCAAAGTATGATTTTTTGATATTCTTCTTGAAAAAGCGGCAGAATGTTGGGATGCTCATAGAAGCTACATCTGCCACCTGTTGCAAGGTGATGGGGGTTAGGTAGCGTTTAAAAGAAAATTCATTGATCTTCTCAATTGCCGGGTTGATGTTACTCGCTGATGACTCAAAATTTTGCGTCAGCGTATTGGCAGCCCCGGGTAGCGTGAGCTTTTGCAAACATTGCAGCAATAACAACAAACGCTGGTACCCCTTTGCCAACATGATTTCGCCGAACAGCGTAGTTACTTCTTTTTTTATTTTTTTCTGCAGTTGAATTCCGTCATTTCTTTTTACCAGTTGCAGGATATTTTTCAACTCGGGCAGTTGCAGGAACTCATTACCGAACAGGTGCGGATGAAAGTGAAGTACCAGCGCGGCGCCGGTCATTTTATGGTGCTGCTTTTTAAACCAGTGCGGAAGATTCCCGGCCATGAAATACACATCGCCGGTTTTGTATTCACCCACAAAGTCACCCATCATTACTGACCCATGGCCCTCGGTAATGATGATCAGTTCGCACTCTTCATGCTTGTGCCAGTTGGTTTCAAATTCTGGTGTTTTATAGGAACGGCAAGCAAAGGATTGTTGTTCCTCCAGGTGAATTTTCTGGATCAGGGTTTTCATGCACTCATCAGGTTTAGCTGTTATCTTATCAACTATTTAACTTAAAAATACTATTAAGTGATAAGATAGCGGATTTATTTTTTTAAATAGCAGTTGTAGCTCACCGCAAATACGAGAACCTTTACACCCTCCAACGATTGTAATATCATGTCTAAAATTGCCATATGCTCTTACTCGGAATAGATATCGGAACCTCCTCTATAAAAGTCGCCATTGTTGATGCGTCAACCCAGCAAGCCATAGCTACCGTGCAATACCCGGAAAATGAAACGGGGATCAAATCGCTGCAGACCGGTTGGGCGGAACAGGATCCAAATACCTGGTGGGAGCACACCCAACAAGCTATCCTGAAGGCACACGCATTGAAACTATATAACCCTGCCGACATCATTTCTATTGGCATAGCCTACCAGATGCATGGGCTTGTATGCGTAGACAAAAACCAGCAGGTTTTACGCGACAGTATAATTTGGTGCGACAGCCGCGCAGTTGAATTGGGCAATGCGGCCTTTTCTTCCATTGGGCAGGCTAAAGCGCTGCAACATCTTTTGAACAGTCCGGGCAATTTTACCGCGGCAAAACTTGCCTGGGTAAAAGAATTTGAACCCGCGATTTATGATAAGATCGACAAGATCATGTTGCCGGGTGATTTTATCGCCATGAAACTCACGGGCGAGATCACAACTTCTGTGTCATCATTAAGCGAGGGCATTTTCTGGGACTTTAAGCAGCAGGAATTATCGAAGGATGTTTTTGACTATTTCGGATTCAGCGAAGCCCTGATCCCAACGATCCGGGAAGTATTTTCAAATCATGGCGCGGTTACCGGGGAAGTTGCAACAACACTTCAACTTCGTCCAGGCATTTCCGTTAGTTATAAAGCAGGAGACCAGCCTAACAATGCTTTATCGCTGAATGTCCTTGATCCAGGTGAAGTGGCGGCAACTGCTGGCACCTCGGGTGTCATCTACGGCGTAAGTGATGAATTAACCTTCGACCCGCTTTCCCGCATCAATAGCTTTGCCCACGTGAATTTTTCCAGGGACCAAAACCGGATCGGCGTTTTGCTCTGTATCAATGGAACCGGCATACTCAACAAGTGGGTAAAAGAAATGACGGGAGGAAGTTTTTCCTATGCGGAGATGAACAAAGCAGCTGCCGGACTAGCCCCAGGCAGTGAGGGATTACAGATCCTGCCTTTTGGAAATGGGGCGGAACGGATGTTGGAAAACAGGTTGGTACAAGCACATTTCCACAACATTGATTTTAATAAACATAAGTCAGCACACCTCTTTCGTGCAGCACAGGAAGGTATTGCTTTTGCCTTTCGCTATGGCCTGGACATCATGCGTGAAAACGGCATGAACCCTTCCATCATTCGTGCCGGCAAAGCAAATATGTTCCTGAGTGATGTGTTTACAGAGAGCTTCGTTAATGCAACCGGCGTTCCCGTTGAATTGCATAATTCAGACGGTAGTGTTGGCGCTGCAAAAGGTGCTGGTATTGGTGTCGGTCATTATGCAACGGCTAAAGATGCCTTTGTGCATGCAAAACCACTGGAAACCATTGAGCCGACGAAGCAAGACAGGTACAATGAATTGTACGCACAATGGAAGGGGCTCCTCTTGCAAAATATGCGGGCTGAGCAATAGCAAGTGTCTAATTTCATCATCAACCATCATCGAAAATAAATCCTTAACATTCTTACCCGCGGGTAAGATCAAAATTTCAAAATATGTCAGTAGTAACCGGAAACAAAGAATTTTTCCAGGGTATCCCACAGATAAAATTTGAGGGTGCCGAAAGTGATAACCCATTAGCGTTTCGCTGGTACGATGAGAATCGCGTTGTAGCTGGTAAACCAATGAAAGAGTACCTGCGGTTCGCATGTGCTTACTGGCATTCATTCGTAAACAATGGTGGTGATCCATTTGGTGAGCCAACCCATTTGCATGCCTGGGACCAGAAAGCAGATGCCGTGGAAAGAGCAAAAGACAAAGCAGATGCAGCCTTTGAATTTATTACAAAGTTGGGCATGCCCTATTATTGTTTTCACGATGTGGATGTTGTTGATTACACCGATAATGTGGCTGACAATGACCATCGTTTACAAGCGCTCACGGCTTACCTGAAAAGCAAACAGGATGCAAGTGGTGTTAAGTTGCTTTGGGGCACTGCAAACTTATTCTCGAACAAACGCTACATGAATGGGGCATCTACCAACCCTGATTTCCATGTGCTTAGTCACGGTGCCGCGCAGGTGAAGGCAGCGCTGGATGCTACCATTGCACTTGGTGGAGAAAATTATGTTTTCTGGGGTGGCCGTGAAGGTTACATGAGCCTGCTGAATACAAACATGAAACGTGAAAAAGAACATCTTGCAAAATTCCTTCATACCGCTAAAGATTATGCCCGCAAGAATGGCTTCAAAGGAACCTTCTTCATCGAGCCAAAACCTTGCGAGCCAAGCAAACACCAGTACGATTACGATTGCGAAACAGTGATCGGGTTCTTACGCCAGTATGACCTGTTGAATGATTTCAAGATCAACATCGAAGTAAACCACGCAACACTCGCCGGGCATACATTTCAACACGAGCTTCAGGTAGCAGCAGATGCAGGCGTACTTGGTAGCATTGATGCGAACCGTGGTGATTACCAGAATGGATGGGATACCGACCAGTTCCCGAATAATATCAATGAGCTGACTGAGGCCATGCTCGTTATTTTAGAAGCCGGTGGCTTCGCAGGTGGTGGAATCAATTTTGACGCTAAAATCCGTCGTAACTCCACTGATCCGACTGACCTGTTTTATGCACACATCGGTGGCATGGACACTTTCGCCCGCTCGCTCATCGTTGCGGAAAATGTTTTGAATAAAAGTGATTACAAGAAATTCCGCATAGATCGTTATGCCAGCTTTGATAGTGGCAAAGGAAAAGAATTCGAAGAGGGAAAGTTGACGCTCGAAGATCTGCGGGAATTCGCGGTTGCTAACGGTGAGCCAGCCACGATTTCAGGTAAACAGGAGTACCTGGAAAACATCATTAACCGGTACATTTAAATAACACAATTTCAATAAAAAAAATAGAGCAGGATAACCTGCTCTATTTTTTTATGCCCGTTTTTTGTTTTCCCGCTTCAGCGAATATTTTTTGTTGAAGCTGGTAAGATAGGCTGCTTCTTCCGCACAATACGGCTGCCCGTCCGGGTGCAATATGTCATGGAACCAATTTGCAGGTTCTGTTGGCGTTCTTTCTTTTTCCCAGGATTCCCAGGCGCAATGTGTTTGCGATTTACCTGCAACGAACCCCCAGTTATACCCGCCGACATTGTGTTTTCTGAAGATCGGAAGGATTTCCTGGAAGGTACTGTTAAATGGCCGCGCCATATATTCTGTGCAGAGTAACGGTCGTTCGTAACGCTTTAACTCGATGATCCTTTTTTCCATTCCTTCCCTGGCTTCATAGCAATGGAAGGAAATAATATCCGCATGTGTAAACATGAACTGATCTATTTCTGAAAGCTGCTCATGATCACTCCATTCAGACTGCCAGGGAGCCATGGTTATGGGCTGAACCGGGTCAATTGCCCGTACCCATTGAATTGATTTTTCCAGCAGCTTAAGCGACAACTGGGCTTTGTGTATTACGTAGGTATCGTCTTTGTAGCTGCCGGTATTTAAGTTATCGGGCTCATTAAAAATGTCCCAGATCAACACGCGCTCATCATTTTTAAAATGAGACACAACTCCCTGAACATATGCCTGGAGGTCGTCATATTTGCCGGGGTCATTCAGTACGTCGAAACCCGGACTTTGCACCCAGCCGGAATTATGCACATGCGTACGAGGCTCCGGTTGTGTACCCAACTTCGGAAACGGATCCCAAACGCCATCAAACAAAACAAACATTGTTTTTATCCCATGCTTATCTGCAATGGTCAAAAAGTCTTCCATTCGTTTTAAGAACCCTTTGCTATCCTGTTCCCATAAAAGGTGGTGCAAAAACACCCGCATGGTATTAAAGCCCAGGGCTGCAGCCCAGGACAATTCCTTCTCGATCACAAATGGGGAAAAACTTTCTTCCTGCCACATTTCTAATTGATTGATGGCGTTCTGCGGTATATAGTTACAGCCGATTGGCCAGTTAAGATTGTTGTACCAGTCATTGATTTTCCGGGCCGACCATTTACCTAAAAATGGCAGTTCCTGCGGAATGAGGTGAGGTTTGTTCCAGGTTGTCATAATAATGGATTGTAGGATAAGTGTCTTGTGGTTTGACTCATTGGAAACGAAACGTTTAAACAGATTATTTTGAAAACACTGCCAAATTTTACCGTATAGAAAAGTAGCTACACCACCACAGGCGCGTGAAAGAAGGGGAAAAAGCTGGTCCATGAAATGTTGCTCCGGTCAATGTGCAGCGGTAACTGCCTCAAAATTGAGGCTGGCATATATTTTTCATAGGCTGCAGAAGAGCGGGGGTCAACCCCTGGCATTTCTTAATTCTCTTTATTTCAATCGTATATGAATATTTTAGGCCCGAATACCGTGACAAGTGACATACTAACCAGCCATAAGGTCGAGACTGTTAACACGCCTGTAAACCCGTTTAAAAGTTTTTGGATGGGTGGTTTTGAGTGCACCGACAAACTAAATGCTTTTGGCGACCGGGTTGACCTGGTGAATACTACGCAGCACTTGCAGCACTGCAATGCAGACTACGCAAACCTGGATATGTTCAATATTAAAACGGTCCGTGAAGGTATCCGGTGGAGCCAGGTGGAAAAAGCGCCCTACGAATATGACTGGACAGATGTAGAAATCCTTATCCGCCATGGGCGGGAACAAAATTTGCAACAGGTCTGGGACATTTGTCATTTCGGATTTCCCGATGACCTCACTCCGTTACATCCGTTATTTTCCCGTCGCTTTGCCGCTCTGTGTACCGCTTTTGTACAATTTTACCGTTCTATTGACCCGGTTGGTACCTTGATCGTTACGCCGATCAATGAGGTCAGTTTTATTTCCTGGCTCGGCGGCGATGTGCGTGGGACTTCACCCTATTGCGTTGGCCAGGGGTGGGAGGTAAAATATCGGCTCATGAAGGCCTATATAGAAGGAATCGAAGCGCTTAAAGCCGCTGATCCTACTATTCGAATATTAACTACGGAACCACTAGTCAACATTGTTCCACCCATCGGAGCCAGTTTTGACGAAGTGATCCAGGCGGGAACGCAACACGATCATCAATTCCAGGTCACGGATATGCTAAGTGGGAGAATGTGTCCGGAACTACGCGGCAAACCCGAATACCTGGACATTCTTGGTTACAATTATTATTACAATAACCAGTATGTACAATTTCCGCATGAAACATTGAAATGGATGAACGAGGACAACGATGCCCGCTTTATTCCGTTGAATAAACTTGTTATGCAGGCGTACAAACGTTACAAGCGCCCCATCGTACTTTCTGAAACCAGTCACCCGGGTGAAGATCGTCCTTTGTGGATCACCCATATCGCGAAAGAAAGTGCCGCGATCCTGCAGGAGAATATTCCTTTATGGGGCGTGTGCTGGTACCCGATAGTGGACCGTCCCGACTGGGATCACTTACATCACTGGCACCAGTCAGGTATTTGGGATGCCCACCTGGTAGAAGGTCGCCTGGAAAAAAAGGTGCTTCATTCGCCTACGGCCACAGCTTTTTGGAAAGCTCAAAAATACCTGCACGACGCCAGCGGTATTGGGACAGCGCCGGGTGAATCACGCCATCTTTCGGAACTAGATAAGAATAAAGAAACCTTGGCAAAAGAAAGGCATCAACCCGAACCAGTAACAATTACCTGATTACGTTTATCCCTCTTCGCTAATATTCTTAAATCACAAAATTCTGCCGGCCGGCAGGATTGAAGGTCAGTTTTTAAGCGACTTTAAATAGCGGATACTTTGTGGAACCTGTTCCATTACATTACTGCTCTCATCTTCGATGAAATAATGTTTGATACCGGTTTTCTTCGCTTGCCGTAAAATGGCGGGAATGTCAAGTTCGCCCGTGCCAAGCGGTACATCATTTTCCGGGGAGGTAAGCCCCGTGAGGTCTTTTGCTGTTCCTTTCCGGAGGTCTTTCAGGTGCATCGTTTTCCAGCGGGAACCATATTTTTTTAGCAACCCGACAGGATCACCGCCGCCAAAGTAGATCCACATGATGTCCATTTGAAAGGACACATATTCCGGGTTGGTTTTGGTGATGATATAATCGAGCAGGGTTCCGTTTTCGTGCGGCTGAAATTCATAGCCATGCGCATGATAGCAAAATGTTAATCCATTGTCTTTTAAAATTTTCCCTGCACGATTAAAGTCTTCTACCGCTTGTTGGGCATTTGCCAACGTAAGCACCCCCTTGTCGTGGGGAATCCAGGCACACATGACGTAGTTCGATCCAAGGATCTTCGCTTTATAGGCAACCGAGTCAGGGTATTTAACCAGGTATTCATAAGAAGCGCCGGTAGAGGGGATGCTGATACCGCGTTCATCACACAGTTTCCTAAAAGCTTCCGATGACAATTTACCGCTGCCTCCTTCCAATTCTGTAAAGCCCATCATTTTGATCGTGTCCAATGTTTTAGCCACATCCAGCGGAAAGCTTTTTCTAAAAGTGTAAGCCTGGACACCGAGTGGTGCAGTAAACAATGGTTTTTGTGCAACAACAATTTCCGTAACTATTGCAAGCAGGAGTAACATCGGTAGAATCTTCCGGATCATATACATGGTTTGTTTTCGTGTAAGCGTGATTGTTATCTTAAGATTTGTTTTTTTTAAGTTCATCGACCGCATGGTCCACAGCCCGGGCGGTGAGCGCCATAAAAGTAAGCGTCGGGTTTTGCGTGCCGGTGGAAGTCATGCAGGCGCCATCTGTCACTACCACATTTTTGCAGTTGTGCAGTTGGTTCCATTTATTTAGCAAAGAAGTTTTTGGATCGTTACCCATTCGTATTCCGCCCATCTCATGGATGTCGGAACCGGGAGGTGATTTGGTATCCTCAACCTTGATATTGATGAAACCGGCTTTATCAAACATCTCTGTCGATTGAGCGATGTAGTCGGCCACCATTTTATCATCGTTCTCGCTCCACTCGCAGGAAACGATCAATTGGGGAATCCCGTATTTGTCTTTTAGGTCGTTGTGAAGTCGAACATGATTTTTTTCCAGCGGAACACATTCTCCCATCATCCAGCTTCCGAGGTTCCAGTTACCCGGCTGGGGATGCAATAAGCTTTCCCGCAATGCATCGCCCATCAGGTCCTGATTGGAAACATTACCCCTTCCACCACCAATGCCGATTGCGTAGCCCCGCAAAAAATCTGTTTCCTGTTTCCTGACATTTCGAAACCGGGGAATGTAGGCATTGCTCGGGTTCCGCCCATCAGTGTTTTTATCTTTGAATCCTTCAAACTGGGCACTTCCTTTCCCGCGGTAGTTATGCCACGAAATATACTTTCCGAGCAGGCCGGAATCGTTACCCAAACCTGCCGGGAATCTTTTGGAAGTTGAGTTTAAAAGTATCGCGTTGCTATTAAGCGTTGACGCATTTACGAAAATAAGGTCAGCATAGAACTCAAGCAGGTCCTTGCTCGCCGCGTCGACGATTCGTACACCTGTTGCTTTGTTTTTTTGATCATCAAAAATGATGGAATGTACAACTGAATGAGGGCGGATCGTAGCATGGCCGGTTTTCACTGCCCAGGGCAGGGTAGAGGCATTGCTGCTAAAATATCCCCCGTACACACAACCCCGGTTGCACATGTTTTGGTTCTGGCATTTACTGCGACCTTGTTGCAGGTGAATCTCCTGGGGATCTGTAACGTGTGCACAACGGGCTTGTATAAGGTGACGTTCCGGGAAATTTTTTGCCAGGCTTTCTTTAAAATACTGTTCAATGCAACTCATCTCGAAACCTGGCATTACAATACTGTCGGGCAGTTCTGCGATACCGTCTTTGTTTCCAGCTATGCCCGCAAATTTTTCCACGTGCGCATACCAGGCTTCAATGTCTTTATAGCGAATGGGCCAGTCTACCGCGAATCCATCGCGGGCAGGACCTTCAAAATCATAATCACTCCAGCGCTGCGTTTGCCGGGCCCACATCAGCGATTTGCCACCCATGTGGTAGCCTCGCACCCAACGAAACGGTTTTTCCTGGATGAAAGGTTGTTCGTCGTCCTTTAAAAGAAAGGGCAAAGTTTCTTCCCGCGGTGCCCGGATGCCCTGGTAGTTCATGCGTTGTTCAAGAGAAACTGTACCACGGTGATCAAACTCCCAGGGACCCTTAGACGCAGTTGAATAATCTGCACCATGTTTTACGTCGCGGCCACGTTCTAATACCAAGGTCTTTAACCCGCGGTCGCACAGTTCCTTTGCAGCCCAGCCACCACTGGCGCCGGACCCAATCACAATAGCATCGTACGTCCTGTTTTTTGCTGAATCCCCCGGCATAGTGTTTAGGCTTTTATAGACACACAACCGTGGTAGTGTCCTGGTGCAATTTTGTAGTTGTTATAAGTGACCATTACTTCCTTCGAGGTAGTGAAGCCGCGGATGGTTTCTGTTCTGAGTAAGTTAAAAAAATCTTTTTTTGCCTGGTCATTAGACCCTGCAAAAGCAGCGAATAACTGTTCCCGCTCTTGCTGGCTGCATTTATGAAAGTCTTTTCCATGGGCTGTTTCGGCGGCAGCATCCAATGCTTTCAATTGCAGCTTAATATTGTCCTGCACCGGCTTTTCATAACAATCGTCAAAAAGTTTCTGAAGAAATTTATCGACTTCCATCGTTAACGCGCCAATGGCGTTGCCTGCGGGAATAATGGTGTCGGTGATGCTGGCTAAAATTTCTTGTTCTCCAGGTGAAAATGAAGATTGGTGAAGCGCTGATTTACCGGGAGTATTACAACTCATCCACCAGGGAAGTGTGACCAGGCTACCCGATGCGAGCATGATATTTTTTATGGCATTTCGACGCAGCATTCGTTATTATTTTTTCTTCCGTTCAGTAGGAAATATGGGTATGAATATAAGGAAATGTCGTTGATTACGAACGTGCTCACAAGCATGGAAATTTTAAGCCGCTTAGTATCGACGGCCGCTTGAATCATTTCCCTCGTCAACGTTTTGAAAGCTTTAGAGAAAGTGACAGGCAATTTAAACATTCGTCAATACCGGCTCTCTTTGATATCTCCTTCAATTATTTTATTGATGTCCGCCTTTGCCCCGCTTAGTAAATAAACCTTTGTCCCGTTTTCCCGCGAAAGCGGGTTATTATTTTCGCCCACCAACTTTATGGATTCAAATAACGGAAGTTCTTTTTGACGCCCGGGATCATCATCATCCGCTTCCTGTACCAGTATGACATGCCTAATTGGTTTGTCCAGCGGCACCCAGTTGATGTAATCTGCATTCATGGAAACGGCACGAATGTTTTTAAACCTCGAGTAATAATTGATGGCGCCAGCCTGTCCATAATTATCGCACAATACCAGCGTTTGCGACTGTTCATCCACTTTACTGTATGCACTATCTACCGTCATTGCAAGCTCGCGCCAGCCCAGCATGTCAGCAAAGTCCTGTGGCATGTTGTGTTCCTTGCCGTCTTCCCATCGAAGTAAGCCAAGACTTTTATATCGCTCGCTGTTTTGTTGCACTTTTTCCGGGCTTTCAAATGGAAAAGCGATCTGGATAAACCTGATCGACAAGCCGACCACTAACAGCAAGGCAACAGGCCGCAGGTAAACGCGCTTTCCCCGTGCCAGCAACACTTCCAGGTATACAGATCCAAAGGCTATCAAAATTGGGTATAACCCGATCGCGTAATAACCTTTTGCTTTCAGGTAAATAAATAAGGAAAGACTGAAAACAAAACTGTAGAAAAACAAGCGGTATTTTTTAAAAGGCGGGTAGGAGAAAAACCCAACCAACGCTGCAATAAGGATAAACAAAGAGCTGATAAAAAACAGGAATTGCTCCTTGATAAAATCCGCCCGTTTCACGTTCACCAGTTGCCTGGTGTTTAATTCCTGCAGTTGGTGAAAAGTGGGAAAATTATTTTGTAGTTGCCAGAGAAAATTAGGCAATACGATGAGCACAGCGATTCCTACACTGAAGTAGAAATGCTTGTTTAGAAAAATTTTCCGGTGTTCTGTTAGCATGATAGCCGGCAGGAGGCCGAGAAGCAAAAAGATCATGTTGTATTTGCTCAGGATCCCAAAGCCAATGGCGACTCCAGCTGCGTATAGCCATGAGGGCTTGTCTGTGCGGATAAATTGCACGACGGTATAATAAACGAGCGTCCAAAAGAAAATGTCCAGCGAATTGGGTTGGAATAAAATATTGATCCGAAGAATGGCAGAGACCAATATGGCAAGTGCACCAAGACTTAATGCAAAAAGATCTCCCTTCAGTGCTTCGATGGTTTTCCATACAACCAGGATCGTCAATGCGCCAAAAAGTGCCGGAAAAAATTTCACCCAGAAAAAACCATTGCCCAATAACTGGATCAGGTAGGCGATCCAGGAAGAAACCGGGGGAACCGAAATATATCCCCAGGCCAGGTGACTTCCCTGGTCAAGGTGTAAATATTCGTCGCGCTGCAGATCGTACTCGGGGCTGATCAGTAAATATTGGAGAATAAATTTTGCAAGAATAAATCCAGCGAGCACGAGATTTTTTTTCATCCGTGGAAGATCTTGAAATTTTTTTAAATACGATCCGTGGATAGAAGTTTTCGGGTAAAAGGGAGTGACAGGGCAGGGTTTAAAATAAGAAAGGCAACCTTTTTTAAAGATTGCCTTTGAGTCTTGATGTTGGGTTACCAGGATTCGAACCTAGACAGACAGAATCAAAATCTGTAGTGCTACCATTACACAATAACCCAATCATTTTTCCCAATTGTTAATTGGGACTGCAAATTTAGGGGATGATGGCAAAACTCCCAAAATCATTTTTAAAATTCCGGATACATTAAAGATTTAACTGGTATGAAACTTTGCGATTTTTAAGCTTCGCTGTCCTCCTGTTCCTTCAACGTGCGGATCATTTCCAGTGCTTCAGCCACCACGTCGCACATGATGGTGATCAGGGAGCCTGGTTTTGCATTTTTAAAGGCATGCATAATGGCCTCTTTCTCATTGTAAATTATTTCAACGGGAATTTGCTTGGTCTGTGTTTCGGCGATGCCGCTAACCAACAATTGTACAATCTCTTCCGCGGTTCTGCCCCTCAAATGTTTGTCCTGGCGAATTATGATCTCATCGAAAAAGCGGGCGGAAATTCGGCCAATATCGCGAATGTCTTCATCCCTGCGGTCACCGGTGCCGCTGATGATACCAACTTTTGGATAACCTTCCATTTTGCTGACGAAATCGCCCAGCAAGAGCAGGCCGGCCTGGTTGTGTGCAAAGTCAACCAAAAACTCAAACTGCTTAAACTTAAACAGGTTTAACCTGCCAGGCGTTTGGGTCGGGGAGGGGATAAAGCTTTCGAGCGCACCCTTAATATCATCCACCTTTATGTTACGGTATAGATAGGTTGCAAGGATGGCCGGCAAAGTATTCATAATGTTGTGCGTAGCCTTTCCACCGTAGGTGATTGGAATATCGGCCACCTTATGGATCCTGATTTTCCAGGTGCCCTTCATAATGGTGACATATCCATTTTCATAAACGCTCGCTAATCCGCCTTTTTTGCAATGCTCCCGAATGCGTGGACTATGTTCATCCATACTGAACAGGCCAATATTGCAATCAAGACTATTCTTCATTTTGTACACCAGGTCGTCATCCGCGTTTAGGATCGCATAGCCATGATCAAATACGCTTTCCGCTACTACAGCTTTTACCTTGGCCATTTGCTCCACGGTATCAATGCCACCGAGGCCGATGTGATCGGTGCTGATATTCGTAACGATGGCGATATCACAGTTTTGAAAAGCAAGGCCACTTTTTAAGATTCCTCCGCGGGCACATTCAAGTACCGCAAAATCAACCGTTGGATCACGCAATACGAAAGTTGAACTCACCGGCCCCGTGCAATCGCCTTTCATCATCAACTGGTTCTGGATGTAAACGCCATCGCTGGTGGTATAGCCAACTTTATAGCCGGCACTTTTAGCAATATGCGCCGTAAGTCGCGTAGTGGTTGTTTTCCCATTCGTGCCGGTTATAGCAATGATGGGAATTCTTCCGGCGCTTCCTTTTGGAAACAACATATCGATCACCGGTTCGGCGACGTTGCGGGCAATACCTACTGCCGGTTCAATATGCATCCGGAAACCTGGCGCGGCATTTACTTCCAGGACGGCACCGCCATTTTCATTTATGGGTAACCGTAAGTCAGGGGCCATAATGTCAATGCCACAAATGTCCAGGCCAATGATCTTCGAGATGCGTTCACACATAAAAATATTGGCGGGATGCACTTCGTCGGTGACGTCGGCGGACGTACCGCCGGTAGACAAGTTCGCCGTTGGTTTTAGCAATACCAGTTCACCCTTCGGCGGTATGCTTTCGAGCGTGTATCCAAGTTCTTCGAGCATTTTGTTACTAAAGTCATCGAGCTTGATGCTGGTGAGTACTTTTTCATGGCCAAAGCCACGCCGTGGATCCTTGTTGGTTTCATCTACCAGCCACTGGATATTGTGTTCACCGTCACCGGTAACGGCAGCGGGTGTACGCAATGCGGCGCAAATAAATTTGTTATCGATCACCAAAACCCGAAAATCAAACCCGGTAATAAAACGTTCACAGATGATGCTCCGGCCATATACCTGCGCAGCTTCGAGCGCTTTAACGGCCTGTTCCCAGGTGGTAATATTAGTAGTGGCACCTTTACCATGATTGCCATCAACGGGTTTTAATACCATTGGGTAGCCAACAGATGATACAGCTTCCCGCAGTCCTTCTTCGGAACGAATGATGACCCCCTTGGGCACCGGTATTTCCGCGGCGCCGAGTAAATTTTTTGTTTCTTCTTTGTCGCAGGCGATGTCGACGGCAATGTTGGAAGTTGTAGAAGCAATGGTGGCCCGGATTCTTTTCTGGTTGATGCCATATCCAAGTTGTACCAGGCTGTGGCGATTAAGGCGAATAAACGGTATGTTTCGTTTCGCGGCCTCGTCAACGATACAGCCAGTGCTGGGGCCAAGGCGGGTGTCTTCGCGGATCTCCCGCAACTTCAGAATATCCTCGTCCATACTATACGGAACATTATCGGCAAGGGCTTGCACCAACCGCGTCGCGGCACGGGCCGCATAAATGCCCGCATCTTCTTCCATATAGCTGAACACCACAAAATACTCACCCGGCTGTCCTGTGCCCCGGGTGCGTCCAAAGCCGGTATCCATCCCCGCAAGGGTTTGCATTTCAAGTGCCACATGCTCAATAACATGTCCCATCCAGGTTCCTTCTTCCACGCGTTCAAAAAATCCACCCGGTTCGCCAACGCTGCAGCGGTGCTCGTACATTGACGGAAACATCGCTTCCAGCCTGTCTTTAAACCCGTCGATCTTATTACTCGGTTTCTCCTCCATATCTTCCAGGTCGAGGGTCATCTGGATTAATTTGGTCCTGTTCACACTCCAGTAATTAGGCCCCCTGAGCACTTTAATGTCACTAATTTTCATTCGTTCTTGAATTGATTATGATTTAAGGTTTAACCGAGGAAAGAGTTGGTTGTTCAGCAGTTTGATAACTTTTAATCAGCCGTCATTCTCTTGGTAAATGTTTGACGTAAATCGGAAGTTAATTAAAAAAAGGAAGCCGAAAAAATAAGCAAGTGATACAAGCCCCTTCATTTCAATGCGTTATTTTTGTACTGCCCCATTATTTTTAGCAGTGGAGAAAGGAAATAATAGGAAGGACATTGGCGTTTCCACTGCAGACTTAAATAAACATGCATGCAAAACCCGAAGGGTAAACTCATTGCTATCGGCGGTGCTGAAGATAAAGGCACTGATCCGGACAAAGGCGAACTTCAAAAACTGAGTAATCTCAATTTTATTGAATTAGGAATTCTGCATCGCATCGTTTCTGAAAGCGGCGGCCCCACTGCTAAAATCGAAGTCGTTACCACTGCGTCAACCATTCCCTACGAAGTAGGTGAAAATTATTTAGATGCCTTCGGCAAGATCGGGTGCACGGATGTAAACGTGATGCACATTCGTAACCGGGCGGATGCGACCAGCGAGGAATACCTTGAGCGTCTTCGCCTCTGTAACACGATTATGTTTAGTGGTGGTAACCAATTACGCCTCTCCACTACTTTTGGTGGTACGCAATTTCTTCGTACCGTACTTGCACGTTATCATGATGAGCCAGGGTTTGTAGTAGCAGGCACCAGCGCCGGTGCCATGGCCATGAGCAATACCATGATCTATGAAGGCAACGCAGCGAGAGCGCATCTTAAAGGAGAAGTGAAGATCACTACCGGGCTTGGTTTTATGGACGATGTTATTTTCGATAGCCATTTTGAGAAGCGTGGCCGCTTCGGACGTCTTACACAGGCGATCGCTACCAATCCATCCTGTATAGGTATCGGGCTTGGAGAAGATACTGGCATGTTGATCACCGATGGCAACAAAATGGAAGCTATTGGAAGCGGTTGTGTCATCATTGTTGACGGGCACAACATCAAGTATTCAAATATTGCCGATATTCCCGACGGCAACCCATATAGCGTGGAAGACCTTAAAGTACACGTTTGTGAAAAGGGCAATGGTTACCTCGTTTTCGAAAGAAAGTTTTTACCCGAGGCCCGCGAAGGCGCCGTCACCAGGAAACAGGTACACGTGGAATAATTTTCGAAATGCTCCTTCTTTTTCTTTCTTGATACAATCATATTTTTCATTGCGTAATTGCCAGGGTTCACACGCGCTTTTCATTTTTTAAATTTCTTCCTTTTAAATTTTACTGGCGGGCCAGGTTGAGTTTCTGCACCAGGTGCAGGGATGATTGATTTGTACCAGGTGACGTTACGGAAGCAAGATTCCTCATGTGCCGGTTGGTGATCATATTCTTGATACAGCCGGGAAGAAGGGCGTTCAGCAAAAGAAAGGTTCTGTTCAAACGACCTGAAAGTATCACTTCCTTGCGGCTGAGCAAGCCGGAGATTGCAATGCCCGCAACTTCCTCCGGGTTCATGATGGACATCCTGGAAATAAAGCCGGAAGACCGGGCAAGTAAGGTGACAGAATTATTTGTATTCATACCGCCGGGACAGATAACACTCACGTGTACACGATCTTCTTTCAACTCAGCACAAAGGCTTCTTGAAAACGAGTAAATAAAAGATTTGGTAGCGCCATAGACCTGTTTTTTTGGCAAGGCAAAGAAGCAGGACAAACTGCCGACGTTCAAAATGTAAGAAGGCGCATTTGCTTTCAGGATTTCGAGAAAAAGACGCGTAAGCAGGGTAGTAGCCATCACATTTAACTGCACCTGTTTCTGGTAGAAAGCAATGTTCCCTTCGCCGAATAACATGGTGCTTCCCAGGCCCGCATTGTTGATCAACATGTTCACCGGTAAATTGCGGTCACAAATTGTTTGGTATAACTGGTTGCATTGCTCTTCACTGCAGAGATCAGCTGCCAGCGCTACAACTTCAACCTCATAATTTCTCCTGATAAAATCTGCAAGGAAATTGAGTTCGGGCCCTGCCAGTGCAACCAGCACGAGGTTCATCTTTCGGGAAGCACATTCAAGCGCAAGCGCCCGCCCAAATCCTTCACTGGCGCCGGTGATCAAGCAATAGAGGTTGTTATTCATTAGGGTCGTTATTTAAATACCTGATGGTCTCATTCAATGCTTCCCCTAGTGGGGTGAGGTGATAGTGCAACTCACGTATGGCTTTTTCACTGGTAAACATTTTATTGCAAAAAATGTGCTTTACGCCACTCAGTGTTGCTAAGGGTTCTTTGCCAGTAAGTTTATAACGGATCCATTGAAGAACCGTCCACAGTTGCACAAGTATACGCGGGGTTTCAAGGAGCAGTGCTTTGGTGCCGCTCAGGGCACGGATCTTAGTAAAAAGGTCGCGGTAACAAATATTCTCACCACCCAGGATATACTTTTCACCGGTTCTGCCATGGGCCATGGCAAGTTGATGCCCGGCCACCACATCTTTTATAAAACAATAATTGGAAACATAACTGCCCGGGGCGGGGATAAACGTTGGCCTGCCGTTCAGAAAGCGTTTGATCACCTTGTTTACGGTTATCGGATGTGTATTGATACCTGGACCAAAGACTTTTGACAAGGCAACGATAACAGTTGATATCCCTTTCGTACTGTATTCTTTTACCAGGTCTTCTGCAAGCGATTTTGTGAATTCATATTCGTTATTAAAACCAGTTGTACGTGGGTCATTTTCCGATTTTGGAACAGTGACCGAATTGCCTATCACACCACAGGTACTCGTAAATACAAATTTTGTAGCACCACATTCGATTGCTTCGGCGAGCACGTTATTGGTGCCATCGACATTCATCTTATAAAAAGCTGACCGATGCTTATCAAATATTTTTACCAGCGCCGCAATATGGTAAACCTGTGCACAGTCCGACATCGCCACATGAATCGAGTTTCGATCTGTGATATCCCCTTTGAATACCAAAATATTCTCGTGCCGCGGAATATTCGGTGAGCTCAGATCCCTGGCCAGTATGTGCACCATGTCTCCCTTCCGGGCCAGGGCCAGGGCAAGTTCGTGCCCCACATAACCTGTTGCGCCTGTTAGAAAGATGTTCATGTGCTTACAATTGTTTGTATGATTGATAAGGGAATGTTGGCCTAGCCTTTTGTATTCAAAAGGATCTCAGCCGTGTAAAAAGAGTGTTTGATCTTTATTCGGGTACACAGTCCACCCGCGTAGAAAAAAACATTGCTGTTGCCATCCGGGAATTTTACTTCGTAGCTGCCATCCTTTATTCGTTTAACCGGGATAAACCTTTCATGCATGTCTGAATAAATTTCCTGCAGACCTGCAGGTTCAAAAAAATACATGCTCAACAGGTTAGCATGGATCACGGGGAAACTTTGCAGGCGAGTTTTACCTTCCTGGCTGATCTCATATTTGGTTCCGAGTCGCCGGGTCTGTTTATCAAGCTTGGTCCGATTATTTGTTCTGCGAATGGTCGCAGAATGAACCAGCTTGCCTTCCTCGAAAGTTGCCAGGTCGGTTACATCGATCGCTATATCGAAGACAAAACGGGTCTTAACTTCTGAATTCAGTGACAACATCATCCTGTTGGCAGAATCAGTTTTCTGCAACTTCATCCAACCAATTTGTTTTCCATCGCGTGCGATCTTATACATCCATTGTGCCTGTTGAGAGCTGAGCATTGCGGGCATCATCAGAAAGACAATTGCACAGAAAGCAACACGCAATCGCGGGGAACCCTCCCAGGTTAAACGATGATTCTGACCGCCAGGCTTTTGGTTGCGGACCTGGTCATTCGCCGGTAAATAATGCAGGGTGTTGCTGGAGAGGGAAAACATAAAGAACTGAGTTTGTTCTTTCAAAAATATAAAACAGGCTATGCAATCCATAATCAGTAATTGGCCAATTGGTTCCGCCAGTGGCGGGATTTACTGATCAACTGAAATCGATAATACTGCCCGGTAAATATTGCAATTTTTGCAAATTTGTTTGGTTATCTTAGTAATCGTTCACAAACATTGCCTTTTGAAAGCAAGTGTTTACTAAAAAATCTGTGAATGGATACAGCCAGCGCCCAGCAACTTTTCTTTCAACACCTCAAGGGGAAGGTTTCCCCGCACATCTCCATCGTTGATGAGGTCGCCGAATTATTAGATATCAGCAATGATAGCGCCTACCGGCGCATCCGGGCGGAGAAGCCCATTAGTTTTGAAGAGATCAGGAAACTCTGCATGCATTTTAAAGTTTCACTCGACCAGTTTCTCAACCTGCAGAACGATGCGTTTATTTTCAACGGCCGCCTTGGCAACCAGGCGGATTTTGGTTTCGACCAATGGCTGAACGAAGTATTGCGGCAATACACCTACATCAGCAGCTTTGAAAAGAAACACATTTATTTCCTGTTGAAGGATCTTCCTTTTAATATTCATTTTCAAATTCCTGAACTCGCCGCTTTCAAGTTTTTTGTATGGATGCGCTGTTACCTGGGATTTCGGGGCGAAACAGGTGTTAAGTTTTCCTTCGATTACCCGGGTTTCAAAGAGCATTTTAACATCGGGTCGCAAATCGTGCGTATTTATAATTCCATCCCAACCACCGAAATCTGGAATACCGAAGGCATCAATACAACCATTCGCCAGATAGAATATTATCATGAAGCTGGTGGCATCATTTCAACCGAACAGGCACTCATCCTGTTCGAGCAACTCGAGCGCCTCGTAACGCATATTGAAAAAGAAGCGGAGCTTGGTTGTAAATTTCAGATCGATGAAGCGACCGGGGCTAATGCCGCAGAATACCGGCTCTTTAATAATGAACTGATCTTAGGCGACAATACTTTATTGGCCGAACTGGGAGATGTACAGGTAACTTTCATCAATCATAGTTTTATGCATTTTATGGGCACCCGCGATAAGCTTTTTAACGAGGCCATGTTTACGAACCTGAATAACCTGATGCAGAAATCTACGCTTATCAGTACCCGTGATGAAAGAGAAAGAAAGCGTTTTTTTAATTGCCTTCGGGATGAGATCCATCGCCGCAAACAAAAGATCACGTAAGCATTGAAATCAGCATTTAGCTTTTAATAGCACTTCACCCTGGCGCCCTAAATTTTTCAACCGCATGGACAAAAACAATATGCAGCTGCTGTTTTTTAAGCAGATAAAAGAATTGTTGCCTGCACACCTGTCGGTGGCAGATGAGGTAGCAGGAGTGTTGGAGGTAAGCAGGGACAGTGCGTACCGCCGCATGCGCGGGGAAAAGATGCTGAGTTTCGAAGACCTCCAGAGATTAAGCGGGCGTTTCAAAATCTCGCTCGATAAATTCCTGCACCAGCAGTCAGGCAACTACATTTTTTCCGCAAAGCTGACCTACCCGCAGGGAAATTTCCTGGAACAGTACCTCACCAGTATGTTGCAACAGTTAGAGTTCATCAGCGGATTTGATAACGCACACCTGTACATGCTGCCAAACGATATTCCCCCCTTTGTTTATTTCCAGTTTCCGCAGCTGGCTTCCTTCACTTTTTTTTACTACCAGAAAAGTCTCTTGAATTTACCAGACATGAAAGACGCAAAATTTTCCGCTGCCCAGGTTGACCCTGCTTACAATAAATTGGGTAAGAAGGTGCAGGCAAGTTTTGACAGGTTGCCTTCCACAGAGATCTGGGGTAGTGATATCATCAATAGCGTGTTGCGCCATATTGGTTTCTATCGTGATACCATGGTCTTTGAAACGAAAACTGATATGACCGATCTCTACGAGCAACTGCTGGCGTTTGTGGCGCATTTCGAAAAGCAGGCAGAACTCGGATACCGTTTTAGCTATGGCCAGTCGCCTTCGGCCCAGGCCGCCCCGTTCCGCATGTTTTACAATGATGTGATCACGGGCGAAAATTGTGTCCTTGCTAAAATTGGAACCGGTAAGATCACCTACATCAACCATAACCTCATCAATTTTATGTTTACGCGGGATGAGGAATTTAATGACTTTACCATGGAGACTTTCGAAAACGCCATCCAGAAATCAACCCAGATCAGTACCGTCGGGGAGAAAGCCCGGTCCCGCTTTTTTAATTCCCTGCGCAAAAAAATTATAGCCCAACAAAATGAGCCCGGTGCATATGCATAATTAGATCGACCGAAGGTTTTTAAATGAAGCTTTCGCCATTCTCTTCTGTACTATTCTCGCTTCCTGGTCCAGTCACCATTCCTTATTCTTCGCTTTTCGAATGATTGAAATTTGCGGCAGTAATAGCTTACTTTTAGCCACACAAAACTTCTTCCTATGCCTGCCTACAATCTCCTTATCAACGGTAAACAACACACAGCCGATGTGGCTGCAGATACTCCGCTTCTTTGGGTTTTGCGAGATCACCTTGGCCTGCTCGGTACAAAATACGGATGTGGTGTTGCACAATGTGGTGCTTGTACCGTGCACCTGAATGGCGCTGCCGTGAAGTCTTGCGTGCTGCCAGTATCCGCCATCAAAACTTCGGCGGTAACTACCATTGAAGGCTTGTCAGAACTTGGTGACCACCCGGTGCAGGCTGCCTGGGACGAAGTGGATGTGCCGCAGTGCGGGTATTGCCAGGCCGGCCAGATCATGACCGCCGCTGCCTTACTAAAAAAGAATGCTCACCCCGCCGACAAGGAAATCGCTGCCGCGATGAACGGAAATATTTGCCGATGCGGGGCCTACCATCGCATTCATGAAGCCATCAAATTAGCCGGCACAAAAATCTAATCTATGTCAACACAACATACCACCAGCAGAAGAGACTTCCTGAAATTATCCTCGCTAGCAGGAGGAGGTTTATTGTTGGGTTTTAGTTGGTTTAGCAGCGAAGCGGAAGTGCCTACACTGTTGAAAGCACCTCCTGCCGGTACCATGGGCTTCAATAGTTACCTGTCCATTTCAACCGATGGCGTGATCACTATCTCTTCACCGAATCCTGAATTGGGTCAGAATATCATGACCTCCTTCCCGATGATCGTGGCGGAAGAACTCGATGCGGACTGGACAAAAGTGAAAGTGATACAAGCACCGCTGGATACAAAAGGCTTTGACAGGCAACTTACCGGTGGTAGTGGTGCGGTGCCGCATTCCTGGAACAAATTGCGTACGGCCGGCGCGACCGCCCGCTTTATGTTGATACAGGCGGCAGCAAAAAAATGGAATGTTCCTGCAGAAGAATGTACGGCCGCAAACAGCGTGGTCACACATAGCTCGGGAAAGCAACTCGGCTATGGTGAACTCGCCGAGGCCGCAGCCGCGTTGCCCGTGCCGAAAGAAGTGAAGTTCAAAAACGCGAAAGATTTCAAGCTGATTGGAACGGCGATCAAAAATGTTGCGAACAAAAGTATTATCACAGGCAAACCTTTATTCGGGATGGACTTTTACCGCCCGGGAATGTTGTTTGCCATGATCCAACGACCTGAAGCGTTTGGAACAAAAATAAAATCCGTTGACAGTGCAGCGGCTAAAGCAATGCCGGGTATCGTAGATGTTGTCGTCTTCCAAAACAATGTCGCCATCGTTGGCAAGTCAACCTGGGAAGTGGCGAAGGCACGTAAGGCGGTGAAAATAATCTATGAACCAGATGGGGCGGTAGAAAGTACAGCTGACCATGATGCGCTATTCAAATCATTGCTTGATACGGGGACTGCAACTGTGCGTCGCAAAAACGGAGATGTGGATGCCGCCTTCGCAGGTGCGGCCAAAACGATCAAACGCGATTATCAATGTCCATTCATTGCCCACGCACCTATGGAGCCGATGAACTTTTTCGCTCATGTGCGTGAGGATGGAGTCGAGTTGATTGGGCCTACGCAAACACCGGCCAGTGCCCAGACCGCGACAGCGAAGTTGCTCAACATTCCTGAAGATAGGATCACGCTCGAAATTACGAGGCTCGGTGGTGGCTTCGGTCGCCGCCTGAAGTTTGATTACGTTGTGGAAGCTGCAGAACTTTCAAAACTGATCAACGCGCCGGTAAAAGTTATTTGGTCAAGGGAAGACGATATGTCGGGCGGCAGTTATCGCCCTGCTGTTCGCTACCGCTTTGAAGCGGCGCTGGACGCGGCCGGAAACCTGGTTGGATACAAATGTCGGGGCGTTGGGATAAATGCGGGTAATCCTACCCGTGAGGATAATTTCCCGTCGGGAGCAGTACCTAACCTCTTGATCGATTGCATTGAACATAAGTCAGCCATAACTACCGGTCCATGGCGGGCGCCGATCACCAATTTTCTTGGGTTTGCAGAACAGGCCTTCCTCGATGAGGTTGCCGAAGCTGCAAAAAAAGACCCGGTACAATTCCGGCTGGAATTATTGGAAAAAGCAAAGGCAGCACCGGTTGGTGAAATCAAATATGATATTAACCGCATGATCACCGTGATAAAAACAGCAGCGGAAAAAGCAGGGTGGGGTAAGCTTCCGGGTGTGTCGCAGGGCTTCAGTGTGTATTTTTCTCATCGCTCCTATGTGGCGCAGGTTTGTAATGTACTAATGCAGGCAGGTAAGCCGGTCGTGCAGAAAATCACGGCCGTGTCAGACTGTGGACAGGTAATTAATCTAAGCGGGGCAAAACAACAGGTAATGGGAGGGATCGTTGATGGATTGGGTCATGCGATGTACAGTAAACTGTCTTTTAAAAACGGCGCGGCAGAACAGAAAAACTTCAATACTTATCGCCTTATCCGTATGCAGGAAATTCCTGAAGTTGAAACACATTTTATCGACAATGGAATAGATCCGACCGGGCTGGGTGAACCGGCACTTCCACCGACTGGTGGTGCGGTTGCCAATGCCATCTTTAAAGCGACCGGCAAGCGCATTTACACGCAGCCCTTCATCGAGGATGCAAATTTCAAAACCATTTAATTACTAAGGTTAGCTTTCTGCGAGTTCTTTAATTTTAAGCGTAGCCGTATTGGCAAAGCTAATCGAGGCCTCGTGGTATTTAGTGCCATCCTGCAATTGAGCAAAATCTCCAATGGAAAGTTTTAATACGGTCTGGCTGTTTTCCTCGGCTAGCGTGTAGGTGTATGCGACCGTGTAAAAACCCTGCGGCTCTGGCCAGGTAGGATCATACAACAACATCTTCAAAAGCTTATTTGGCTCGCAGGTTACCACAGACAACCGCGAATAGCCCGGCCATTCAATGATCGTTCCATGATGTAAATTTTCTTCCTGAAAATGCAAGGGCAGATCATCCCACTGCTTGATAAACTTTGGGGTGACGAGCACCTCCCAAACCCGCTCGGGCAGGGCGTCGATGAGGATGCTGTAGCTGGCGATCAAACTTTTGGTCAGTATTGAATGCATATAATAAGTTGAATGCACGCAGGCTTGATTTTTTTATAATTAGGTGTTCACCCACAAGATAGCGGGATTAAATTTATCCGGCCTTTGCAAGCAGTACAATTTGTCCCAGGTGATAAGCATCGTGTTGGATGATCCCGTGAATGTGTTTATAATAGGACAGGTTGTTTGAGGGATACGTTGCTTCAAAATCTGCTTCATTAAAATTATCCAGGAAGTTTCTCCAGGCCTCCTGCGAAGCCTCAAGTTTCGCGAGTGTTTCTTGCCAGGCTTTATCCGAAAAATCAGTGATGGGGTGGAAAAAATTATCAGCAGGTGAATTTAAGGTGTGGCCTTTCACACGTTCCAAAACAGCAAAGCGCCAGGCCACGAGGTGATTTAAAATTTCCCAGATCGAGTTCCAGTTCCCTTGGATTTTTTTAGCTGCCTGGGTCGCGGAAAGTGGGCGAAGCGTGTTGAGGATTGTGACGTCGAGCCAGGGATGACCATCGTAGAGGTCATCAACCAGTTCTTTGATTCGTGTTGTTTCTTTCATACTGTAGAACATTAATTTTTGTGGAGAATTGCCCTGAACAGGGCAATTAGCACTGTCAAAAAGCTTGCCTCAAAACCAGCATATTTCAACCTGGTCCGTTGAACGATAAAAAAGACCATCGCGTTCGTGATGGCCTTTTTTTTTTGAACAAGTTGGTAATGCAGGCGCGAAAAACTACCTACTTAATTTAATTAATTCATCACCGTGATCTTCTCCAGTTTTTTGTCAGCACATAACTTGTTGAAGTTTTTGATGTGGCCCTCTGTAATGGATTGCAGCTCTTTTTTCAAGATCGCCCATTTGTCATTCAACTCTTCTAATACTTCCAGTTGGCCGTCGGTTACATGCGGCGTATTGACATCCGTTTCTCCGCGGAGAAAAATATAATCAGCGCTGAGTTTGTTCTCGAAATTGATGATGTCGTCATAAGATTGTGAACGATGCTGTACCAGTTTTTCTTCCCAATCCTGTATGAGTTTTACCACGGCTTTCCCTGAATCTGCCACCATCTTCATGTTCTTGTCATCATCCAGTAGATTCACGAGATAATTGATCTGTTCTCTCGCCTTGCGAATTCCCGTCACGGCAAGGTGAATTTCCTGTACCCCTTTTTCAATGGCTGTCAGGGTCTGGTGTTGTAGCGTGTATTCCGCAGCGGTCGCGGTGATGCGTGGATCCGATTTCACGAGAAAAGACACTGTTTTTTCCTGGCTTCCCATTTTCAGTCTCGCTGTATATGTTCCTGGTGCGGCGCGGTGACCGCGATAGCTGCCCTCAATATACACACCGGTTACGCCGGGAAGCGTTGTGTAGCGCAAGTCCCAAACAAACCTGTTTAGTCCTGCATTCGCATTTAAAACTGGCTCAGCGCCAGGACCTCCCGGGTAACTGCTGAATTTTTCATTGGCCTTGTTCGTGTATTTCCGCACGAGGTTATTTTGCGCATCAAGGATCTCGAGCGTGAGCTCTGCAGCCGAATCCAGTTTTGCCGGCAAGTCATAATAAAGGACAACGCCGGTCGCCGGATTCATTCCCGCAGTCCCCGTTGGAGCGGGACCAATTGGATCTTCTTTTACTACGCGATCCAGTTGGCTACTGCCCGACACGCGGTAGGTATCTTCGGGCTTATACAAAGCCAGGCCGCTTGCTTTCATGGAAGCATCATATTGGCGTAACAGGCCAATGTCATCCAGGATCCAGAACGAACGACCTCCTGTTGCAGCGATGAGGTCACCCTGGTGCAACTTGAGATCAGTAATGGGCGTAACCGGCAGGTTGAGTTGGAAGGGGTTCCATTTTGCTCCTCCGTTGTATGAAATATACAGGCCGGTTTCGGTACCTGCATAGAGTAAATCTTTTCTTTCAACATCTTCCCGAACCACCCGCGTATACGCGTTGCCGTCAATGCCCGAGTTTATTTTATTCCAGCTTTTACCGTAGTCATTGGTTTTGTACAACCCCGGTGTAAAGTCATTGAATTTGTACCGACTTGTAGCGATGTAGGCCGTGCCTTTTGCATGAGGAGAAACCTCGATACTGTTTATCAAACATTCACCAAGACCGGATGGCGTAATGTTTGTCCAGCTTGCTCCACCATCTTTTGTTAATTGCACCAAACCGTCATCGCTTCCGGTATAGATCACTCCTTTTTCCAAAGGTGATTCATTGATATAGGTAAGGGTGCAATAATTTTCGCCACCGGCACCTTCATTCGTAAAAGGAATTCCGCTGACGCCCATCTTGGTACTGTCGTGCCGGGTTAGATCAGGAGAAACAGGTTTCCAGGTTTTACCCATGTTCGTTGTTTTGAAAAGGACATTACCGCCATGATAAAAAGTATTTGGATCGTGTGGCGAACAGATGATCGGCGCATTCCAGTTGAATCGGTAGCGCATGTTTTTTGGTTGCAGCGATTGGTATTGCAACGGCTTCTGCATAATGGGCCTGCCTTCCATGGTTTGTTGATCAAGCACCTCGATGGTACCCTGGTAACTGCCGCCCATTACGTATTTTGGATTATTCGGGTCGAAGGCCAGGAAGGCACTTTCGCCCCCGGCAGAGTAGGTCCAGTCTCGTTCATCGATGCTGTTATTGTAGGTGCTGCGACTAGAGATCTTTACCGAAGTATTATCCTGCTGACCGCCGTAAACATTGTAGGGGAAAAGATTGTCCGCATTCACGCGGTACATCTGTGCGGTGGGCTGGTTTGCCTGGCTGCTCCAGGATTGACCACCGTTGAAGGTAATTACCGCGCCGCCATCATCAGCCAGGATGATATTTTTACTGTCACGCGGATTGATCCACATATTGTGATGATCACCATGCATCGTGCTCATGAAACTGAAATTCTTGCCGCCATCGATCGACTTCAACATCGGTGAACTCATAACGTACACAACCTCCTCGTTCAGCGGATCGGCAGCAATTTCAACATAGTACCAGGCCCGGTGAACCGTGTTATGATCTTTGCTACTCCGGCTCCACGAATTCCCGCCATCGGCGGAAACAAAAACCCCGCCCTGTTCTTTTTCGGTATCAGATTCTATGACAGCGTATAATTTGTTGGAGTTTGCGCCCGATACAGCGATCCCCATTTTGCCCAATTCTTTTGGAAGGCCTTTTTCTAACTTGTTCCAGGTGTCACCACCATCTGTTGATTTGTAGAGCCCGCTTCCCGGACCGCCACTTTTCACCTGCCAGGCCTGGCGCCGATGTTCCCACATGGCCGCATATAACGTGTTCGGGTTGTTCATGTCCATTGCGAGGTCCGCGCAACCAGAATTTTCATCTACATATAATGTCTTCTTCCAGCTTTTTCCTCCATCTGTTGTTTTATAAATTCCGCGGTCAGCCGAGGGCCCGTAAACAGGTCCCTGTGCCGCAACGATCACGACGTTTGGATTTTTTGGATCGATCTTTACCCCCGAGATGTGTTTTGTGCCGGCAAGGCCGAGATGAGTCCAGGTTTTGCCAGCATCCAGGGATTTATACATACCGTCACCATAGGAAGACATAACGCCCCTGATGGCATGTTCGCCCATACCCACATAAACAATATTTGGATCAGATTCGGCGACTGCAATTGCGCCGACAGAAGAGGTTTTTAATTGTCCGTCAGTCATGTTTTGCCAACTCACCCCGGCATCCATGGTCTTCCAAACACCCCCGCCAACGGTGCCCATATAATAGGTCAGTGGGTTACCGACCACACCAGTGGCTGCCACAGACCGACCGCCACGAAATGGGCCGATGTTGCGCCATTTAACGGGTTTAAAATAAGCGTCGGGATTGGCAGCAGCAGTTGCCGACGGGCTGGTAGTTTGTTTTTGGGAGAAGGTAGGCAGCGTGAAAAGGACTCCCAGCAGGAAGAGGAAAAGATTTCGCATTGATGCAGTTTTTAATTTGCAATGAATGTACGACATCCCTCCTGCACATCAAGGGCAGCAGTGGTGTTGAAGAATAATTTGGGATTGGTTACGGGAACGTGTACCCGAAAACTCTAACCAGCAATAACCAGGTTGTAGTTTCTTCTTCCTTTCTGAACCAGCAGGTACTTACCATTCAAGAGCGAATCTGCAGTAACGAGGTGTTCGATGCTGTCTACTTTGATCTTATTAATGCTGACGCCGCCACCCTGTACCATCTTTCTTGCCTCGCCCTTGCTCGGAAAAATATTTGTTGCAGCAAGGAAGCTGACCACATCAACGCCCGCCTTCAGTGATTCCCGCGGAAATTCGCTGGATGGAACCCCGTCAAGAACCTGGAGTAATTGCTCCTCGTTGAGCTGCGCTAAAATTTCGGTTGTATCGTTGTTGAACAAAATGCCGGAGGCCTTCAATGCAAATTCGTAATCTTCGCGGCTGTGCACGAAACTCGTCACTTCCTCCGCCAGCTTTTTTTGTAAAATTCGCTGGTGTTCGTTTCCGGCGTGTTGGGCGAGTAAAGAATCGATTTCTTCCTTCGCCAGGAAGGTAAATATCCTGATGTATTTTTCTGCGTCCGCATCTGCGGCGTTTAACCAGAACTGGTAGAACTGGTAAGGAGAGGTTTTTTTAGCATCCAGCCACACATTTCCTTTTTCCGATTTGCCAAACTTGCTACCATCGGCTTTCGTGATCAGCGGGCAGGTAAACGCAAAGGCTTCCCCTCCGTTTTTACGGCGGACCAGTTCGGTACCGGTAACCATATTGCCCCACTGGTCGCTGCCACCCATTTGCAATTTGCAATTCATGTTCGTGTACAACCAGGAAAAATCATATCCCTGTACAAGCTGGTAGGTGAACTCGGTAAAGCTCATCCCGCTGTCGCCTTCCAGGCGCTTCCGCACACTGTCTTTGCTCATCATGTAATTCACCGTGATGTGCTTGCCGGTATCGCGAATGAAGTCGAGGAAGCTGATTTTTTTAAACCAATCGTAATTGTTTACCAGTTCCGCTCTGTTTGGTAAAGTCGCACTAAAATCAAGGAAACGCTGGAGTTGCGCCTGCACGCAGGCAACATTATGGTTGAGCACTTCTTCGCTGAGCAGGTTTCTTTCCTCGCTTTTACCGCTCGGATCTCCAACCATACCCGTGGCACCGCCCACCAGCACGATGGGTTTATGACCTGCTTTCTGCAGGTGGATCAATAATATAATGGGAACGAGGTTGCCGATGTGCAGGCTGTCCGCAGTGGGGTCAAATCCAATGTAGCCGCTAGTCATCTCTTTACTTAATTGTTCATCCGTGCCCGGCATCACGTCCTGCACCATTCCGCGCCACCTTAATTCTTCTAACAGATTTTTCATGCTTGTCCCTTTAACTGAAAAGTTTTGCAAATGTGGGCAGAAAATTCGAAAAAGCGGGGAGGAATGTGGTGAACCCGGAAGTTTACGGTTCCGGGAACCCTCACGATTTCCTTTGTCAACTCTTCTGCCTTGAATTCGTAAAGACATACCATAAACCCTCCCGGTCCTTCCCGCCTGGAAAGTTCTTGCAAAACAGCCGGTTCAGCATGCAGCCTTTAGGCGCAATTCAGGTCTTATTTAACCGGTGCACCATATTTACCCGCCATTGACAAGTAAACTTCTTTATGGCTAAATTTGTGGGCTAACCAGTACCGCCCCCAGGCGATTTAATACAATTTACTTTGGGAATGCTCGTTTTACCACTTGGGCTATCCAAAAAATCGCAATACTAACAATTGGAAAACAACAATATGAGCCGAAAACTTTCTGCCTTGGGATTGATCTTTACCCTGGTCCCGATTCTTTCTTTCGCTCAATTCCGAAAATACTCCAACGAATTTCTCAACATCGGCGCCGGCGCACGCGGGCTCGCTATGGGCAGCGCCCAGGTGGCATCTGTAAATGATGGAACCGCCGGGTATTGGAATCCAGCCGGCCTCGTGGGTATCAAAGACAACCCAAACATCAACTTGATGCATGCCGAATATTTTGCCGGCATTGGTAAATACGATTATGGTTCCATTGCCATTCCGGTGCAGGACAATAAACGCACCCTTGGTTTTTCCTTACTACGCTTTGCTGTTGACGATATCCCGAACACCTTGTTCCTGGTAGATCCCGATGGAAGCATCAATTTTAATAATATCCAGTCCTTTTCTTCGGCAGATTACGCGTTTCTTTTTTCTTTCGCCCAAAACCTAAAGGAAACGGAGAATAAAAGAATCAGCTTTGGCGTAAATGCTAAAGTCATCCACCGTAAGGTGGGAAAATTTGCCAGCGCCTGGGGCTTCGGCATCGATGCAGGTTTACAAATGCATGGACGCAATTGGCATGGGGGCATCGTTGCCCGCGACCTGACAACCACGTTCAATGCCTGGTCGTTTAAGTTTACGGAACGCGAGAAAGAAGTGCTCTACCTCACCAACAATGAAATTCCCGTAAAGTCAACCGAGCTGACCGCTCCGCGGATCGTAATCGGCGGCGGTTATAACTTCAAAATAAGTGAGTCAGTTAAATTATTGGCAGAAGCTAACCTGAATGTAACGTTCGACGGTAAACGCAATACCGTGATCAGCAGCAACCCGATCAGTGTTGATCCCAATGTGGGTTTGGAAGCCGCCATCAAAGACGTATTTTTTGTGCGTGGAGGCGTTACTAATTTCCAAAAAGCCCTTGCCGATGGAGATACATTGAACCAGAAAAAAGTTTGGATATATCAACCCAGTCTGGGCGCTGGTGTACGGATAAAAAATGTTTGGCTCGACTATGCTTTTACCAACCTGGCGAACCAATCGAATCCACTCTACACCCACATCGTTTCACTACGTTTTAACCTGGTGAAAAAAGAACAAGACTAACACTATGAACTTTCAACCCTGCAGGATAATGAGAAAATTATTGGTGCCGCTTTTTGCTTTATTCAGCCTTGTTTCGTCAGCGCAGCTGAACAACAGCTGGATAAATTATAGCCAGGCCTATTATAAATTCCAGGTAGGTAAAACCGGGATTTACCGGCTTGGCCAGGCCACCCTAACGGCTGCGGGCCTCGGTGCGGTGCCAGCTGAACAGTTCCAGCTTTGGAGAAACGGCGAACAGGTGCGCATATATACTTCCGTTACCAGCGGCGCATTGGGAGCAAATGATTTTATTGAATTTTATGGAAAACGAAATGACGGTATTCCAGACAAACCGCTGTTTCGCATACCGGATCAACAACTCACAGATAGCTTTAGCCTCCACACTGATACCGCTTCATTTTTCTTAACCGTAAGCCCCGGCGGAACAAATCTGCGTTATACCAACGCGGTAAATGATGTAACGAATAATGCACTTCCGGCGGAGCCGTATTTTATGCGGAGGGTGGAGGAGCCATATAAGCAACAGTACAACCGTGGTTTTGCAAATATTGTGGGTGAATTCGTGTATTCCTCTTCTTACGACATGGGCGAAGGTTGGACGAGTAACGATGTTGCACCTTGCTGCGATCTGTCCAAAGTTTTCTCAAATTTAAATGTGTATACGGCCGGCCCGCAAAACAGCGTGTCTTTTTACATTGCCGCATTTGGAAATGCCTTGTATACCCGCAACATGCGGGTGAAATTTTTCAACACCGTTATCATGGATACGGCAATGAATTATTTCAGCCAGGTAAAAAAACAGTTAGATAATCTCCCTTTGAGTTCGCTGCAAAGCCCGGATATTCTTGCGATCACTGTCGGTAGTACCTCGACAAATCAATACGATCGCCTGGTAGTGGGCACCGTCGCGGTGACTTACCCCGCTAAATTCAATTTTAATAACGCCAACAAATTCAGTTTTGATCTGAAGGAGTCACCTGCTGGAAATTTCCTGGTGATCGACAACTTCAATACAGGAGCCGAGCAACCGATATTGTATAGTGAGAGTGACGGTAAACGATATCTCGGCGACATTTCCGTAGCAGGTAAAGTACGGTTTGCCTTACCGCCGTCTTCCGATCCCAATCGGAAATTTATCTTGTTGAGCCAGGAGGCAACTAACATAGGAAACGTGAAGGCGCTCACGCCACGCAATTTTATCAATTACAGCGACGTGGCGAACCAGGGTAATTACCTCATCATCACACACCCTTCGTTATACAATGATGGAAGTGGAAATAACTGGGTAGAACAATATCGTGCGTATCGTGCCAGTGCAGCCGGCGGCAGCTTTAACCCGAAGATCATTCCCATTGATGACCTGACTGACCAGTTTGGTTTCGGGATAAAAAAACATCCAAGTTCTATTCGTGATTTTCTTCGTTTTGCAACGGAGCAGTTCAGCGTAGCGCCACGATATACCTTCCTCATCGGCCGCGGTATGTCTAACCTGGAATACCAACAATTTGAGAGTGACCCTTTAAGCGAAAAGCTAAACCTGGTTCCCTCTTTCGGCTGGCCGGCCTCTGACATATTGCTTGCGGCAAAACCGGGTGAAATGGTGCCCATGGTTCCGATAGGTCGTCTTTCAGTTGTGAATGGCCTCGAAATAAAGAATTACCTGAATAAAGTAAAGGAGTACGAAGCGGTGCAGGCGTCTCCGAGTCAAACGGTCGCCGATAAAGCGTGGATGAAAAATATCATTCATGCTGCGGGTGGCCGCGATAGTACGGAGAATGCGCTGTTTGTGCATTACCTCAATATTTACCGGGACATTGCAAAGGACTCTGCGATGGGTGCTTACGTGGAAACCTTTAAGAAAGAATCAAACTCAGCTGTTGTGCAGGCAGAAGGCGAAAGAATTGAACAACTCATCAATGAAGGTGTTAGCGTGGTCGGTTACTTTGGTCACTCCTCCGCAAATACGCTTGCGTTTAATTTAAATGAACCGCAGAATTACGCCAATGTTGGCAAATATCCCTTCTTCAATGTAAGTGGTTGCAGTGCCGGAAATAATTACATTTTTGATGCGGCCAGGCTGGCCGGGAACATGTCGATCTCCGAA
>JAURWD010000292.1 GCA_030655145.1 Ferruginibacter sp.
CAGCTCAACCTGAACTGCATGTTGGTCGCCATCAAGAATTCCCGGTGAATTGCTCATGATCATTAGCTCCAACACCTGGCCCTGTTTGTCTTCTGTAATATTGGCGAGCTTATACGGTGTCGTAGCAAAAACGCTTTTTAATATGGTGGACTTTTGCCGCAACCCGGCGTGTATGTTTAAAGTTACTTTCATCGGCTCAGGTTTGGCTCTGGCACATTTTCAACCAGCGCATATTTTTTGATCCAGCCAATCACCTCTTCAAGCCCCTCAAGGCTCATCAAATTGGTAAAAATGAAGGGTTGGCCCTTACGCATTTTGCGGGCATCCCGATCCATTACCGAAAGATCTGCATGCACATAGGGCGCCAGGTCAATTTTATTGATTACCAATAGATCGCTCCGTGTAATTCCCGGTCCACCCTTGCGGGGAATTTTATCACCTTCGGCCACATCGATAACGAAAATGGTTACGTCAGCCAGGTCGGGACTAAAGGTGGCCGACAAGTTATCGCCCCCACTTTCGATAAATATGATTTGAACACCCGGAATTCGTGTTGCCATTTCCTCCACTGCTTCCAAGTTCATACTTGCATCTTCACGAATCGCTGTATGTGGGCAGCCGCCTGTTTCCACGCCGATGATCCGCTCGGGAGGAAGCAGGCTGTTTTGAGTGAGGTATTCCGCATCCTCTTTTGTATAGATATCATTGGTAATCACCGCCAGGCTATAGCTGCCAGACATCTGCCTGCTCAGCCGCTCGATCAAGGCTGTTTTGCCGGAACCGACCGGTCCCGCAATACCAATTTTTATATAAGTTCTTTCCATCGTTTTAAAAATTTCTAGCCAATTGTCCTCATGGCAAAATGGGTTAGGACATGTATAACCTCGAGTACAACTGCTCATGCTGCATGCTGCGTATGTCGAACCCGTTGCAGCAAAAGCCAATCATTTCCAGGTCAGGATCGAGATTTTTTTGAACCAGTTCAGCAATGAGTGGCTGCAAAGAAAATAATATTTCCTGGCCATCTTGCTGACCCAGCGGAATCAGCTTTACTGAGTTGGTGGCCATGCCGGCGGTAACATTATAGTAGAACCCGGTTAGTGCATCTTCTTTAGAAATACCCAGCGCAGCAGCATACAACCCGAACACAATGCAGTAGTGCCCCCCCGCTTCTTTCGAAGCAACTGAACGTCGATAGCGGTTTGCCATTTCACTATCACAAACCGGCTGAAAGATCTTCATCAACCGTATGCCTAATTTCTGGCTTGCCTGGCGCATTTCACGCGGCAGCTTAACAGCGGTGCACTCTTCGTCAAATCTAATGACGGCGGCGTAATCATTGACCCGCGCCGCATCAAAAGCCAGGGATACAAATGCGGCATCGGTAAAATGAATATTTCGTGCAAGCATTTCCGTTATGAACTCCCTTGCAGAAGTTTTATCCTTTACTATACCTTGTTGAACGTAGGTTTCCAAGCCGGCAGAATGTGCATAGCCACCGATCGGTAACGCGGGATCTGATAGTTGTAATAGGCTGATGAGCGCAATATTCATCCGGGAGGATTGGTTAGTTTCATGATCCGGGAAAACAAAGTATCGCCCTGGGTTTTACCATGCGGTGCAACCGAAGTTTTTAAAGGGTTCACCAGCTTCCGGCTTCCCTGGTGCACGTCGTAACCGGCTGCCAGCAGGGAGTTGTATAGCGGTCTTTCAAACGCAACCATCAATTCTTCCTGGTCATAAAATACAGGAATGTGTTTGTTGCCGATCTCGTAACTGACTGCTGCCATTTCAAACATGGTCCGCGGACGAACGATGATGGCATCGCAGGGCGAGATCTCAACTACGACAATATTAAAATCATCCTCGTACACAACATCGCCCTCTGATAGTTGTGGATTTTCATTCAGGAATTTCATGGCCACGTCCCGCCCGGAAATCGTTTTTTTATGGAGGATACGCTTGGTGGCTTCATACCACTCAATAAAGAGGTAATCGATCTTCCTGTTACTAATCGCAAAAAAATTGATGTTCCCTAATTTTTCCTTTACCAACATACTCACTCAAATAAAATTTCTTAACACTGTGCACTTAAAATAAAAAATATCGTTGCGCCAGCGGTAACTCCGCCAGGGGTTTGCAGGTGATGTGAACCCCATCAACCCTCACCTCGTAATTTTCGGGGTTTACAGTAATATCAGGAGTTGCATCGTTATGGATCATATTCTTTTTGGAAATAGACCGGCAATTTTTTACGGGCAGGATGATCTTTTCCAAACCATATTGTTGAACAACATTTTTTTCCAGTGATAGTTTGGAAACGAAGGTTGCGCAGGTTTTAAATAACGCCTTGCCGCTGGCACCAAACATATGGCGGTAGAGCACAGGCTGGGGTGTGGGAATGGAGGCATTCGGATCACCCATGCGCCCGGCTATGATCATCCCACCTTTGATAATGAGCTCAGGCTTGGCGCCAAACATCGCAGGCTTCCACAATACGAGGTCTGCAATTTTACCAGTCTCCAGCGAACCAACATATTCGGCAATACCATGGGTGATGGCGGGATTAATGGTGTATTTCGAAACATATCTTTTCACCCGCAGGTTATCGTTGCCGTTAGGTTCGTCTTCGGGTAGGGCTCCCCGTTGTACTTTCATTTTATGCGCTGTTTGCCAGGTGCGGGTGATCACTTCCGCAACCCTTCCCATTGCCTGGGAATCACTGCTCATCATGCTGAACACCCCCATGTCGTGGAGGATATCTTCGGCGGCGATGGTCTCAGGACGTATCCTGCTATCTGCGAAGGAAACATCTTCGGGTACTGTCTTGTCAAGGTGATGACAAACCATCAACATGTCAAGATGCTCATCTATCGTATTCACTGTAAACGGTCGTGTTGGATTTGTTGACGAGGGCAACACATTCTGATACATGGCAGCCTTAATGATATCGGGTGCATGCCCGCCGCCGGCGCCTTCGGTATGAAATGTATGGATCACCCGCCCGTTGATCGCCGCGATGGTGTCTTCGAGGAAACCACTTTCATTTAATGTATCAGTATGAATGGCTACCTGCACATCATATTTATCAGCCACTTGTAAGGAAGCATCTATCACGGCAGGGGTTGATCCCCAGTCCTCATGAATTTTCAATCCAAGCGCACCCGCTTCGATCTGTTCTTCCAGCGGAGCTGTGGTTGCACAATTGCCTTTACCAAAAAATCCAAGATTCATTGGAAAGGCATCTGCAGCTTCCAACATTTTTTGAATATTCCAGGCGCCTGGCGTTACTGTGGTAGCGTTGGTTCCGTCAGCCGGACCAGTACCACCTCCGATCATAGTGGTGATGCCACTAAACAGCGCATGATCAATTTGCTGCGGGCATATAAAATGGATATGAGTGTCAATACCACCAGCGGTGGCAATTAAACCGGCGCCTCCATGAACTTCCGTTGAAGCCCCAATGATCATGTTTGGTGTAATGCCTTCCATCGTATCCGGGTTGCCGGCTTTGCCGATTCCGACAATTTTGCCATCCTTGATACCGATGTCGCCTTTAACAATGCCCCAATGATCGATGATCATTACGCTGGTGATGACGAAATCGAGTACGCCTTCACTGCGCATAGCCGTAGCCGACTGTGCCATACCATCACGAATGGTTTTTCCACCCCCAAACTTTGCCTCGTCCCCGTAAACTGTATGATCCTTTTCAATTTCAATGAAGAGTTCCGTATCGCCGAGCCGTACCTTATCGCCAACGGTAGGACCATACATATTCGCATACCGGGTGCGGCTGATTCTTAAACTCATGCATCAATGTTTTTAAAATGTTGCAGCATAACTTTTTCCAGCGCGGCTGAAATAAGGGTTTCGGAACCCACCGACCCATTTACCAGGTTGTTAAAACCCTGGATGGTTTTATTCCCGCCGAAGGCGACAAGTTCAACTTCTTTTTCTTCACCGGGTTCAAAACGCACCGCGGTTCCTGCTGCAATATTCAGGCGCATACCAAAGGCCTGCGCCCGGGAAAAGCTGAGTTGTTTATTGATCTCAAAAAAATGAAAATGTGATCCAACCTGTACCGGGCGATCTCCTGTATTGACAACGATGATGGTAGAGGTCGTCCGCCCGACATTGCACTCAATGTCTTCATTCTTCAAAATATATTCACCTGGGATCATGAAAAAAATTTAGCTATTGATCTAAGATTAAATGACCTGGCTAATACCGGCAAGCGATGCGCTATGGTTGTAAGCAGATACCAGGAAATAGGTTCATAAACCCGACTCTAAGTAATTACCTGATCGGCTCATGAACGGTCACGAGTTTGGTACCATCCGGGAATGTAGCCTCAATTTGTATTTCGTGTATCATTTCGGGAATGCCTTCCATAACATCTTCTCTGGTTAAAATGGTTGCACCGTACTGCATTAATTCAGCAACCGATTTACCATCCCGTGCCGCTTCCTGCAAATGACTGCTAATGAGTGCTATGGCTTCGGGATAATTCAGCTTGAGCCCCCGGGCCTTTCGTTTTTCCGCCAGTTCACCGGCTAAAAAAACCAATAGCTTCTCTGATTCTCTTGGCGATAAATGCATGAAATAATATTAATGGAATAAAAGAAATCAGGCAGGCGATCGTACGAATAACTGAAACGTTAAGGTAAGAAAAAAGGCGATACAAGGCCGGCCAATTTCTTTCCACGTTTACAATAATTCTCGTTTTTAAACGATTAATATACCTGAAATCCGCGACCAGCAGGTCGCAATCCAAAAAACCACGAGTCATGTTGAAACTTACCAGTTATCCTGGCGTATTGCTTTTCGCAATTTTGCTCATGGGACATACTAAGTCATCCGCGCCGGTAAGCGTGGGATATACAGCAGCAGCCAACCCGGCACTTGCATTTCTTCCAGCATATTCCATTTCAAGCCCGTCTTCTTTTTACGAGAAAGCAGCAGATTATTACCATTCCTGGAACCTGGATGAAGCTGGCTTATCTGAGGCAGCATTTACGTATGCACTTAAAGGATATGATCAACTGACGAGCGAGAACCAGGTGGCGAATAAAGACATTTTAACGATCGTTGATTTCAGCAAATCATCAACGGAAAAAAGATTGTATGTCCTGGACCTGGTGAACGGAAAAATTCTATACAACACCCTTGTAGCCCATGGCCGCAACTCTGGTAATGAGTTTGCCTCTAAGTTTTCAAACCTGCCTGAGTCACACCAAAGCTCTCTTGGTTTTTACATAACCCTCAATACATACTACGGAAGCAATGGATATTCAATGCGCCTCAAAGGTTGTGAAAAAGGAATCAATGACCGGGCTACAGCACGGGCAATAGTGGTGCACGGCGCTGACTACGTGAGCAACAATTTTATCAACAGTCATGGTTATTTGGGACGCAGCTACGGATGCCCTTCGTTACCCGCAGCAGTCAACAAAGAGATCATCAACCTTACGAAAAATGGCAGTTGCCTTTTTCTTTATCATCCATCTTCACAATACACTACCCGGTCAAAAATTATAAATAGTTAGGAAATAGACTTCACGTTAATTGTTAGGCACGACAGATGAGAGCGGGCCCCGGATTGGACGGGGCCCCTTGATTTTTTAGGAACAAATTTTTTGAAAACTAGAGGTACATTACTGCCCCAATAAACTGGCAGATCAGCCCGATAAACAAGCCTGAATAGATCTCCTTGGGGCGATGATCACTCACGATCATTCGGGAGGTACAAACAATCCCAGCAATTAAAATCACCAGCGATAAGGGCCAGGTCATTAACATAGTATCCTGTTGCATGATCACGAGGAAAAGCCCAACCAGGCCACCCATTCCAATGGCATGCATACTGATCTTATTGTAAATATTAGCGATCAAGGCCATCGAGGAAGAAATAAATACCCCGAACATAAACGCAACAAGAATACGGGGAACGGCGGGCTGTTCTCTTAACACATACTGCGCCCAGAAATAGAAGGTCATGGAAGCGATGTAGGGAATTATCCTGTCACGCTGGGTTCTCAAAAATATGGATTGAATAAAGCCCAGTCCCTTCAACAACAACACGGTAATCAACGGGAAGGCGACCGCATTAAGACCAACCAGCAACATCAATCTCGACTTGCCGCTGTTGCTAAACCCGACAAAATCGTTTGGATGTACGTATGCTAAAAAATAAGTAACGTAAAGCGGGATGAATAAGGGATGAAAAAGATAAGAGAATAAATACGCAAACAATTTCACTACACCGGGCTGCGATTCACTAACCCGCACCTCGCTGGTATTTCCCGGGTTTGACAATTCATTACTCAGCATGAAAAATGTTTAAAGTTCTTTTCT
Organism: Ferruginibacter sp.; assembly: GCA_030655145.1. GTDB lineage: Bacteria > Bacteroidota > Bacteroidia > Chitinophagales > Chitinophagaceae > Ferruginibacter. The sequence continues at coordinate 6,358 of JAURWD010000292.1, forward strand.
TAACCTCGCCACAGGAACATTGAGTTGTTCCCGGTATTTGGCTACGGTTCTGCGTGCAATGTTATACCCTTTTTCCTGGAGAAGTTCGGTTAAACGTTCATCGCTTAATGGATGCTTTTTACTTTCAGCTTCAATGAGATCGCTGAGAATTTTTTTAACCTCGCGGGTACTTACTTCTTCACCGCTGTCTGTTTGAAGACTTTCACTAAAGAAGAATTTCAAGCGATAAGTTCCAAATTCAGTCTGAACAAATTTGCTATTGGCAACCCTGCTTACAGTACTAATGTCAAGGTTGGTCTTTTCAGCAATGTCCTTTAAGATCATCGGCCGCATTTCTGTTTCGTCACCGGTTATGAAGAAATCATATTGGTAATTCATGATGGCTTCCATGGTGCTGAGCAAGGTATGTTGGCGTTGCTTGATCGCATCAATGAACCATTTGGCAGAATCAATTTTTTGTTTGATGAACAACACCGCTTCTTTCTGCCGCTTATCTTTTTTTGTGCCGCGATCGTAATCCTTCAGCATATCGCGATAGCCTTCGCTGATACGCAGATCGGGTGCATTCCGGCTATTAAGGGTGAGTTCTAATTTCCCATTATTGTTAATGATAAAAAAGTCGGGGATCACATATCCTTCTCCTTTGCCGCTTTCTCCAATATTTCCACCTGGTTTTGGATTTAATTTGATGATCTGGTTGATGATTTCGCGAAGCTGGTCATCGGTAATGTTGAGTCCACGCTGAATTTTTTCGTAGTGCTTCTTTGTAAATTCTTCAAAATATTTTTCCAAAACCTTGATCGCCATTTCCACCTGCGGACCTTCATTAACCCTGCGTTCGAGTTGAATGAGCAGGCATTCCTGCAGGTTCCTGGCGCACACACCCGGCGGGTCAAACTGTTGAATTTGTAAAACCAATTCAGATATCTCCGCTTCGGTTGTCTGAATATTCTGCCGGAAGGCTAGGTCATCAACTATGGCGCTGATGTCGCGTCGGAGGTAACCATCATCATCGAGGTTCCCGATGATCTGCTCTGCTACCTGCTTCTTGTGTTCATCGAGGTTAAGCTGCCCAACCTGTTCCAGCATAATCTCGTTAAACCCTGTCTCCACTTTGTGTGGGATCACTTTGCTGTCATCCTGCTCGGGGTAGTTTTCATCCCGCATTTTGTAATCTGCTATATCATCGTCCCCATCATGTACATAATCACTTATATCGATATTTTCATATTCATCCTGGCTGCCGTCTAAATCATATTCATCTTCTTTTGTTTCAAATTCTTCTGTTGTGTCATTTTCAAATTCTTCGGCTTCTTCTTCCTCGCCGGTTTCCAGCGCAGGATTTTCTTCTAATTCTTCTTTAATACGTTCCTCTAATTGTGCAGTCGGAACCTGCAGCAATTTCATTAGCTGAATTTGCTGCGGAGATAATTTCTGTAATTGTCGCTGGTATAGTCCCTGACTTAAAGCCATAATAATTCAATCAAATTTTAGAGTAAGCTTCCACAGCTTATTGGATAATAATAGTATTGATAATAACAAGGGGAAAATTGCATTTAGTTCAGGGGCAAAAAATGGCAAACCCTCCCGTTTTTAAAATCGTAAATTTACAGACAATCAAATATCATCGTGTATAAAAAAAGCAAAATTATATTTTTTTGCATGATTTTTGTAGCCGGCGCGTTAAAATCTCAAAACCTGCGCGCCAAGCCTGCAAAATCATTTTTAGTTAATCCTACGCTAAAGCCGCTGCCAGTAAAGGTCTTCGCCTTGAACCAGCCTGCTGTTACCGTTGCTCCAAAACAATATCTTTCTCCTTCTTTTTACGTGTCACAATTAGGTTTTTTTTGTAAACAGGAGATTCGGTTAGAAAAAATTACAAAAGTTCCTTTTCGTTTCCGGCTCGGCAGTGTTGAAGCCTGCGATCGCATGGAAGGGAAACGAATTCGTTGATCCATCACCTTCATTTTAACATCCCTGAAGCACTCTACTTCGACACATCTTCCTGAAAAAGAAGCTGCTTGCAAAACAGTTTCTCGTAAACATCCATTATTTTTAAGCGGTAAAAAATTTACCGGCTTTAATTTGTGCTGGTATTAATCTCCTAAAAAAAATAGCTGTATGAAAAATCACGTGGTGCTGTCAGCACTCATCTTGTTACCATTTCTTGGGATGGCCCAAAAATTTACTTCAATTTTCAATAAAAAAGATTTAACCGGGTGGAAAACGCACGGTACAGAAAAATGGTATGTGGCTAACAAGGAATTGATATGCGAAAGCGGTCCCGATAAACAATATGGTTACTTGTCGACAACAAAAACCTACAAAGATTTTGAACTCAAACTAAAATTCAAACAGGAGGCCGACGGTAACAGTGGTGTTTTTATTCGCTCTTCCATTGACGGCACAAAGATCAGCGGCTGGCAGGTTGAAGTGGCCCCGGAAGGCAAACATACCGGTGGTATTTATGAATCTTATGGAAGAGGCTGGTTGATCCAACCAGAGGCTGCTGATGAAAAGTGGTTGAAGGTGGGCGAATGGAATGAAATGCGGATTTTGGTGAAAGGTGATGAAGTCACCTCCTTTCTGAATGGTCATCAAATGGTTTACCTGAAAGATGAAAAAATAGGTGCAGGCAATGGCTTCATCGCCTTGCAGATCCATGATGGCGGCGGTATTAAAGTCCGGTGGAAAGACATCAAGGTTCGTGAGCTTTAATTAAACACATCTCCTTTATTTAATCCCATAAATTTTTTGAATGAAAGACATTACCGGTTCTTCCAGGCGGAATTTTATTAAAAAGCTGGCAGCTTCGTCCGCGGCTGTTGCAATTGGAACCCAGGTTTTTGCCGAAGAAAAAAGGCAGGGTTTCCACGAATCATTAAAAAGACTTCCCCACAGTGTAAATGATAACATTAACATCGCGTTGATCGGTGCGGGAGGAATGGGAACGCAGGATACGCTGACGGCGTTATCCGTGCCTGGCGTAAAATTGGTGGCAGTTTGCGATCTGTATGATGGCCGCTTAAAAGAAGCAAAGACGCGCTGGGGCGCAGATATTTTTACTACCCGGAGCTATAAAGAAATATTAAGCCGAAAGGATGTTGACGCAGTTATTGTTGGAACTCCTGATCATTGGCACCAACAAATTTCGATCGATGCCATGCGAGCCGGCAAACACGTGTATTGCGAAAAGCCAATGGTGCATGACATCTCGGAGGGACCAGCCGTTATCAAGGCACAAAAAGAAACTGGGAAGATCTTCCAGGTGGGCAGCCAGGGCGTTTCGTCGCTCGGCAACGAAAAAGCCAAACAATTATTGAAGGATGGTGCAATCGGTGAACTTAATTACGCTGAAGGTTTTTGGGCGCGCCACTCACCAACAGGCGCCTGGCAGTACCCGATCCCAACCGATGCTTCTGCTCAAACTGTAGACTGGGATACCTTCGTAAGCAATACAAAAAAACGCCCCTTTGATGCAACGCGTTTTTTCCGCTGGAGAAATTACCGCGACTATGGCACCGGCATGGCTGGTGACCTGTTCGTACATCTTTTTTCAAGCCTACATTTTATTACTGATTCTTACGGACCGAATAAAGTATATGCTGCCGGCGGGCTCCGCTACTGGAAAGACGGCCGCGAGGTGCCCGATGTGTTGCTGGGATCATTCGACTACCCGCAGAGCCAGGCACATTCGCCCTTTAATTTATCGCTGCGCTGCAATTTTGTTGATGGCACAAGTGGCACCACATATTTAAAGCTGGTTGGTAGTGAAGGCTCCATGGACGTTACCTGGGATTCGGTGGCACTTAAGAGAAACAAAACAACTGTCTCAGACGATCCTTTTTTTATTGAGCAAATGAAGAAAGCGGGCAAACCTGTCACCGACCGGAAAAGAATTCTTCCACCGGAAGAATATACGTTCGCTGCAGAGAAAGATTATAAAGGCGGGCCCTACGACCACTTTGTGAATTTCTTCAATGCGATCCGTAACAATGGCAAGGTGGTTGAAGATGCTGTGTTCGGTTATCGCGCCGCTGCGCCCGCGTTGTTGTGCAACGATAGTTATAACCAGGATACCGCGATCCTCTGGAATCCCGAACAAATGCAACTGGTAAAAAAATAAAAACAACCAAGATGAACAAGAATGTAATAACAGGAACCATTGCAGTGCTCGTGCTGCTCGTGTGCGCATCTTTTATTTCTGCATCCCGAAAAGGAAAAGAAAACTGGATCAGTCTTTTTGATGGCAAAACGCTCAACGGTTGGCATGGTTTCAACAAGTCCGGTGAAATCAAAAACTGGGCAATCGAAGATGGCGCGATGGTTTGCCTGGGTGCTGCCGCTGACGCACATGGTGGTGATATTGTGACCAACGAAATGTATGATAATTTTGAATTGAAATGGGAATGGAAAATTAGTAAGGGAGGCAATAGCGGCGTGATGTATCACGTGGTTGAAAGCGAAAAATACAAAGCGCCTTATGAAACCGGCCCGGAATACCAGATGATCGATGACATTGATTTCCCTCAAAAGCTGGAAGACTGGCAGAAAACAGGAGCTGACTACGCGATGAACACAGCCAACGATCAGAAAAAAGTAATGCCCATCGGCGAATGGAACACGAGCCGGATCATCTTTGATAAAGGGCATGTAGAGCATTGGCTCAACGGCAAAAAGATAATTGACTTCCAGGCCTGGGATGCTAAATGGAATAAAGAAAAAGCAGAAGGCAAGTGGAAAGATTATCCTGATTATGGCCTGGCGAAAACAGGGTTGATCGCTTTACAGGATCATGGCAACAAAGCATATTTTAAAAATATCATGATCAGGAAATTATAGTTTACCTGCTTCCTGGTAAAATAAAAAGGCACCTGTTTGGGTGCCTTTTTATTTTATATCAATATCCAACTCAATAAGTAACTGCGTGTTGCTGCAATACTTTGTGGATGACTGCTGTCATTTGCTCACCTTTCGTTTTGATCTGCTCCTCTGTCCAGCACAAATTGATGAGGGTGGAAATACACCTGCTCATTACTGCATCGCTGGCAGTGAAATCTTTTCCAGCATGGTGGATCACAGCTGCTTTCAGATCAGGGTGTAGTTTATTCAGCGTAACTGAATTTTTCAGGTGATCCCATTTGCTGATGTAATGCCAGTTATTGTCAAACCAATAAAAACTTCCTGCAATAATTCCCTGCGCCTTTAGTTCGGCAACAACCTGTTTGGTTATTTCGGCAGTTGGCAAAAACCAGCTCAGGAAAGTGCAACTATCACCGGCTTCATCCGGTATGCGGCGATAGGTTATTTCAGGAATGGTTGACAAAATCGCTTTTAAAGCAGCATGATTTTTTTTCTGGGTAGAAAGAAAAGTATCCAGCTTCCTGATCTGGGCGAGGCCTACTGCCGCATGAAGCTCGCTTATGCGGAAATTGTAGCCGATAAACGGATGAAGATCTGCTCCGCGGTCTACACCTTTATGATCATGCCCGTGGTCGCTGTATCCGTCACTGCTGGTATACACATCTTCGCGGTTGGTCATCACCACGCCACCCTCGGCACAGGTGATCGTTTTCACAAAATCGAAACTGAAAGTTCCTGCGTCTCCGATGGTACCCAGCATTTTTCCTTTATAAGTTCCACCGATGCTTTGACAAGCATCTTCAATCAGGACGAGGTCATGTTCTTTACAAATTGCTACGAGTGCATCCAGGTCGGCCATGCTTCCGCACATATGGACGGGCATGATGCACTTTGTTTTCGATGTTACAGCCTGCCGGACAGCCGCCGGGCTTAAGGTCAAGGTATCATCCACATCAACCAATACAGGTATGGCGCCCACGCTGAGCACCGCTTCAAAACTCGCCACGAACGTGAAGGCGGGCACAATTACCTCATCACCATAACCGACACCAAGCGCACTTAGCGCGGTGGTTAAAGCTGCGGTTCCACTGCTTACCAGTTGGGCGTATTTACACCCAAAAACCTCAGTGATCGCGGTCTCCAGTTCCTTTGCTTTCCAGATCCCTTTTCTTGGCCCGTCAAATCCATACCGCATGAGGATGCCGGTCTCCAAAACATCGGTTACTTCTTTGCGTTCTTCAGCTCCAAAAAATTCATATCCTGGCATATCCAAAAATTTTATTGTTGAAATACAACTAGCCTCACAAAGGTAGCCAAAGCCATTTACTAATTATCCCCGGAAACCGGGGTTTGATCTAAATCGATGTTGTTGTTTTAACAAAAAGGTCGGCTTAGGAAACGAGCCGAGTCGGGAAAGTGACTAACTTTGCGAAAGAATGAAAAAGGCTGCAATCATATTATCACTTGTGTTGGCTACCCTGGTTTTCGTCCCCGCAATTTCGACAGCGCAATGTTCACTTTGCACGAAGACCGCCCAGCAATTAGGTGAAAAGCCCGCCCAGGGCCTGAACTCAGGCATCCTGTATTTGATGATCATGCCATTCGCAATTGTTGGTTTCATTGGCTTTCGCTGGTGGAAAAACAATAAGGCAGTAGAAGACCAGGAAGCAGCCTAGTCAATCAATTTTCCCAAAACATACTTTCTTTATCTTGTGAGCACTAAATACTGCTCATGAAATATCTCCTGCTCTCGCTTGTATTTGCCAGCCAATTGGTTTGTGCTCAAAAGCTTTCTTCCATAACAGACAAAACAAAAGACATGAAAAAGCTGGAAGGTTTTTTCAATGCCTATTGGGAGGAATCGAGTGGTAAGCTATGGCTGGAGATCAGCCGCATTGATACAGAAATTTTGTATCAACAATCGTTACCTGCAGGACTTGGGTCCAACGACGTGGGCTTAGACCGTGGCTTACTGGGCGATACCAGGCTTGTAAAATTTATAAGGATCGGCAGGAAAGTTTTGATGGTGGAACCGAATTATGGTTTCCGGGCGATCACAAAAGATGCCAATGAACGAAGGGCCGTGGAGCAGTCATTTGCTCAATCTATTCTTTGGGGTTTTCTGGTGGAAGCTGAGACGGGTGAGACTGTGCTGGTAGATGCGACTGATTTCTTTCTTCGGGATGCCATGCGCACGGCAAACAGGTTAAAAAGCTCGCAGCAAGGGAACTATACTTTTGATAAAACCCGTTCCGCATTTCACCTCACCGGAACTAAAAACTTTCCCCTCAATACCGAAATTGAAACCCTCATTACACTGGTGAATACGGATGGTACAACCGGCAATTATGTGCGCTCTGTAACACCTTCCGCAGAAGCGATCTCGCTTCGTGTGCATCACTCGTTTGTGCAATTGCCCGGCCCGGGCTACGAGCCCAGGACATTTGATATCCGCAGTGGATTCATCAACACTTCCTATTTTGATTATAGCACCCCGGTTGCGGAACCAATTGAAAAACACCTTGTCATTCGCCATCGCCTGAAGAAAAAAGATCCGGCTGCAACTATGAGTGAGCCCGAAAAGCCAATCATTTATTACCTGGATAACGGCACGCCCGAACCAATTCGAAGTGCGCTACTGGAAGGGGCTGGTTGGTGGAACCAGGCCTTTGAGGCTGCAGGTTACAAGAATGCGTTCCAGGTAAAAATTTTGCCGGATTCCGCAGACCCAATGGACATCCGGTACAATGTGATTAACTGGGTACATCGCTCCACCCGGGGCTGGAGTTACGGGGCCGCGGTTGTTGACCCCCGCACGGGTGAGATCATTAAGGGCCAGGTATCATTAGGATCGTTACGCGTTCGGCAGGATTACCTAATTGCCCAGGGCTTGCTGGCGCCGTTTGAAAATGGCCTGCCGGCCGATGACAAAATGTTGGCGATGGCCCTGGATCGGTTGAAACAATTATCTGCCCACGAAGTGGGCCATACCATCGGGCTAATGCACAATTATGCCGCAAGTGTGAGCAACCGGGCGAGCGTGATGGATTACCCTCATCCGTTGGTAAAACTTTCCGCCAATGGCGACCTGGATTTTTCAAAGTCATATGATCTTAAAATAGGTGAGTGGGATAAGGCCGCCATTACCTGGGGGTACCAGGATTTTCCAAAAGCAGTGGATGAGAAAAAAGCACTCAACGAAATTTTGACGGCTGCCGCACAAAAGGGATTACAATTTATTAGTGACAGGGATGCACGAGCGCCGGGGGGACTTCACCCGAATGCTCACCTCTGGGATGGAGGTGCTGACCCGATCTCAGAACTCCAGGAAATGAAAAAGATTCGCACGAAAGCCTTGGCCCGGTTCGGTGAAAAAAATATCCGGCCGGGTACGCCGATGGCGCTGCTCGAAGATGTGCTGGTACCCGTTTATCTCTACCATCGCTACCAGCTAGAGGCCGTTTCGAAGTGGGTGGGCGGAATGAATTATACTTACGCTTCCCGGGGCGACGGTCAGCTCGTGACGAAAGCAATTCCTAAAGCAGATCAGCTGCGGGCTTTGCAGGCCGTTATCGATTGCCTCGATCCCTCATTTCTCCATCTCCCGGATAACATCGTACGCCTCGTTCCCCCGCGGCCGGCCGGGTATGGGTTCAACAGTGAATTATTCCGCAAGCGGACGGGCCTCGCATTTGACGCCCTCGCGCCGGCAGAGACTGCTGCAGATTTTCCTTTATCCTTCCTGTTCAACACGGAAAGACTTAACCGGATGGTGCAATACGAAGTTGCTAATGAAGGGCTTGGAGCTGCAGAAATGATCGACGTACTCGTGGCTAAAACCTGGAAAGCCGCTCCACGGACAGGCATGGAACGATTGATCCAGCAACAAACCGCCCAGGTGTTACTAACTTATTTACTGGCCGCTTCGGTGAATGATAATGCGTCATTTCAAACCAGGGCGGTAGTGCACAAGGTGCTGGATGACCTGAAAAAATACATCCAAGTACAGCAGAAAACTACCACAGTTAGCGGGCAGGCAGCGCATTACTTGTTAGCGCTTGCGAGGATGGAATCGCCTGCTGATGCCAAACCGCTATTACATAAAGAAATGCCACCGGGTGCGCCCATCGGGTGCGACCTGGAAACGGGATTTTAATTTAACCGAAAGGATAAGATGGAGGAATATATTAATGCAGGCTTTCAACAAAGCGATACAAATTGAAAGTTGAGCCTGCAGCTTCAATCGCCGTTTTTAAACTTGCCTTGTCGATATCCTTCATTCTTTTTTGTTGGAGAAGGAAATAGGCTTTTTCAGCAAGCAGCCAGCTTCGTCTTGGATTGGAACTGCGATGTAACGGGTGGCTGCTTATGGCTTCGAATAGTTCTGGAATGCCGTCTTTCCGTGAAGCAACAGTCTTCATTACCGGGATGGGGATGTCGGTTTTATGAAACGCGGGAGCAAGCATCAGGCGAAGATTTTTTACAAACAGGTCCGCATCGGGACGGTCTGATTTGTTCACCACGAAGATATCAGCAATCTCCATCAGGCCAGCCTTCATGGTTTGCACTTCATCACCAGCCTCAGGAACTACCACAACTACGGTAATATCTGCCAGCCCGGCTATCTCAATTTCGCTTTGCCCTACGCCAACAGTTTCTACAATGATGTAATCGAAAGGTGATGCCTTTAACAGATCCGTCAGCTCAATGATCTTTGGGTGCAGTCCGCCCAGGGAGCCGCGAGTGGCAAGCGAGCGGATAAACACGCTGGGGTTGTTGTACCAGTCGCTCATGCGGATCCGGTCACCCAGCAAGGCCCCCAGGTTAAATGGCGAGGAAGGGTCGATGCAAAGCACCGCCACCTTTTTTCCCTGTTGAACGATGAGCTCGATCAAAGCATCGGTAAGGGTGCTTTTTCCCGCCCCCGGCGGGCCAGTAATACCAATAACAGGTGTTGGAGAACCAGGAAGCGACTGAAGCAGGGTTTCGTATCCTGCAACCTCGTTTTCTACGAGTGAGATACAGCGGGCCAAGGCTTTTACATCTCCTTGCTGAACCTGGTGCAGGAAGTTTTTCCACATCAAACAAAATTCATTGTAAAAAAATCAAATTCCAAAAATTGGCGGTCGGGGGAAATAGCGCTAGCGCCTCAAAATTCTTACGACAAAGCACCATTGTTCTTCGCGCCGCCTGAACTCTTCGTCTGCCTATTCGTTATTACCTTCGATCAAATTTTATTGCAGGCCATGACAAACTTCATCCCCATATTTCCACTCAGTATTGTGGTTTATCCCGGCGAAGAACTGAACCTACACATTTTTGAACCGCGCTATAAACAGCTCATCACCGATATTCATCAAAACAAAAAGCCGTTCGGCATTCCCGCCGTGATCGATAATAAGATGAACGAAATCGGGACGCTGGTTGAGCTGCTTGAGATCACGAAACTGTATGACAATGGAGAGATGGATATAAAAACCAAGGGCACTACCGTTTTCCGCATGCTCGAAATGGTAAAGGATATCCCGGATAAACTTTACAGCGGTGCCATCGTGACCTACCCGGAAAACAAAGGCAAAGGAAACCGCGACCTGATGGAGAAAGTTATTGCAGGCATCCGCCAGCTCCATGCTATCCTTAAAATAAAAAAAGATTTTAACCGGCCCGAAACCGACCTCTGGAGTTATGAAGTGGCACATCACGCCGGTTTGTCGCTTGCCGAAGAGTATGAACTACTCGGGCTCTTCCACGAATTACAACGGGAAGAATACCTGAAACAGCACTTGCAAAAAGTGCTGCCGGTTGTATCCGAAATGGAAAGCCTGAAAGAAAAGATAAAGCTGAACGGCCATTTTAAAAACCTGAGTGGATTTGATATTTAGTTGTCAGCGCTCCACCAGGTCTTCAGTAAATAAAAATATTTCCCATCATCATTAGTTATAAATCATGATCCCCGCGCTGAAGAATGTTACGAAAACTCTTTGTCTTGACTTCGGCAACACCCGGTTGAAAGCTGCCATTTTTGAAAACGATCAACTCGTGAAAGAATGGGTATTACCGGATGATAGCGATGAAACGGTTGATGGCCTGCTTGCAGAACACCAGCCGCAGAAAAGCATTCTTTCCTCGGTGATCAATCACAATGCAGGCATCGAAACCATTCTGGCTGAAAAGTCCCGCTTTCACAAACTCTCACATTTAACGAAGATAAATTTTACAACCGCCGTTGGTAAACCGGAGACCATTGGGGCAGATCGGCTGGCCTTACTGGCAGCAGCGGTGCATTATTTTCCGAATAAGAATAACCTGGTCGTCAGCCTGGGCAGTTGCATCACGTATAATTTCATTAATCAAAACAATGATTTCCTCGGCGGCAGCATTTCGCCGGGCATGGAAATGCGGTTTAAATCGATGCATGATCATACAGCCCTGCTCCCGCTCGTTAAAAAAGACTGGAACTTCCCGGTGTTGGGGTATGATACCAAAACAAATTTGCAGAGTGGAGTCATTGCCGGCATAACTTACGAAATCGACGGCTACATTGAGTTTTACGAGAAAAGTTACGGCAACTTTAACGCGGTTTTAACCGGGGGCGATGCGGCCTATTTTGGTCGTCAGCTTAAAAAGGAGATATTTGCAGACTCAAATTTTTTATTTAAAGGACTGTATGCACTCAGCGAAACTAACAATGTCTAAAATTTTACCAATTTTTTTTCTCGCTTGTGGCTTACAGTCTGCGGTTTACGCACAGGAAAATTCACCTTATTCCCGCTATGGTTTGGGCGACCTGGTTCCAAATTCCAACGTTACCAGCAGAGGCATGGGTGGCATCACTGCCGGCTTCAATGATTTTTCCGGTATCAACTTTACCAACCCCGCCAGCTACGCAAATCTTAAGTCTACCATTTTTGATATCGGGATGGAAATTGACAGGAAGACGCTGAAAAGCACAAATCCTCCTGCAAGTTTTACTGCCACTAATTCTGTAATGACCTATCTCCAGTTGGGCTTTCCGATCAAAATGACGAAGGCAAACAAGAAAGGTATTTTTTGGGGCATGAACCTTGGCTTAAAACCATTGACCAGGATCAACTACAAAATTTCAGCCCTTTCCCGCGTTGACAATGTTGACAGCGTTGGTACCATTTATGAAGGAAACGGTGGCCTCAACCAGGCGTATCTCGGAACCGCACTTCGCATCAAAAAACTGAGCCTCGGGGTAAATGCCGGTTATATGTTTGGCAACAAAAACTTTTCAACCTTATTGACTTTCTTAAACGATTCGGTTCAATACGCCCAGTCAAACTCGGAGAATAAAACAAATTTTGGCGGTCTGTTCATCAACGGGGGAATGCAGTTCGAGCAGCGCATTAAAGGCAAAAATAAATCGGAGTCCATCTTAAGATTCGGAGCCTACGGAAGTGTTAAACAAACGATGTCTGCAACCAAAGATGCTTCCGCTGAAACCGTTGTCTTCGATGCAGCTGGGAATAAATTCAGGGTAGATAGTGTATTTGAAAATAACATCAAAGGAGAAGTAATTTATCCTGCAACCCTGGGCGCAGGTGTAACTTATCAAACTAGGAATTGGCTTTTTGGGTTGGATTATGAAAAAACAAATTGGCAGGATTTCAGGTATTTCAACGAAGACAACAATGTTCAGAATACCTGGAAAATTCGCTTTGGCACAGAATACCTTCCACTAAAAGACAATACGCCGTTTAAAAAATATTTCAGCTTCGTCCGTTATCGTTTTGGTTTCCATTATGGCCCAGACTACATAAAACTAAATGAAAGCAGGCCGGAATATGGTTTCTCTTTTGGAGCAGGTTTCCCGCTTAAATTAAGAAAAGGGTATTACGAAACACAAACATCCCTGTTGAATACAGCCATTGAGATTGGAAGTCGGGGAGACAAAAACTCTAACCTGCGGGAAACTACTTTTCGCATTTGCTTTGGCTTATCTCTGAGTGATCTTTGGTTTGGACGTGCGAAGTACCAATAGAAACAAAACATGGTTAAAACTCTTGCGTATATAAAAATGATTGCAGCCCTCACAACCGGCTGCTTTTTTTTATGTAGTTGTGAGAACAGCATCAAAGACATTAAAGCACTCGACGCCAAAACAACCGGTATCGAGATCGCGAAGAATGTGAACATTAAATATTCGGCCGGCGGTCACCAGAAGGCGGTATTGGTTGGTCCGTTAATGTACCGGGTACAAGACACAGTGCCCTTCATCGAATTTCCGAAAACAATCCACGTAGATTTTTTTGACGACCTGGAAGCACTTGAAAGTATTCTTGATGCGAAATACGCCAAATACATTGAAACACAAAGCAAGATCCTGTTGAAGGATAGCGTACGTTTCATCGGGATGAAAAACGGTGATACACTGTATTGTGATGAACTGTTTTGGGACAGGAATCGCCCCGCCTACCAGTTTTATACAGATAAGCCGGTGCAGATCCGGACAAAAACCCAGATCATTGATGGTGTTGGTTTTGAAACGAGCCAGGACTTTAAAGACAAGCTCATAAAGAACGTGACCAACAGTGTGTTGAAGGTGGCTGCTTCTGAGTTCCCCAATTAGAAAACCTGGAAGGAACAATCCGTGTTTCGCGGTGTTATTGAAGTTTTATCAATCTAAAAATTTGTTATGGAATATCGCCGGATGGGCAACACAGGCTTGCAATTAAGCGTGCTTTCTTTTGGCAGCTGGATCAGTTTCAGTAAGCAGATCAACGACAAAGCTGCGGACGAACTCATGGGAATTGCTTACGACAAGGGTGTAAATTTCTTTGATAACGCGGAAGTGTATGCGCTTGGAGAAAGCGAAAAAATGATGGGGCGCATCCTGCAAAAAAAGGGCTGGGACCGCTCCTCGTTTGTGCTGTCGTCGAAAGCGTTTTTTGGCTGGCGCGGAAAGAACAATAAGCCCAATCAAACCGGCAACAGCCGGAAACATTTGGTGGAGGCCTGTAACGAAGCATTGAAACGTTTACAGGTGGAATACCTCGATCTTTTCTTCTGCCATCGTCCTGATAAAAACACCCCGATCCTTGAAACTGTGTGGGCGATGAATCACCTTATCCAACAGGGAAAGATATTTTATTGGGGTACCAGCGAATGGAGTGGTGTGGAGATCACGGAGGCGCATCGCGTTGCGGCGCAGCATAATTTGATTGGCCCCTCGATGGAACAACCACAATACAATTTGTTCGAGCGCCAGAAAATTGAAAATGAGTTCACCGAGATCTACAAAAATGTGGGTTTGGGAACTACTATCTGGAGTCCGCTCGCAGCTGGATTACTTACCGGAAAATATAATGACGGTATCCCGAAAGGTTCGCGTTTTGCACTGGAAGGTTTCGACTGGTTGAAAGATAAATGGGTGCTGGACGAAAAAGTAAAAAAAGTAAAGAAGCTTGGGGATTTTGCCGGTAAACTGGGTGTGTCTACGGCAAGCTTGAGTATTGCATGGTGTATTAAAAATCCCAATGTAACTTCGGCCATATTGGGGGCAACAAAGAAACAGCAGTTGTTGGATAACCTTGCCGCCCTCGATGTGCTTCCGCTGTTAACACCGGAAGTTTTGGAAAAGATAGAAACGATCATGAAAACAAGTCCCATCCTGCCGGAATATTAATATGAACATCATTAGCCTTTATGGGATACCTAATTGCGACACAACGAAGAAGGCATTGGCCTGGTATAAAAAGAAAAACATTCGTGTCGACTTTCATGACTATAAAACAGCGGGGCTGAAAAAAGAAAAATTGCAGCATTGGTGTAATGCCGTGGGATGGGAAATATTGCTGAATAAAAAGAGCACCACCTGGCGGGCGCTCCCGCCCGAAGTGCAGGAAAAAGTAAAGGCAGAAAAGGCTGCAATATCCCTGATGTTGCAATATCCAACCCTGATCAAACGACCAGTTGTTGAAATGAACGACAAAGTTATGGTTGGTTTTAAGGAGCAATAATTCATAAACAATAAAACAAAAAACGATGAAACGTAATGCAACAGCCGTTTGGAACGGCACTGGTAAAGAAGGTACCGGTCATCTAACTACCCAGAGCAATGTATTGAACAAGACGCAATACTCTTTTAACTCCCGTTTTGCTGACGGCATCGGTACCAACCCTGAAGAATTGGTGGCAGCGGCACACGCAGGCTGTTTCACAATGAAACTGAGTTTCGTATTAAACGCGGCTGGTTTTACAGCAGATGAAATTTCTACCAAATGTGATATCACCCTCGAAGATGGAACCATCACTTCATCGCACCTGACGGTAAATGCAAAAGTGCCCGGCATTGACCAGGCCGCATTTGATGCCAGCGTTGCAGATGCAAAAGCAAACTGCCCGATCTCAAAATTGTACAATACGAATATCACTGCAGAAGCGGTGCTTGGATAAAGAAGATGAGTGCCGCAAGGGTTTCGAATGTCCTGAGTAGGCCACAGCGTTAGGACATTGCAAAAGCAAATCTTACGGCATCAACATTTCTTCTTTAAAATATTAAGGGCTTCAATGATCTTTCATTGAAGCCCTTACTGTGTAAATCAGTTTGGTATAAGGTGTGAGATTTATTGTGACTTTCAACAACCAGTTCAGTCACTTCTTTACAGGCATTAGTGAGCTGCCTCGGCTAAGTTTATCTTCTTACCCTTGTTGCCTTTCACCATCAGTACAAATGGAACACAGACAAGAAATATGAGCCCGAGGTAGAAAAATACATCCATATACGAAAGCACTGCGGCCTGTTTACTTACCATATGATCGAGCGTTGTATAGCTGCTTTTAAGGGCCGCGTCTGCATTCATTCCTTTGCTGATAAAACCGTTTTGCATTGCTTCCACGCGCTGCTGAACTGCGGGATTATTTACATCAAGTTTACTCACGAGGTCGCTTCGGTGGGTCATGTTTTGACGGGATAAAAAGGTGGTGATCATCGCTACTCCAAATGATCCGCCGAGCTGGCGCATCATACCCGTAAAGGCGGCACCCTGACCAATTTGCTGGCCTTTCAAAGTTGACAAGGAAAGCGTTGTGATAGGAATAAATAACATACCCATACCAACACCGCGAACGATCAGCATCCAGAAGAATGAATCAGAGCTGGTGTCCGGAGTTAGAATGAAATAGCCCCAGAAAGTAAAGACAGCAAACAACACCATTCCACCTGCCACGAGGTATTGCTGCGGCACGCCTTTCTGCAGCAATCTTCCGATGATCGGCATCATAAAGGCCGTTGTCAATGCCGCCGGTACCATCAACATGCCCGCTTGCTGGGCTGTCCACCCGAGGATAGATTGCGTGTAGAGCGGGATGATAAAAGTAGAGCCATATAAACCGAAGCCCATGATAAAGGAGAGGATGGTACCAACGCGAAGGTTTCCGTTTTTCAATACCCTGAGTTCGACGATCGGGTTGCGGAAAGTCGTTTCGCGCCAGATAAAAAAGAACAGGCCAAGAACCGCGGCAACGAAAAGATACAGAATGGTAGAACTGTTGAACCAATCATCATCCTGCCCTTTTTCCAGTACATATTGTAATGAACCCACCGTGACGGCAAGCAGTCCGATCCCCAGCCAGTCGATATCACGACCCTGGCTTTTTTCACCATACTTCGGACTGCGTACAAACTGTAGCGTTAGTAGGGTCGCAATGATCCCGATTGGAATGTTGATGTAAAAAATATACGGCCAGGAAGCATGGTCAACAATGTAACCACCGAGTGGCGGTCCAAGCGTTGGACCAATGATGACGCCAAGTCCATAAATCGCCTGCGCCATTCCGCGTTTTTCGACGGGATAACTTTCCGTAATGATGGTTTGAGAGGTAACCAATAAGGCGCCGCCGCCGATGCCCTGTAAAAATCTAAAAGCAACAAGCTCCCATATCCCTGTGGCATTGCCACAAAGGAAAGAGCAGACCGTAAAAAGAATGATGGAGGCCGCAAAGTAATTGCTTCGCCCAAACTGTTGCGACAACCAGCTTGTCATCGGAACAATGATCACGTTACCGATCGCGTAAGCAGTGATCACCCAGCCTACCTCGGTCAGTGTTGCACCAAGGGTGCCCCGCATATCATTGAGGGCAACGTTTACAATTGTAGTGTCCACAATTTCCAACAGGGCGCACAGGATAGCCGTCACGGTTATAATCACTCTCCTCGAGCCGTACTCTACTAAAGATTCCATCTGTGTCATATCAACAAATTTGAAGACCGTAATGTCATTGTCAAAATCCGCAATGAGGATTAATTAAGGTGAATATCAACGGATACATTCATCCCTGGTCGTAACTCTTTTACCAGGCTGTCACCAGCCTCTGAAAACTCAATTTTTACCGGGAGCCGTTGAACCACTTTTACAAAGTTGCCACTCGCGTTATCCGGCGGAAGGAGCGCAAACCTTGATCCTGTTGCGGGAGAAAAAGAACTAAGGGTTGCTTCAAAAGGATGACCAGGATACGCATCCACGTGAATAGTGACTTTTTGCCCGATCCGCATTTTTTCAAACTGGGTTTCTTTAAAATTTGCTACCACCCAAACACCTTCATTCAACACCACACTAAAAAGTGACTGACCTGTTTGAACTAATTGTCCTTCCTGAACATTTACTTTCGACACCCGGCCAGAGGTTGGCGCCAGTATGACCGAATAAGAAAGATTCAGTTTGGCCGTTTCAACGTCAACCTTGCGTTGCTTTATAACCGCAGCGGCTACGCCTACCTGTGAGGAAGTCGCATTGCTTTGAGAACTGACCGCCCTGGTTTGCTGGGCCACCTGGTTTTTTTGTTGAGTGAGGATCTGTAACTGGCGTTCAGCAGTTTGCTTCGCGGCTACTGCCTGCTCGTATTGCTGTTGCGTTATGGAATGGTCCTTTATGAGATTGTTATATCGTTCGTAGTCTTGAGACGCTCTCCACAACGTAATTTTCGCTGCTTCGATTTGCGCATCCGCGGTGGATATGCCTGCACCAGAGCTGGCGATACCAGCCCGGCTGGCGACGGTTGTTGCCTGTGCAGCATCGAGGCTGCTTTCCGCTGTTGCTAATGCAGCTTCAGCTTGTTCTACTTTCAACTGGAGGTCACGGCTATCAAGGACAAGCAGCGTATCGCCCTTCTTCACCATTTGGTTGTCCTTCACCCTTACTTCGTCAACATAACCAGGAACACGAGGGATCACCGGGCTGATGTTGGCCTCCACTTGCGCATCGTCTGTTTCTTCATGACGTTGGCTGTGCATGTATTTGGTGATGCCAAACCAGGCGCCGCCAACAACGAGCAATGCGAGGATGATTACGAAAACCTTGCTGCGTTTTTTAGGTGCCTGCTGAGCCGGAGCAGTTTGTTCACCGGGATTTTGATTGATGTTCTCTTCCATAATAATACTGTTTTGGAGTATGGTTAATTAGTTATTGATAATTCCTGCTGTTTGTAAGAGTCGGTTGTATGCAACTACAGCGTCAGCAGTCGCGTTACTGACATTTAATTTTGTTTGTAACTGGGCGATATCCGCGTCAAGCAGATCGGTCGTTGTTGCCAGGGCGTTGTCATATTTATTTTTTGTTATCCGGTAATTTTCCTGCGCCTGCTCAACGGCCTTCCGATAAACCTGGATTTTTTTCTGGCTCACCAGGTATTCCTGGTAAGCACGATTCACCTTCATCCTTGTTTCGTCATTTAGTTGATCCTGGCTCGCCGTTATTTGTTTGGCCCGGGCTTCAGCCTGCGAGATTTTCGATTTTGTTTTCCAAACAGACGAGAGGTTGTATTGAACGCCCACACCCACATTCACTGCATTGGTGACCGTGAGAAAACCTGGAATATGCGCGGCAACATAGCCGCCGGTCAACGCGAGGTTGGGATAGTATTCCGCACGTACTGATTGAATGCCTAACTCCGCCGCTTTTTTTCGCAGCGCCAGCGCGGAAATATCAGTACGCTTCGCTAAAGCGGTTTGTTCATATTCCTCCATGGTAAGTATTGTCCCTCCAGGCTGCAGACTTGCAGAATCTGGCTTCAACACTGACTGTTCTGGCAACCCAAGCATCAATGCCATATTTACACTGGTTATCTTGAAGTTGCTTTCCGCGTCCAGCAACATAAGCTCTGCATTGCTGCTTTGCAATTCCGCTTTCAACAGGTCATTTCTTGGTAATAATCCATTCTTTTCTAAATTGGTAAAATCTTTTACACGTTGGTTGGCCTGCAGCAGGTTTTCATTCACAAGAGCAACTGTAGACTCCGCTTTATACAAGTTCGCGTATGCGTTCACGATATTCAGGATGACCGCATCGCGATTTTCTTCGGCATCCAGTTTCGAAGCCTCCTCGAGATACTTTGCGGATTGAATGGCATATTTCAATTTACCCCCGGTGAAGATCGGGACGGACACATTCGCTGATCCGTAAACCACCTGGTTAACATTGGGTCCTCCACCGCCATTACCCGCGGAGTCGGATTTCATTTGAATGTTTGGCTTAAAAGGAAGGTAGAGATAAGAGCCGCTCACTTTGAAGTCGGGAAGTTTTCTTTCAGTGGCTTCCTTCACCGCAGCAGTTGCTTCCTCAATTTTTGCCTGTTGATTCTTCAATAAGTGACTGTTGGTTAATCCAAGGTTGATGGCTTCGCGAAGTGTTATCGATTTGGGTTGCTGGGCAAAAGAAGAAAGTGCCGAAACAACCAGTATCAGCAACATCCATATACCGGGTGATTTTATTTTATTTATCATTTGTAAGGATTGCTTTGAACAATGATTTTATGTGAATGCTAAGTTTTCGTCTCAAAAGAGTTTGAAACGCTTCGTCAGATGTTTCTAACAGGTTATTGAATTCGCGGTAATATTCTTTACTCATCATAGTTTGTGATACCGTGCCTACCAGCGTATTCAGCATTAAGATGATATCGATATTTTTTTTGAAGACTCCTTTTTTCTGACCTTCTTTGATGAGCTCGCTGACGATCTCCGCATTCCTGATCTTTATTTTATTCGCGACCTTAATGATCGAAGGATTTTTGTTCGTCAACTGAACCGACACCATGATGCGGTAAAAGAATTGTTTCTGCAAAACCCGGTCGATGTGCTCATCGATGAGCATGTTCACTTTGTCAACCGGGCTCATTGATGTGTCTTTTATAAGCGTCTCCACGCGGCCTTGAAGTGAACCAACCCGTAATTCGAAGATGGCTTCCATCAGTTTTTCCTTCGACCCAAAATAGTAGGAGATCATCGCGATATTGATCCCCGCCTCTTCCGCAATGTCCCGCACCGACGTCCCGTCGAAACCACGGTCAGCAAAAAGCCGTTCCGCCGTCTCAATGATCTGTACCTGTTTGTCGTTAAATTCCATGAACATCAAATTAGGGTGCAAATTTAAACAAACGTTTAATTAAAATCAAACAATTGTTTAAATTTATTTTTTGTTTCATGTTTGAATCCGGATCACTGCAAATTGTTAGACCTTCCTGGAGTTGAAAACCGGGGCTGAATTTCTGTTCGTCGGTTTTAGTTAGATTTGAAAAAATTAGCTGCTATGTCATTTGAAAATAAAACAGTCATCATCACCGGGGCGTCAAGGGGCATTGGTAAAGCCATCGGCTTAAAGCTGGCAAAAGAAGGTGCTAACATCGTGATCGCATCTAAAAGCATCGCAGAAAACCCTAAACTTGGCGGTACCATTTTTACCGCGGCAGCAGAGATGGAGGCTGCAGGTGGAAAGGCGCTCGCAGTTCAATGTGACATTCGTTTTGAAGACCAGGTGCAATCGGTAGTAGACCAGGCAGTCGAAAAATTTGGCGGCATCGATATCCTCATTAACAACGCCTCGGCCATTGCCCTCACGAATACGGAGCAAACCGATCCCAAAAAATTTGATCTTATGCACGACATCAACGTGCGGGGTACCTTTTTCATTTCAAAAGCTTGTATTTCACACCTGAAAAATTCTTCCAACGCTCACATACTCACGCTTTCTCCACCGCTTAATATGGATATGAAATGGTTTGAAAACCACCTGGCTTATACGGTTAGCAAATACAATATGAGTATGATCTCGCTGGGACTTGCGGCAGAACTCAAAAAATATTCGATAGCGGTCAACTCATTGTGGCCTAGGACGACCATCGCAACCGCTGCCGTTAAAAACCTTTTAGGCGGCGATGCCTTGATGAATATGAGTCGCACTCCTGCCATCATCGCAGACGCCGCACATGCCATCCTTTCAAAACCATCTTCAGAATGTACCGGCAATACGTTTATAGATGAGCAGGTACTTGCTGCCGAAGGCATTACTGATCTTTCGGGCTATTCGGTAGTCCCCGGCGGAAGGTTATACAACGACTTGTTTGTGTAATTGTTAAGAAATCCCCAATAGTTTTTTCTTTTGATGAGTGGTAACGGCGACGAAGTTACCGCGGTTAATTTCGCAGTTGCTTTACGCCTGGTAATGCCCGGGATTAAACTGTTAACCATGAACCATCGCCTGGGAGCAACTGTTTCGCTGCTTCTTTTCTCTTATTTTTCGATTGCGCAAATTCCTGTTAGAGAGATTTCGGCGACGCGTACCAATGCAACGATCAAACTAGACGGTGACCCAATTGAGGATGCCTGGAAAACTGCAACCCTGGCAGATAAATTTACCCAGCTTCGGCCTTCACCATTTACTCCCGAAGACCAACAAAACGCCACCAAAATTTTTATCCTCTACAACAATGCCGGTATCTATGTTGGCGGTTATTGTTACGAAAGAAATAAGGATAGCATCGCGGCAGAGTTGATGGGCCGGGATGGATTTGGTAACAACGACTTCGTGGGTGTGATCTTTGATACTTATCATGATAAATTAAACGGGTTTGAATATTTTGTAACACCACTCGGTGAGCAATGGGATGCGAAACAAGCTCCAAATCTGAATGGCGAAGGGGAGGATTTTAGCTGGAATGCCGTTTGGCAAAGTGCCTCCAAATTGCAGGCAGATGGCTGGAGTTTTGAGATGTTTATTCCCTATTCGGCAATCAGGTTCGGTCCTAAGCAAGTTCAGAACTGGGGCCTTAATATTGTTCGGCGCCGCCAGAAAAGCGGGCAGCAGTTATTCTGGCAATCAATTGATCCGAACGTAAACGGTTTTCTTACCCAGGAAGGATTGTTGAAAAATCTTGAGAACATTAAACCACCGGTGCGACTCCAATTCTCTCCGTACTTCTCCTCTTACCTCAACTATGATGGAACTGCGGCAGGAAACGCAAAGAAAAGCAGCAAGAGCATTAACGGCGGCATGGATGTAAAATATGGGTTGAACCAGGCCTTCACGCTTGACATGACCCTGATCCCCGATTTCGGACAAGTGCAGAGTGATAACCGTGTATTGAACTTAACACCTTTCGAACAACGCTTCACTGAAAACCGGACTTTTTTTACGGAAGGAACGGAGTTATTTAATAAGGGAAATCTCTTTTATAGCAGGCGCATTGGGGGCGAACCGATTCATTATGGAGATGCAACCAGTAGCTTGGCGGCGGGTGAATACGTTTCGAAGAACCCGGCCCAAAGTAAACTGATCAATGCCACCAAGATCAGCGGGCGTACTCAAAAGGGCCTTGGTATCGGGATCCTGAATGCCATTACGAAACCACAATACGCCACCATTACGACTACCGACAAAGGAACCAGGGAAGTTGAAACCGATCCGCTTACCAATTACAACGTGCTGGTGTTGGATCAAACCTTCAAGTATAATAGTAGTGTATCATTCGTAAATACAAACACGATGCGGAGTGGTACTGACTACGATGCAAATGTGAGTTCTGTTTTATTCGACCTGAACGACAAATCAAATACCTGGAATGTTGGCGGAAGCGTAGGCATGAGCGCTTTGATGAATAAGGGTGGTGAAGACATCATTGGCTATAACCACAATTTGTACCTCGGCAAAACGAGTGGGCGGTTAAGATTTAATGTTTTCCAGGAATTGAGCAATGCGAAGTATGATAAAAGCGACCTGGGGTATTTCACCAACAACAACACCATGGACCAGGGTGTATGGGTTGGATACAACTGGATAAAACCGAAAGGTTTTTATAACCAGTTCCGCATCAATTTCAATGGATTTTACAGTCGGTTGGTTTCACCGCTGGATGATCTGAAAGGAAATGACCGAATGTACCAAAATGCCCGTGTGAATGTGAATGCAAATATGCAATCGAAGAAGTTATGGTGGGCAGGGCTCAATATGACTGTTCGGGCAAAATCAAATGATTTTTATGAACCCCGTGTAAAAGGACGAGTCTTCGAAAATACCGGGTCTGTTGGTGTTGGCGCCTGGTTTGAAAGTAATTCTGCAAAGAAGATCTCTTATGGAGGCCAGGCATATCTTGCTGCCGGCGGGATATTTAATTACCGCACTGCTGATGTTGGAGCGTATGGCAAAATCAGGTTCAGCAGCAAATTTGCAGTTGACCTTAATGTTAACACTGAAAACGGTAACAACCAGGCGGGTTGGGCAGATATATTGTACGCATCGAATGCTTCTCAAAAAGACTCCGTGATCTTCTCCCGCAGGAAACTGAGATCGGTAGAAAATACGCTGAGTCTCAAATACAATTTCACGAACCGGATGGGCGTCACTATGCGTACCAGGCATTATTGGAGCAAGGTGATGCCACAAGAGTTTTTTTTACTGACTGAATCTGGTCAACTGGAAAAGCCCTCTTTTTTCTACGATCGCAACCGCAATCAAAACTATAATTACCTCACCGTGGATATGGTTTATACCTGGCAATTTGCCCAGGGCAGTTTTTTCAACATTGTTTGGAAAGATATCGGTGAAAATTTTTCGAGAACATTTGAGCGTAACTATTTCAAGAATGCCAGGGGAGCAGTGTCCGGACAGCAGTTCAATAGTTTTTCGCTGCGGGTCATTTACTTCCTGGACTATTTGACGCTAAAAACGAAACGGGCGGGTACCATATAAAACAAACATCCTTTAACAGTTGCGTGAAGTACCAGCGACTCACCGACTCCCCCCGGATGACTCAGTAATTTGAGGCATCAGCCAAAAAAAACAGGCTGTTTATGGCAGCCTGTTTTCATTTCATTTATCTCAAGATTTATTTAATCATTTGCTTGTTCACCGGTTTTTCCAACAGGTGCCTGTAAATGAATTGTGTTTTTAAGTTTGCGAAATGAATGCCTTTGTTTCCGCCCCAGCCATGACGGCCACCCGGATAGATCATCATCTCGAAGTCTTTTTTCGCATCCTGCAATTTGCTGATGAGCTGCAGGCTGTTTTGCATGTGAACGTTGTTATCAATTTCACCATGAACAATTTGTAGCACGCCACGGAAATTGTCCACGTAATTCAGGACGTTGCCGGTTTTATATCCTTGTGGATTTTCTGAAGGAAGATCCATAAACCGCTCAGTGTAATGCGAATCGTACAAAGTCCAATCAGTAACAGGTCCTCCTGCCATGGCGTGCGTGAAAACACCAGCGCCTTTTGTTAAAGCCAGGGTGCTCATGTAACCACCATAACTAAACCCGGTGATACAAATTTTTGACGCGTCTGCGTTACCGTTAGCGATGAGCCATTTCACCATTGTGCTGTAGTCAACCAGTTCCCAGTTGCCGAGATCGCGGTGCATGTAATTCACACCTTCCTTACCAAAATGGCCGCTGGCGCGGTGATCCATCCCAACCTGGATCAAACCCTCTTTTGCATACCATTGCTGGGCGCCGGTTAACCC
The DNA here is from genome assembly GCA_030655145.1 of Ferruginibacter sp. GTDB lineage: Bacteria > Bacteroidota > Bacteroidia > Chitinophagales > Chitinophagaceae > Ferruginibacter. The sequence goes on from JAURWD010000292.1 coordinate 30,973, forward strand.
CCAAGAGTCCCAGGTATTGCCAGCATCAGGACCGCCATAAACTGAAATTAGTACAGGGTATTTTTTTGAAGGGTCCATATTGATCGGCCAGGTAACCTTCATTGGCAGATCGTACAAGCGGTCATCACTTTTTACGCGGATCAATTCAGTTTTTGCGAGATCGTAGGTGTTGAATTCTGAAGCCTTTGCATCACCCAATTCTTTAATGATCACGCCCTTGTTATTGACAAGTGCCAATCTCGTGGGCGTGGATGAATTGCTGTAAGACGTGATGAAATAGCTTCCGTTTGGCGAAGGACTAATGGTGGCGTGATGATAATCACCAAACGTTAACCGTTTCAGGTTTTTGCCATTCAGGTTCACGGAATAATAATCCTTCCGCGCTGTATTTTCCCGGCCACGGGCCACGAAATACACCAGGTTATTTTTTTCGTCGATGTACTCCACATTGGTGACGGTAAATTTTCCGGTGGTAATGGGGTTTAACAATTTTCCATTATTATCATAATGGAATAAATGTGCCCAGCCACTTGCGTCACTGCTTAAAACAAATCCTTTCCCATTTTTTAAAAAGCTGATGCGCTTTCCTTCGTCTCCAAGTTCTATCCAGGTTTTCTGCTGCTCTGTATAAAATTCTTTTAGGTCACCAGTGGCTGGATCTACGGAGTAAATCTTCAGCGTATCCTGGCTACGTGGCATCCACTGAACCAACAATGCACTACCATCCGGCTTCCAATAGGGCATACCGAAATACTGGTCTTGCTGCTCGTTGATCTTGGTCCAAACAACTGTGCCGCCATCCGGTTGTACCAGGCCGACTTTCAGCGCTGGATTGGGATCACCGACTTTAGGGTAGCGGGTATTTTCAACTTCGCCGTGCAGCCCTTTCGCATTGGTAATCGTAAATACCGGAACCTTGGAATCATCACTTCTGAAGAAGGCGATTTTTTTGCTATCAGGGCTCCACCAAAAAGCTTTGTACTGTGTAGCTCTTCCAAGGATCTCTTCCATATATAACCAGCTGGCATAACCATTTAAGATCAGCTCGCTTCCATCGGTGGTTAACCTCGTCTCTTTTTTTGTTTGAATATTAACCGTGTAAAGGTTGTTGCTTTTCGTGTAGGCCACATAGTTACCATCGGGGCTCATGGTTGGGTTTGACTCTTTCTCTTTGTCCGCCGTAAGTTGAACCTCCTGGTTATTGAGCTTCACATACAGATCCGTGTTTTTGTAGTAAGCGGCTACCTTGGTAGCAGAAGCTGTTTTTACAGAATCTGCAACTTCAGCCTGGCTGCCTGATTTGCAATCGACCAGGTATCTTTTGCCATTTTTCAACAGGATAAAATGACTATCGTCTACCCACTCCGAAACTACGGGCAGCGACTGTACTATTCCTTTGAAGTTGTTCTTGAAATATTGCTCGTCGGTAAGCTCCTTTCGTTGAGTGTTGATCGACACTGAAGTGCCTGTTTGAGCACAGACATGAAGGGTTGTTACTCCGGCCAGGGATACGGCCGTCAACACCTTAAAAAATTGTAGCATATTGAATTTGTGGTTTAAGATTTTGTTATCGTCTAAGATAACTTTTTTTGCCTTTGAACAAGGGTTCAGGAGCGGAAATAATAAGGCCACTGCTACATTTCACATAATTTTTGTGAGTTTGTCGCAGTGGCCAGGAAAAATTATTCGGCGGTATGTTCCGGGCGCATCATCGGGAACAATAAAACGTCCTGTATCGAGTGCTGGTTGGTGAGTAACATGGCGATGCGGTCGATTCCAAAGCCAATCCCGCTTGTTGGCGGCATCCCATATTCCAGGGCCCGCAGGAAGTCGTGATCTATAAACATGGCTTCATCGTCGCCCCGCTCCATCAGTTTAACCTGTTCTTCAAAACGTTCCCGCTGATCGATGGGGTCATTTAGCTCGGTGTAGGCATTGGCAATTTCTTTCCCGTTGCACATGAGTTCAAATCGTTCCACTAATCCTGGTTTGCTCCGGTGCTTTTTAGTCAACGGGCTCATTTCCACCGGGTAATCGGTTATGAAGGTTGGCTGAATGTAATACGCTTCACATCTTTCACCGAAGATCTCATCAATGAGTTTTCCTTTTCCCCATTTCGCATCCGCGTGGATGTTGAGCTTTTGACATACACCCCGAATGCCATCCTCGTCCATTTCACTAATATCGAAACCTGTATGTTCCTTTATCGCGTCGAACATGGTGATCCTTTTGTAGGGTGCCATAAAATCAATCTCATTATCGCCGACCATCACCTTACTTGTTCCGTTGGTAGCAATCGCTGCCTTTTCGAGCAACAGCTCGGTGGTATCCATCATCCATTCATAATCCTTGTACGCAACGTAAAATTCCAGGACGGTGAATTCCGGGTTGTGTGTTCTATCCATGCCTTCATTGCGAAAGTTCCGGCTGAACTCATACACCCAATCAAATCCACCCACGATCAGGCGCTTCAAATACAGCTCATTGGCAATGCGCATATACATTGGCACGTCGAGGGCATTGTGGTGGGTTTTGAAGGGCCGGGCAGCCGCCCCACCAGGTATGCTTTGCAATACCGGTGTGTCAACTTCGAGCGCTCCTTTGTCGTTTAAAAAAGCACGGATAGCATTCATCATCTTCGTGCGCTTGATAAAGGTTTCCTTAACGCCGGGATTCACGATGAGGTCGGCATAACGCTGGCGGTACCGGAATTCAGGATCAGTAACTTCATCAAATGTTTCCCCTTCTTTTTCTTTCACGATCGGCAGTGGCCGAAGTGATTTGGTAAGAATGGTGAAAGTTTTAACGTGGATTGATGTTTCGCCGGTCTTGGTGGTAAATACATATCCCTGGATGCCAATGATGTCGCCAATATCAATGAGTTTCTTCCAAACTGTCTGGTATAAAGTTTTGTCGTCGCCGGGGCAGATCTCGTCCTGCTTAATATAAAACTGGATCTTACCTACAGCATCCTGTAACACGGCAAAGTTTGCCTTACCCATATCACGCACACTCATGATGCGACCCGCGATGCATACATCTGCAAACTGGGCTTTGTTTTCCTCGCCCTTATAGTGTTCTTTAATATAGGTTGATGTGGTGTTTACCGGGTAGAGCGCGGCAGGGTAAGCGTCGATACCAAGCTTCGTTAGCTCACCGAGTTTTTCCCGCCGGATGATTTCCTGTTCTGAAAGATGTTGTGTGCTCATGCTGCGTTTGAAAATTTTCGCGAAGATACCGTAAGCAGCCCATTCCTCCATAGCAGCCTGCGTTCGGCAGTTTGGCAGGATACTTGACCAATGGTTAACAAAAAACATATGAAAGGCTTTCTTGCTGCAATCATGTCGATGATGATACTTAGTAGTTGTGATGTACTTCAACAACTACCGACAAATACTTATCCCGGAACTGGTGTAAGCCAGGCAGAAGCGGCCCAGGGTATCAAGGAAGCGCTTAGCCAGGGACTGGTGAAAGCAGTCGTTCAATTAAACCGGGAAAACGGGTTTTTCGGTGATGCGCTCTACAAGATATTATTACCGCCAGATGCGAAGAAGATAGAAAATGCTTTGCGTACGGTGGGCCTTGGCAAATCAGTTGATAAAGCCATACTACAGATCAATCGCGGCGCAGAAGACGCAGCCGGTTTTGCGCAACCGATCTTTATTGATGCCATCAAGCAAATGAGTTTAACGGATGCGATCAATATTGTTCGTGGAGGAGATACCAGTGCTACACATTATTTCCGCACAAAAACATTGGACAAACTGACCGCTGCTTTTTCCCCTGTGATAAAAACTTCGCTTGACAAAGTAGAAGCAACAAGATATTACGGCGACATCGTCAAGACATACAATAACTTTCCCACCACGTTTAATAAAGTAAATCCCGATCTCGCCGGTTTCGTTACGGAGCGTGCGACTAATGCCTTGTTTGATCTTGTAGCGAAGGAAGAAAAAAATATCCGGGAAAACCCGATTGCACGTACGACTGAAATTCTGAAAAAGGTTTTCGGCGGACTGGCAAGGTAGAAATACTAAAGAAGGCTGTTTTGTTGGGGTCCATCGGGTTATACATTGTCTCCTGCGAGCAACACCTGCCAGGCAGTTGTCACATTACCTGCATCCAGTAGTTCCTTTGCATAGCGGTGCAGTTCAGCTTCCATGTCTACGGGATTAATGGCGTAATAGAGTACAATGTTTTTCAGGCGATCGTCTGTAAAGGTTGGATCTATAAATGGTACTTCATGAACGTTTCCCAATTGGCCAAGATTATTGCCGGTTAGGATCTTACTTGACCTTACCGCTAGCGGTAACGCATCCACGCCGATGCCGAGTTGGGTATTTGGTTTTTCCACTTCAAAAATAGTTGAGGCATTTGCCCGGGTATACCAATTGCCGCCAAGCCTGGCAACCAGGTCGAGTTTGCGTTGGTCCATCCGCCCATTGTCGTCGAGCACGTCGTCGTTAATATGCATCATCAAAATCTCGGCAATCACCAGGTTACCAGCACCACCGGTTGTGCCGAGAGATTTAATTTCGATCACCTTACATTCAAATTGCACGGGGCTTTCTGCAACGCGTGGAGGCTTCACCAACAAGGAGGCTGTTTTTTTAAAACCCGTTTTTATAAATTCGTCTGCCTCTTTTGGGAATTCACAACTGGCAAGGCTCGTTTGCTGGATCATATCGTAGCTCACAATGTTGATCACGACTTCCGGCACTTCCAGCAAATTCTCCAGGGTGTGCTTGATCGTATTGTTTCGCAGCCGGCGTACCGGGGAAAAAACAACAATTGGTGGGGTTGTTGAAAACAGGTTGAAGAAACTAAACGGGCTAAGATTTACCTGGCCATCTTTGTCAATGGTGGAAGCAAAACAAATGGGCCGTGGAGCAATCGCGTGTTGTAAATAATGCTGGGCATCTTGCGGGCTGGCCTTAGTTAAATCGATGATCATAGATGCTTCGTGTTGTCCCCTAAAAGTTATTCGATTTGTGCAGGTAGATGTTGATTTTTGTAGCGAGTATTTTTTACCGTAAATGCTATCCAGCGGCAGCAATGGTTTTTTTAAGTTCGAGAATGCTAAAATCACTGTCTTCTTTAACAATGGTATTCGTCAGTTTACCCAGGCCCTCGATCTCCATTTCAACCACGTCGCCTTCTTGTAGCCATTGTTCATTATAGTTGGGGTCGTTTAGTTTGCCGGTTCCGTTCAATTCAAGAAAGCAACCTGTACCAACGGTACCACTTCCGATAATATCCCCGGGATAAAGATTTACCCCGTAGCTGCATCTTTCAATGATCTCGGCAAAGGTCCAATCCATATCGCTTAAATTTCCCTGGCTTACCTGCACCCCATTCACCGAGCATTTCATTGCAAGGTTCCACGATTTACCGGTATGGTTTTCTTTGCAGGGAACTTCAAATTCGGCAAGCTCGTCCAGTGTTACAAGCATAGGGCCGGTAGCGGTCGCAAAATCTTTTCCTTTTGCCGGGCCAAGATTCAACAACATTTCTTCCATCTGCAATTGTCTTGCACTCATATCATTCATGATCATGAGACCCGCAATGTATTCATCGGCATCTGCGGCCGGAATGTTTCTGCCGGTTTTCCCGATGACGATCGCGGCTTCTAATTCAAAGTCAAGTTTTGCAAAATGATCGGGCATACAAATGATTTCGCCCGGACCCTGGATGCTGGTATGATTGGTGAAATAAAATATGGGATATTGATCAAACTCGGCGATCATCTCCACCTTCCGGTTGCGACGGGCCGCCGCTACATGCTGGCGAAAAGCATAGGCATCCCGACAACTGTTGGGATGGGGTACGGGAGCGATAATGTCTATTCCCTCGTAATTAATGCCCAACGTTGCCCGCACCATGCCTTCTTTAATTTTTTCCTCGGCTGCTTTTGCTAAGGGGAAAACATCCTCCCAATAATTCAAAAACATCGCCATGCTAATAGGAAGATCCGGGTGAAGGGAATCCGTTGAGTATAACTTCCCGTTTACTAACAAAGCAAGCTGATCCTGCCCATCTTTTAAATAAGTAACAAGCTTCATATTAAAGAGTTGGGCATAAAATTAGCTATAAATAAGTCGGAAAACCGTTTCGAAATTTTGTTTTAATAGCCCCCTCTATTAACCACTGTTTTAAAATCGAGCTTATGCATTTTGACAAAATCCATAACAAAGGCCAGGCACAATTATTCAAAAATCCCCTCCTTGAGTCGCTCACAAAAACTCATCCTGTTGTCATTTGGAGTATGTACGTACCCGTTATAGTGGGGTTACTCTATTTCAGCACTGTTTTATCCGAATTACCCGCCCTCCGAATTTTGTTTCAATTTATCGCGGGGATGTTTATCTGGTCTTTATTCGAATACCTTATTCACCGTTTCGCCTTCCACTTCCTGGCGAAGAGCAAAAGAGCGATGAAGATTGTGTACATCATTCACGGTAACCACCACGAATACCCGCGTGACAGGCAACGTTTGTTTATGCCCGCAGTTCCCAGCATTCTCCTTGCCACTACCTTATTTGGATTGATCTACTTCGTCGCCAGCCTCATCGGTTACACAGACTGGGTGTTTGCTTTTTTTGCCGGGTTCCTGCTAGGCTACCTTGTGTATGGAACCATGCATTATGCCATTCATGCGTGGAACCCACCATTTAAGTGGATGAAGGCGCTTTGGCGCAACCATCATTTGCATCATTATAAAGAACAGGAGAAAGGCTTTGGCGTAAGTTCCACTTTGTGGGATCACGTGTTTGGAACTCTTTTCAATCTTGACCGAGAAAAAGAGGACAAAGAAAAAGTGAAGGAATTGATGTTCGAAAAAAAATGTTCGACGAATTAAGAGCTACCAGCGTTCTTCATCATTTTCGGGCGGCTGCGTAGGGCGATGCTGTGAACGGGAAATGATTTTTTCTTCCTGTCGCTCAACCAGGAGCGCTGCGATGATCTTGCCGGCATCTGCACCCGGATGCTGGTTTAATAAAGCCTTTAGTTTGGTTTCATTTACGTCTACCCGGTACAAAACAAAGATCAGTTTTTGGAAATCGGTTGTGATCAGGAAATTGATGTGTTCAGCAAGCTTGGCTACCAACGCTTCCTTATCCAGGGTTGGTAGCAGCTGCAGGGCAAGGGCGGTGTTGATTTCGTTTACCAACTCACGGGAATCCATAATCGATGATCATTTAATTAGTAATGTTCCATCACTCCGAGGCCGAACAAGGCATAGTCGTACTTCACCGGGTCATCCGCATCCATACTTTTTAAACAGGCCGTCAACTCCAGCGCTGCCTGCCAGTCATTCTGCGGACGCTTTAAAATGTTAAGCTTACGCGCTACCCGCGAAACGTGTACATCCAGCGGACAGATCAGCTGCGATGATTGTATATTTTTCCAGATACCAAAATCAACCTGTTGGTCATCTGCCCTCACCATCCAGCGGAGATACATATTGAGCCTCTTACAAGCGGATTTTTTTTCAGGAGTTGCTATGTGTTTGCGGCAATGTTTCTCTTCTCCCGCAAATTCATTATAACCAAACACGTAGCGATGAAAACCTGTCAACCCATTTTCCAACGTTGTATCGCCTGGCTGCATGGAACGGGTAAACGCAGTTTCAAGCGTCGTTTCTCCCGCTGCAGCATAGTGATGTTGAAGGAAATTAAAAAGGTGCCAGAGATCCATTTCATTGAACGTGCGGTGCACAAAATTTTTGAAGGCATTGCGGGATGCAGTTTGTTCGTTGCTATCAAAATTGAGAATGAATTCATACGGTGAACCACCCATCATGCCCAGGAGTTTATTACACGAGTTGATGATGCTCTTCCTGTTACCCCAGGCAAGGAGGGCAGCAAAAAAACCGGCGATCTCAATGTCCTGCTGTTTGGTAAACCTGTGCGGAATACCAAGCGGATCTTCTTCGATAAAAGACAAGTGATTGTATTGAACCACCTTGCTATCTAAAAAACGCTTCAGTTCACTCTTCTTCATAATAGCTTTTACCCAATCGCCTGGGCCAGGTCATCCTTGAGGTCTTCGGCGTCTTCGACACCAACACTCAACCTGATCAGGCCATCACTAAGACCATTCTTTATCCGCTCTTCCCGTGGGATGGAAGCGTGGGTCATAGAAGCCGGGTGGTTGATGAGCGATTCAACGCCGCCAAGACTTTCGGCCAGGGAAAATATTTTTGTAGATGATAAAACTTTTGTTGCCGCCTCAGCGCTGTCGTCCTTCAGCGTAAAACTCATCATGCCGCCAAAATCACGCATTTGTTTGCGGGCAATATCATAATTGTGATGATCCGGAAAGCCGCACCAGTAAACCCTTTCAACCTTAGGATGCGTGCGCAGGTATTGAGCTATGGACGCACCGTTCTCGCAATGACGCTGCATGCGAAGGTGTAAAGTTTTTATACCGCGTAGCACCAAAAAGCAATCCATTGGTCCGGGGACTGCACCGCAGCTTTTCTGAATAAAATATAATTGATCTCTTAAAGCCTGGTCGTTTAACATGAGGCAACCCTGGATAACATCACTATGTCCGCCCAGGTATTTTGTTGCGGAATGCATCACGATATCTGCGCCCAGGTCAAGCGGGTTTTGCAAGTATGGAGAAGCAAACGTATTGTCAACGCAAAGTAATACCCCAGCCTTTTTTGTAATGGCCGCAACACCTTCGATGTCGGTAATATTCATGAGTGGATTCGTTGGCGTTTCAATCCAAACCAATTTGGTTGCAGGGCTGATCGCGTTCGCAACATTTGCTACATCGGTTGTATCGATGTAAGTGAACTTGATCCCAAATTTCTCGAACACCTTACTAAACAGGCGGTAAGTGCCACCATACATATCATTAGCGGCAATGACCTCATCACCGGGAGCCAGGAGTTTGATCACAGCATCGGTAGCGGCAACGCCACTGCTAAATGCCAGGCCGAACTTACCATTTTCAATGATGGCCAATGCATCTTCCAATGCTTTACGGGTTGGGTTTTGGCTGCGGGCATATTCGTATCCTTTGTGCTGGCCAGGGGCAGTTTGCACATAGGTTGATGTTTGATATATCGGTGTCATGATCGCACCCGTAGAAGGATCGGGTTCAGCGCCGGCATGAATGATCTTTGTAGCTAATTTCATTACTGTTTTTAAAAATTGAATTGCAAAGGTGAGAAATTAAAGAATAAGCAACTTCATATTATTTGTGCAGCACATAAATACCTGAAGTCAAAATTATCTGCATCATGGGCGGGTAAGGGCGTTATCTTTTTATTCAAAACGGAATTTTTAAGGATGCGGCCATTAACAAGCTTCCTTTTGGCTTCGTGCATAAAATCCTGCAGGTCCAAATCCTGCATCCATTGTGCCTGGGGGGTTTCGTAACCTATTTTATCATTGCGCCAGACGATCTCGGTCGGCAGCTTTTTGCTCATGGCACTACGCAATAACCATTTCGTCCAGCCATTATGAATTTTGAAATCGGCCGGCAATGAGAAAAGGAACTCTACGAGCTCATGATTCAGAAAGGGTAACCGCACTTCTCTACCGTGGGCCATACTATTGCGGTCAGCAAAACGCAGGAGTTCTTCCAGCCCCATTTTCTGCGTGTTGAAATATAAAATGTCATTCAGCTTCGTGATGATCGGTTTGTGAATTCCCTCCCATTCTCTTCCGCGTAGCGAGACAATAAAATCAGGATTTATATCCGGCTGGGAGACAGTTTTATAATATTCATTTTTTTCAAGTTGAATGGAGGTGTGGGCAGGAAAATAAGCAGCGAAATAATTTTTCGTACCCCATTTGAACGGTATATTTTTCTGCCGGAATATCTTCCTTTCCCGATCGGCCGTACGGAACTTGCGCCTGCTTACCAACTGTTGCAAGTACCAATGTATGTACTTATGATATCCCGCCAAGGTCTCATCTGCACCCTGGCCATCCAGTAAAACTTTTACGTCCTGTTGTTTTACGAGTTCAAAAACTTTGTACTGCGCATAAATGCTCGAGGATGTAAATGGTTCCTCCTGGTGATAACTTAAGGCCTGGAAATCGCGGATAAAACCTTCCGCTGTTGGTGTAACCCGGTGGTTTTGCAGGCGAAATTTCTTTACTACCGAATCAATATGAACAGATTCATCTTTCTCAAAACCAGGAAATACAGCGGAAAAGGACGGCAGGCGTCTTTGTTGTTTGGTTACTTCCGAGATGGTGGCGATGATAGATGAACTGTCAAGTCCGCCGCTAAGGCTGGTCCCAACACGAACGTCGCTGCGTAACCGGTGTGTTACGGATTTACGAAAAAGATGAATGTATTTATCCAGGGCATCCCCGGAAGATATTTTGAGAGTTTTCTCTTTGTCTAACTCCCAATAGGTGCGAACCTGGGCCCGCCCGGAGGCAAGGCTCAATTTTAAGTAATGAGCGGGCGGCAGCGAATTAATCTTTTCAAAAAATGTTTGCCCTTTATTATTCGCGTTTTGAACATAGCCCAGGGCAAGATAATTGAGTAGCATTTTGTCATCAGCTTTTTTCTCAACGCCGGCAACCCAAAGGGCTTTCATTTCACTGGCGAAAACAAAAAAATCCTTCTCCTCGTAAAAGTAAAAAGGTTTTTCTCCAAACCTGTCTCGGGCGGCAAATAATGTTTTCTCCAGGTTATCCCAGATTGCAAAAGAAAACATACCGTCGAAATATGACAGGCACTCTTCTTTCCAGCAATCATACGCGGCGAGTATGACCTCGGTATCTGAATGTGTTCTAAACTGGTAACCTTGTTGTTTAAGCACCTCGCGGATCTCGAGGTAATTGTATATCTCCCCGTTGTAGGTGATAGTATACCGCGGGTCTAAAGCGGGATTGCTATCTCCTGGAGATTTAAAGTGCATGGGTTGAGCAGCCGCATCCGAAAGGTCGATGACCGAGAGCCTGCGATGGCCGAGGCCGATACTCCGTTCGCTATTTGTCCAGAATCCTTGTCCGTCAGGACCTCGGTGTGCGAGAGATTCCGTCATCCTGTTTACCCGCTCCCGACTAACAAGTAAACCATGGAAAGAAATGATACCAGCTATTCCGCACATGCTGTAAATATCCACAAAAAACCCGGCTACATCAGCCGGGCTTCTAAAATAATATCTGTCAACAACTTAAAAAGAAAAGGGAACATTCACCCGGAGATTATCCCAGGCAATGATCAGGTTAGCTCCAGTGTCTGTTTTTTCGAAAGCCATCACGAACGACTCCAGCATTTCGGGTTGCATCAATACCGGTACATCGGTACGCATCACATCTTTCGTGGAATCGTATTTAAAGCTGCCCCAGGTATCCGTATCCCTGTTTAAAATGACTGTCCATTTATCAGCGGCGGGTATGCAATAGAGTGTGTACCGGCCCTTTTTTATTTTGTTTCCCGAGATCACGACGTGTTTGAAAAATTCAATTTCCGAGGCTTCGTTGGCACCGAGGCGCCAGATCTGTCCATACTCCAACAACTCCCCAAATACTTTACGTCCATTTTTTTGCGGCCTGCTATAAATAACACGGGCAACCAGGGGTTCTGTTGCCTTGTCCTGGATCTTTAACACCGGGTAGCTATTTGGATAATAGCTCATATCCATCGGTGATTTATCTATTGGGGGAAGTTTGGTTTGCGCATCAGCCGCGAAACAGCTGCATACTACCAGCGCGAGCATCAATATAGTTTTCATATCTATTTTTTAATTGTGGCAAATTTAAAGCGATTACTCAATTGTTAAGCTCAATAAAACGGCTATGCGCAAATGACTTCAACTCGGGAAAAAACGCCGCATAGCAATCGGCAAGAGCATCATAGTTTTCAATAAAAATTTTATAAGCCGTCGCTGACTCTGATAAATAAGCTGCCCGCCGAACCAGGCCAGTAAAGCTGCGTTCCATACCCATATTCAACCGGTAATTAAACAGCCAGTTTTGCTCCTTCATATACGGGAGCATCTGCTGAAATTTTTCGGGCAGCGGAAAAACGTTCTGCCCTAGCTGCATGTAGGTTGCCTGGCAAAAATCATCCAGCGCTTGCTCATCGTGGAACTGGCCATGGTCATTTGCCAGGAAATGATCATACGATACATCCACAAAGGC
>JAURWD010000032.1 GCA_030655145.1 Ferruginibacter sp.
GTCGGACTGAATGTACTGTTACGCAATTACTGGATGGTGATTCATCCGCCAGTTTTATTCCTCGGCTTCGCCTCCACCCTGGTGCCCTTTGCTTTCGCTGTGGCGGGACTTGCAACAAAAAAATATGGTGATTGGGTTAAGCCGGCAATTCCCTGGACCTTGTTTAGTGCCTGTGTGCTTGGCGTGGGTATTATGATGGGAGGAAAATGGGCGTATGAATCGTTGTCCTTTGGTGGATACTGGGCCTGGGATCCGGTTGAGAATGCTTCCATGGTGCCGTGGCTGATCCTTATTGCCGGGCTACATACGATGGTGGTTTATAAAGCTACCGGTCATTCTTTAAAAGCCAGTTACGTTTTTGCTATCCTTACTTTTATTTTTATCCTGTATTCAACTTTCCTTACCCGTACCGGTGTTCTTGGGGATACTTCTGTTCATGCGTTTGCAGAATCGGGCCGACCAATGTTTAACCTGATCAGGGGATTTTTGGCCGTGTTTGCCATTCCCTCATTGGTATTATTCTTTGTGAATTATAATAAAATTCCAACGGAACACCGGGAAGAAAACACGAACTCCCGCGAGTTTTGGATGTTTATCGGGTCACTGGTGCTGTTTCTTTCCGGGATGTTTATCATTTTCAAAACTTCCACACCGGTTTTCAATGCCATCTTCAACACTAAACTCGCGCCTCCGGAAGACATCGAGTTTTCTTACAACAAAGTGATGGTACTCATCGGTATCATTATCGGCATCCTCACGGCAATAACGCAATACTTTAAATACAAGAGCACGCCTGCCGGACAAACGATCAAAAAGCTGGCAATCCCTACGGTTATCGCAGCGGGCATCACTACCCTGCTGGTTGTATTTTACCCGATCACTTATTATAAAGGCGGACAAGCTTTCCTAATTGCCATCTACCTGGCATTGTTTGCCTGTATTTATGCCATCGCGGGTAATGCCCATTATATCTGGAAAGGCCTGAACGGTAAGTTTAAAGCTGCCGGCGGATCGGTAGCACACATGGGTTTTGCACTGATGATCGCGGGTATGTTGATCTCTTCTGGTAACAAGAAAGTGATCAGCGAGGAAAAGTTCAAAGATTTCGTGATCGAAATGGGTGTTGATCCGCTCACTAAAAAACAGGATAACCCGGCAGAGAATATTAACCTCGTGCGTCATGTACCAAAGAAAATGGGTGCATACGACGTAACCTATTTAAATGACAGCACCGGCACAGAAAGTGGCCGTCGTTTTTATCACCTCGCTTTCGAGCGCAAGGAAGAAGGTACAGGAAAAGTAAAAGAAGCGTTTACCTTAAGTCCGGATGTATACCTCATGAAAGACAATAACATGAGCAGCAACCCCGACACGAAAAACTATCTTACCCACGATGTGTTTACCTATATCTCGTACGCGTTAAATCCGGATGCGAATAAGGATACAGCACAATTCAAGATCAGCGAGGTGGCTGAAGGAGATACCATCTATTACTCCAAAGGGATCATCGTTTTAAATTCGGTTGAAAAAAATCCTGCCTCCAACAAATTCAAAATTAAACCCTCCGGTCCGGCTGTTCTTGCGAACCTGACGGTAACGGCAAAGGACAGCAGTCGCTACAATGCTTCGCCAATGATCATTGTCGACAGCCTGGGTATTAACCAGGTTGACGATACTGTTTACGCACAAAATCTTTATGTAAAATTTGCCGGGGTTAGTTCTGATCAAACCAAATTAAAAATTGGTATAAAGGAATCAGATACGATGATCGACTTTGTTACTTTGAAGGCATATATCTTCCCATATATTAACCTGGTATGGATCGGCCTCATTGTAATGGCAGTTGGCCTCGTGATGAGTATGATCCGCCGCCTAAACCTCTCAACACCCGCGGGAATACTCGTAATGGTACTCACAGCAGTGTCGATGTTCTACATGTTTTTATTGGCCAATTAACAACATCCAAGCAGCATTTTTCGTTTTTTTATATTCTATTGGAAACTTAACAATACGAAAACGCGGTTGAGTATGTTAAGTAGAGTTGAATATGTAAATTCACAGCCAGGATGAAACACCCTATTTATAGAACCCTGATTTGTTTGCTTTTCCTGCAGCTCCTGGTTGCTGGAAAAAATAAAGCGCAGGCGCAAGAGTTCAACGATACCCTGGTTTCCGCAGCCGTTATTTACAACGGCGACACCATCGAGGCAAAAACCTTACTCAATTTTTCTATCTACGGGAGGTATAGCAAAGCGCAAATGCTGGCCCGGGCTGAATGGACACGACTGCGCAATGCGATCTATATTACTTTTCCTTATGCCAAACGCGCCGGCCGGGTGATGAATGATGTTAACAATCATCTCGCGGTTATCAATGATAAGGACAAACGAAAAAACTACATCCGTTCCAGGGAGAAGGATCTTAAAAAGGAATTTACTGACCCGCTTACGAACTTGTCGGTTTACCAGGGCAAGGTGTTGATGAAGTTGATCAACCGGGAAACGGGTAACAATTGCTACGAGATCATTAAAGAATATAAGGGTGGCCTCACCGCCCGTTTTTACCAGACTGTAGCGTTTTTCTTCAGCACAAATCTTAAGCAGCCTTATGAACGTTCCGGCTCTGATGCCGAGATGGAGAAAATCGTGCAGGAAGTTGAACGCATGTACTTCGGTTATGGTGGTTGATCTGTTTCTTCGCTCCTCTTTCGAAATTTTATTCTGAGCCTTCGGCTATCTTTGTGCCCCAATTTTAATTTGAACTTAAGAATATGTTGAAACTTGACCTGCTAGTACTTGCGGTGCATCCCGATGATGCAGAATTATCCTGTGGTGGCGTGTTGCTATCTGAAAAATTAAAAGGTAAAAAAACGGGTATCATTGATCTGACGCGGGGAGAACTCGGTACCCGCGGGTCCGCTGAGATCAGGAAGGAAGAAGCCGCGGCAGCAGCTAAGATTTTGAACGTTGACGTGCGGGAGAACCTGGGACTTGCTGACGGGTTTTTTAAAAACGACGAAGAACACCAACTTAAAGTAATTACTGCCATCCGAAAGTACCAGCCGGAGATCATCTTCTGCAACGCCCCCGAAGACCGGCACCCCGATCATGGCAGAAGTTCCAGGCTCGTAGAAGATGCTGCATTTCTTTCAGGCTTAAGAAAAATTGAAACTTCTTTCGATGGAAAAGCCCAGGAGGCCTGGCGTCCAAAATATGTGTTCAACTTTATTCAGGATAAGTACATCCATCCCCATTTTGTGATTGACATTTCCCATGTATTGGAAGACAAACTGAAGGCCATCATGGCATATGGTACCCAGTTTCATAATCCTGACCTGGACGAACCGCAAACCTATATTTCCAGCCCTGATTTCATTGAAAGCGTGATATATCGGTCCAAAATGTTTGGGAAAATGATCGGAGTTGCCCACGCTGAAGGATTTTTGAGCAAGAAAATGATTGGATTTAACAGTTTCGATGGACTTATTAAAGAAAATACTTGATTTTGTATACGGCGCCATTAGGTTAGCGGCATTAAAATTGTACCTTGCAGCCTTATAAAAATTCAAGTAATGGCAACTCCCAAATTCATTCAGCAAAGTACAGACTTTCACCAGGAATTAAAGAGGCGCGTTAACCAATACTTCATCGATCGAAAAAAATCTTCTACTGGCAATTTTAGCCTCTGGTTCAAGGCAATCTTTTTCTTTGCCGCATACTTTGCCCTATACGTTCACTTAGTTTATTTTACTCCCGCTACCTGGCTCGCCATCGTTGAATGTGTGTTGTTTGGATGCTTCACCGCGGCGATTGGTTTCAACGTAATGCATGATGGTGGACATGGAAGCTTCAGCAAGAGCAAAGCCCTTAATAAAGTGGCCGCCGTTTCAGTCAATTTTCTTGGAGCCAGCAGCATCATGTGGAATATGAAACATAATATCATTCACCACACTTACACGAATATTGACGGTATCGATGATGATATAGAGATCAAACCCTACCTGCGTATGTGCACCACACAAAAGCGGTATTGGATGCATCGCTTTCAACATTACTATGTTTGGTTTCTTTACACCTTGCTCCACCTGATCTGGGTTTTTCTAACTGACTATCAAAAATATTTCAAGAAAAGAATTGGTACTGTTCCCATCAAGAAGTTAAGCGTTAAAGAACATTTCGGTTTTTGGGGTGCAAAGATTGGATATGCGATCATCTTTATGCTGATCCCAATCTATATGCTTGGGTTCGTAAAATGGATGGTTGGTTTTTTAATTGCGAGCATGGTCACTGGATTTGTGATCAGCATTGTTTTCCAACTGGCACACACGGTGGAAGACACCCAGTTTCCAGTTCCTGTTGCTGATACAAACAAAATCGAAAATGAGTGGGCGATTCACCAGATTGAAACCACTGCGAATTTCGCTACAAAAAACAAATTAATTTCCTGGTTGGTTGGTGGCTTGAAC
>JAURWD010000315.1 GCA_030655145.1 Ferruginibacter sp.
CGGATTTAGTGACCCGAACGCCTTTCCCTTTTCGAAAGGCTGGCTCGTCAACAGGGATCACTGGTTTCACCGGCTTAACCTGCCCCTGGTAACGGGAGTTACGGTTAACAAAGTGACTGATAGTCCTCTTCAAAAAAAACAAATTCAGCAGCATTTTGACCCTGATATTGAAACGATGGAAGGAGCAGCCTGTCATTTTGTTTGCCTGCAGGAACACATCCCCTTTCTCCAGGTGAGAAGCATCTCAAATGAAGCCGGTGTGCGGGATAAAAAACTGTGGGATTTCAAAGGTTCGATTAAAAATCTGCGGACTGCTCTCGATACTATCCTGGGATCGGCCATGCAGTTGGGTCCAGCCGACTTTAACAAGCCGCATCATTCGCCGGATGCCACAACTTTTTAATTTATGAAACTAAGCCTGGGATTTTCTCCCTGTCCAAACGATACGTTTATTTTCGATGCACTCGTGAATCATAAAATAGATACGCGGGGGTATGAATTTGAGGTGCACCTGGAAGACGTACAAACACTTAATCAATGGGCGAAAGAAGAAAAGCTTGATGTGAGTAAGATCAGCTACGGGGTATTGCCATCAGTACGAAACGAATATGCGGTATTGAATAGTGGCAGTGCGCTCGGACAGGGAGTTGGTCCGCTCTTAATTTCAAACAATAAAATAGCGGATGACGAGGTTAATGAATCGGTCATAGCGATCCCGGGAAAGGATACGACAGCCCACTTGCTTTTTTCGCTTGCTTATCCCGAAGCCAAGAAGAAAGTTTTTCTTCGCTATGATGAAATTGAAAATTTTGTCCTGGAAAACAAAGGCCTTGGTGTGATCATTCATGAGAACCGTTTCACTTACGAGGCCAAAGGATTAACCAAACTCGTGGATCTTGGAGATTACTGGGAAAAAGAAACAAAGGCACCGATTCCCCTGGGTGGTATTGTGATCCGGAGAAGTTTTTCCGCAGACTTGCAATCCGGGCTGGATGCATTGATCAAAAAAAGTATCGCCTTTGCATTTGCAAACTATCCAAACCTTGGCAATTTTATTACTTCAAATGCTCAGGAAATGAGCGAGGATGTGATGCGTAAACACATCGACCTGTATGTGAATGATTTCTCCCTGGACCTTGGAACTATTGGCAAAAAAGCGATTGAAAAGTTATTATCGGTGAATGCAACGAGCGTACCTGAAATACCTGCTCAAAGCACTTTTGTGAACTAATATTTAGCGGGTGCGCTATTTTTTGAGTGCCTTGCTATAAACTTCTAAACATCGTTTGCGGGCCTCTTCATGAATCACTATCGGTGGCGGGTAGTCGAACTCCTGGAATTCATGAACCCACTTTGTGATATACGTAAGTTTCGGGTCAAATTTTTTTGTTTGCAGGTAGGGATTAAATATTCTGAAATAAGGTGCTGCATCACAACCGCTACCCGCCGCCCATTGCCACCCACCATTATTAGAGGCCAGGTCATAGTCTAACAATTTTTCCGCAAAGTAAGCCTCTCCAAGGCGCCAGTCAAGCAGCAGATGTTTGCACAAAAAAGATGCAACGATCATGCGTACCCGATTGTGCATGAAACCTGTCGCATTTATTTCACGCATACCTGCATCTACTATCGGGTAACCGGTTTTTCCTTCACACCATTTTTCGAATTCACCTGCATCTCTCCTCCACTCGATCTTGTCATAAGCCGGTTTAAATGATTTCCCTTTTCCGACCTCCGGGAAATTAAATAATATCATTTGATAAAATTCCCGCCAGATCAATTCATTCAAATATGTTCCTGATAATTCCATCGCCCGGGCAACCAAATCGCGAATGCTGATGGTTCCGAAACGTAAGTGCACGCCAAGCTTTGATGTTCCTTTGACACCTGGAAAGTCGCGTGTTTGCGCATATTTCTCAACCAGTGACTCGTCGAGCGAACGTGAAGGGAAGGGTTTTTCAACTGCTTTAAAACCAAGAGACGCAAGCGAGGGAATTTTGATCTCAGCCTGTTGCAAACATTGATCAAGTTTCCTCGCGGAAGGAAAAGGTTTGAGGGCCTCATCGGTGAGCGTTGCTTTCCATTTTCGACTGTACGGCGTAAAGACAGTATAAGGTTTGCCGTCATCTTTAGAGATCTCCAATTTTTCGAAAATGACCTGGTCTTTGTAAGTCTTGAATCCAATGTCCTTTTTTCCAAGCGCTTTTTTTATCGCGCCATCTCGTTCCATCGCGTTCGGTTCGTAGTCGTGGTTTGCAAACACATTGCTGATCGAATATTTTTTTACAAGTTTTGCAAAACATTCAGCAGGAGTGCCATGGAGAACATGCAGCGTAGATCCCTTTTCCAAAAGCTGCTCCTGCATTTCCTCTAAGGTGGCATGGATAAATTCGACACGCCGGTCAGCCTTGTCCTCTAATTTATCCAGGATCTCTGTATCGAAAATGAAAATAGGGACGACGGGTAACCCAGCCTGCAGGGCGTGAAAAAGACCAGCATTATCTTTCAACCGAAGATCCCGTCGAAACCAAAATATGTTTACTTCCATAACCCTGTGCGCTGCTTAAAAAATGAAAGATGAATTGTTAGCTGATAAACAACTTCATTAAAAAATGGTTGGAAGAAAAGATGCATAAATTTTCCGGGTATAGTCTGACCGGTAGGCCCGATCCGCAATACGCTGCACCCACCTAATGTTAAACATACTGTTTGTCAGGAATACTTCATCGGCAGTCAGTACATCATCAATGGTCACTGCTTTTTCTGAGATATTGAAGCCAGTTGCGGCGAGGTGAGCGATTAAATTTTTCCGCAGCACACCGGCTACACATCCTTCGTCCAGGCCAGGAGTAATGACCTGCTGGTTTTTTACAATAAATATGTTTGCGATCGTGGAATCGCATATGCGTCCCATTGAGTTCAACAATAGTGCATCATTGCATTTTTCTTTCTTTGCGTGTAGCGCCGCCAGTACATAGGGCAGGTAGTTGTTGTGTTTCAGGTTTGCAAGCACATCGCAGGTTTTTCGTGCATCCGCATAAATGGCAAGCACCAAACCATTAGGATTGAATTCACTATAGCCCGCAGAAAGCGACCAGCTTTCAATAATATAATTGGGGTAATTGTTTTCCGCATCAAACAGGCCGCCTTCGCCCCTGAAAAGGTTCAAGCGTGTCCTCCCGGAAAGTAAATGACCATTTTTTGCCCCGAGTGCAATAACTTCAGCCTGTAATTTTTCTTTAGTAAAAAGTGGGGGTAACTCAAATCCAAGCACTCCTAACCCGTGCCATAACCGATCGAAATGATCCGCGGCAAATTGCAGTTTCCCATTGTTGACCTTCATGGTTTCGAACAAACCGTCTCCATACCTGAGCCCCCGATTTCCTGCACCCACTAGTGCCGTCGTGGCATCCAGCAACTTCCCATTGTAATTGATGTAGTTCATAGCCGTGTAAAGGTAACAGCAACATGCTTTCAAATTATTGAACAATGGATTACCATAGGTTGAGTGCCCTCCAACAAAAAATCCCACTTCCGTGGGATCTTTAAAAGGTTGCCAGGTCTTTACAGACCATCATCCAATATGTTATTTTTTACAGCGTACATGATAAGACCAGCTGTACTTTTAGCGCCCGTTTTTACTTTTAGCTTATCCCGAATCGCTTCCACTGTCCGAGGGCTTAGGTCCACGAGGTCTGCGATCTCTTTTGTATTTTTTTCTTCGCACATCAACTTCAGGATAAGCATTTCCTTGTCATTCAACTGGGCTTCCTGTGGGGCAAATTTCTGTGGAATTACATTATTACGCTGTTTCAGGTTGGTCAATAAAGCCTTGTTGGTAAGACTGTTGAAGTAGTATTCGTGTTCAAAACACGTTTTGATGGCTTCGTAAATTATCTCGCTATCGCTGGTTTTACTCAGGTAACTATTGGCGCCAAGCTCCATCAGCTTCGTAATCATACTATGGTCATCCATCATGGTGAGCATGATGACTTTGATGTGTGGCCAGTTTTTTTTGATTTCGGGAAGTGCGCCGATGCCATCCATTACCGGCATTTGAATGTCAAGTAAAATTACGTCGGGTTGAATCATTTTAAGCATGTTCAGAAGGTGCATGCCGTTGTCGGCTTCTGCTATAATCTTTACGTCCTTCTTCGTGCTCAGCGCGGTTTTTACGCCGGCCCTGTATAAAACATGATCATCTGCAATAAGTACTTTAATAGGATCCGGATGTGTTAAGTTCGCTGACATAAATCAATTGTTTCGGGTTTTTTCAGAGGAATATCACTTAGATATACTTTGCAAGTTCGTTCATTTTTTCTAATTATGAATAGGACAACTACCTGTTGTTTGCGATGGGAAATATACCATAGAATTCAGGAGTTCTACGAGCAATACGTACACTTCAAAATAGAAGCCCTAAAAATAAATAAAAAAGGGGATGGATTAAATCCCGATTTTTCGCAAAAATCCGGGTATCCCGGCTCAGTAGATACGTATTTGTTTCGATACAGGTTTTGTATCAAAGGCTTAGGTTGTTTCTGAGGCGCTAAAATTGCATCACTCAAATAATTTTAATACATAAATGTGTATAGATATTGCCCGCAGCGGGACAGCTAAACTGAGGAGAAAGGATTATTTTGCACCGGCTCTGATCGAAAATTTCATGATTGTTAGCGCATTGCATTTTGATTGCGACCCGAAAAGCGTTAGAAGACGTGAGAATCTAGCGCAGTATGATGGTTAATTTCGTTGAACCTTGACTCTTCAAGTTTAGAATACCCAAAAAATATAAAACCTGGTTTCAAATGGAACCTACCTATAAAAAATGATCGAAGAACTTAACCAGTTGGTTGGCCAAACGGCTCCGGAAGCACCTCTCAATAAATTAAACACCGGAATTCGCCAGAAACGGATCGGGATCCTGGGCGGCGGGCAACTCGGCAGGATGTTGCTGCAAGCTGCAGTCAACTATCCTATAGAAACATTTGTGATGGAAAACGACCCCACTTGCCCATCGGCACATTTGTGCCATCACTTTACCAGGGGAGACATTACAAATTTTGACGAGGTTTACAACTTTGGCCGTGGATTGGATGCCCTGACCATTGAGATCGAAAGTGTAAATGAAGAAGCGCTGTTTAAACTTGAAAGCGAAGGGGTGAAAATTTATCCCAACCCAGCGGCTCTACGGATCATTAAAAACAAAATTCTCCAAAAACAATTTTACAAGGAAAACGCAATCCCTACGAGTGATTTTATCATTACCAATAGCCTCGAGGAGTTAAAACAAGCAAGCGATTTCCTACCTGCGGTACACAAGATCGGGATGGGTGGTTATGATGGGCGTGGCGTACAGGTGATGAAAACCAGCGAAGACCTGCAACTCGGTTTTGACAGTCCATCAGTTTTGGAAAAAATGGTGGCAATTGAGAAAGAGATCGCAGTGATCGTGGCGGTATCGGCTACCGGAGAAACAACATTGTACCCCCCGGTTGATATGGTGTTTGACCCACGATTAAACCTGCTGGAATACCAGGTGAGTCCGGCAGACCTCCCTGAAAAGACATTGTGGAAAATCGAGGCGATCGCGTTGAAAGTGGTGAAAGATTTAAAAAGTCCGGGCATTTTTGCCGTTGAACTCTTTGTTGATAAGCCGGGCAACGTATGGGTGAACGAAACTGCTCCGCGAGTTCATAACAGCGGCCATCATACCATTGAGGCAAATTATTCTTCGCAGTTTGATATGTTGTGGAGAATTATGTTGGGCTATCCACTGGGTAGTACCGAGCACATCCTTCCTGCGGCGATCGTTAACCTGCTGGGCGCTGAAGGTCATAAAGGCGAGGCTTGCTATGAAGGTTTATATGATATCCTCCAGCTCGAAAATGTGTTTGTTCATATTTACGGTAAAAAGGAAACCAAACCCGGCCGCAAGATGGGCCACATAACCATTCTCAGTAAAGAAAAGCAGGAACTAATTCACCAGGCAAACCGCATCAAACAGACGGTTAAAGTAGTGAGCCAATAACTAAGGGGTTAGAGTGAGTTGATTCGCGAGGCGCTTTAATTCTATTTCCGAAGATTTCGCGGCATAGCTCAGGTTTACCAGGCGATATCCCGATTCCTCAAAACTTTGCTGGGCGTTTTTGACATCTACGATGGTAGCCTGGCGGAATTGAAACCGCTTCAAAGCGAGATCCAGCAACTGCTGGGAAAGGCTGTAGTTTTCCTTTTCAGTTTCTAATTGTTTCAACGTGATGGCATATGCCTGGAAGGAAGTAACGAGTTGGGCCTGGTAATCTCGTACGAGTACCCGCCTGTCGAGGTCAGCATTGCGCACATTGATCTCGGCAACCCGCTGCTGCCGGCGAAAAATAGACCCGTTATAAATGGGTATCCCAATATTTATTCCCGCCTGCGGGCCATAACTCTGATTTAATAATAATTGCCCGGCGGCAGCATTAACGCGACTGAAATTATATCCCATGGTTCCTCTTACGGAAGGATACCGCTGGGCAGCGGTTTCTTTCACAATCAATTCATTAATCCTCACCTGGTCTTGCGCAGCAATGATGTCCGCATTTTTATTCAGGTTATTTAATAAGAGGTCAAGGTTCAATCCATTGTCAACCAGGATCGTGTCCCTTATCTGAACGAGTGAATCCGCACGGAGTGTTAGCAAACGAAGTAATTCAGTTTTAGCCTGGTCGATGACCAATTGCTGGGAAAGCAGGGCTTGTTGTAAAGCGTTCAAATCTATTTGCGCCTGGAAAAGATCCGCATTATTCGCCAGCCCAACTTCCTGTCGTGCCTTCACGATGGTCAATTGCTGGTTAGAAGCTTCTATGGAAATCTTAATCGTATTCAGGTAACTCTGCTGCCTTACAATATCATAATAAGCGGTCATCACCGCACCCATTATATTCTGCACCTGTGAATTCAACAAACTTTCACTCTGCCGCTGCAATTGAGCCAGCCGCTTTTTTGTAGAGATTACCCTCATTCCATTGAACAGTAAAATGCTACCGGAAACATTAGAGTTGAAGTTATTCACCCCAGCAGCATCGCGACTAATAGACTGCCCGGTATTCAACTTTTGGTTGATGCTGGAGATCTGTTCGTTGTCATTCAACGCACCTGTTACTACAGGCAGGCCACCGGCAACACCGTAGTTGTTTAGGATCGTATTTGCTTCCAGGTTGTTCGTAGCAATTTGAACATCCAAACTATTTTTAAGCGCAATGTTCAGCGCCTGGTTCAGGCTGAGTGTGTCCTGCGCTTGTGTAAGCACGGAAGTAAATGATAATGCTATATATATAAAACACTTTATCATGCTGGATTATTCTTTAACTGGTTCGGCTTCCACTTCCTGCTCAACGACAACTTCCGCCGCTTGCTTTTTATGTTTTCCTGAAAGGAAGGTATAGATCGCCGGAATAATAAATAAGGTCAGGATCAGTGAGAATAAAATCCCTCCCACGACAACGATCCCCAGTGGTACCCTGCTTGAAGCAGATGCGCCCAAACCGAGAGCGATAGGGAGTGCGCCCAGCGATGTTGCCAGGCTGGTCATCAGGATGGGACGAAGCCTTTGTTGAGATGCTTCCAAAACAGCCTGCACTTTATCCATGCCTTCTTCTCTTTTCTTGTTGGCAAACTCGACAATTAAAATCCCGTTTTTAGTAACAAGGCCAATCAACATGATCATCCCGATCTCGGAAAATATGTTTAGGGTTTGATTAAAAAGATACAGGCTCAACAAGGCCCCTGCACCTGCCAGCGGAACAGTGAGCATGATGATGAATGGGTCTACAAAACTTTCAAACTGCGCCGCAAGAATCAGGTAAATCAGCAGCAGGGCGAGCCCAAAAGCAAACGCGATATTGGAGGAGCTTTCCGCGAAATCTCTTGATGGCCCGGTAAGTGAAGTCTGGTAACTTTCGTCCAGCAACCGTTTGCCGATCTCATCCATAGCCTTTACCCCATCTCCCACCGTTTTACCTTCGGCAAGGGAAGCAGAAATGGTTGCGGCCTTATAACGATTGTAGTGAAATAAAGTAGCGGGACTACTGCTTTCCTGCAGTTTAACAACTGAGCTTACCGGGATGTTTTGGCCTTTGTTATTGCGCACAAACAAACGGGAAATGTCTTCGGGTTTGGTTCGGTCGCTCCGCTCCACCTGTGCAATTACAGAATACTGGTAGCCATTCATAATGAAGTATGCGAGCCGGCCTCCGCTAAATGCGGACTGCAAAGCGGCTACCACATCCTGCGACGAAAGCCCAAGATCTTTTATTTTGATACGGTCGAGGCTTAATTCAACTTCGGGCCGGTTGAACTTAAGGTTCACGTCCACATTGGCGAATGTTTTATCCTTGCGGGCCTCATCCAAAAATTTCGGGATCACTTCCCGCAGTTTAGCGAGATCCTGGTTCTGTAATACATATTGCACCGGTAATCCACCCCTGGAACCTGCACCAACAGCTATGGTTTGTTCCTGCACAGCGAACACCCGGGCATCATTGAACTGCACCATTTTTTTCTGCAGATCAGCGGCGATATCCGCCTGGCTGCGTTGTCGCAATTTGGGCTCCACAAGGCCAAGCCTCGGTTGAGAACTATTCACCGATCCGCCCGCAGGAGTTCTTGCAAACACAAAATCACGCTCAGGTACTGAATCATATAAGTAGTTGCTGATCTCATCTGATATCTTTTGCATTCGGCTATAACTCGTACCCTCAGCAGCACTAACGGTAAAGCGTATGCTATTTCGATCTTCTAACGGCGCAATCTCTGTTTGCAATCCTCCAAAAATAAAAAAGATGATGCCAATACAAATTGCAACCACAACCCACGCCATCCAGCGAACCCTAATAAACCCTTTCAACCATCTTTCATAGCCATTTTCCATGCCTGTGAAAAATGGCTCGGTCTTCATATAAAACTTGCCGTGCCCCGCTTTCTTGCGGCTGAGCACAACGTTCAAGACCGGCGTGATGGTCAATGAAACGAGAGCCGAAATAAGTACCGCGGCAGCAAGTGTGACGCCAAACTCGCGGAAGAGCCGTCCAATAAATCCTTCGAGGAAGATCACCGGCAGAAAAACTACGGCAAGCGTTACCGAAGTTGAAATGACGGCGAAAAATATTTCCTTACTTCCTTCCAGGGCGGCTTGCCGGATGGGCATGCCTTTTTCAAATTTGCTAAAGATATTCTCCGTTACTACGATACCATCATCTACAACCAACCCCGTTGCCAACACAATCCCCAGGAGGGTGAGAATATTGATTGAGAAGCCGGAAAAATACATCACGAAAAAAGTAGCTACCAGGGAAATAGGAATATCAATCAGGGGACGAACCGCGATCAACCAATCGCGGAAAAAGAAGAAGATAACAAGTACCACCAGTGTGAAGGAAATCATCAGCGTTTCCTGGACCTCATGAATGGACTGGCGGATGTTTTTTGTGTTATCAAGTAAGACATTCATTTCAATGTCTGACTTATTTGTTTTTTTAATATCCTCCAGCTTCTTATTGAAATCATCAGCGATCTGGATGTTGTTTGCACCGGGTTGCGGTATCAACACAATACCCACCGCATTCACGCCATTATATTTCCAACTCTGCTCGAGGTTTTCCGGCCCAATCTCTACCCTGGCCACATCGCTGAGGCGGATGATACCGGTGCTATCTGACCGTATGATCAGGTCCTGGAAATCCTTTTCAGAGGTTAATCGTCCGAGCGTTTTTATGGTGAGCTCGGTGTTATTACCATAGATCTTTCCCGGGGGAAGATCTATATTCTCTGTACTTAAGGAAGTGCGGATGTCGGAAAAAGTTACACCTTGCGAAGTCATTTTATCCGGGTCGATCCAGATCCTCATCGCATAACGCTTCTGGCCAAAGATGTTAACCGAACTTACCTGTTTGATCGTCTGGAATTGCTGCTGTAACACGTTCTCAGCATAATCACTTAACTCAAGCAAACCCTTGGTACGGCTTTGTACGGCAAGGATCAAAATGAAATCACTGTTTGCATCCGCCTTTGTAACCACCGGTGGTGCATCAATATCATCTGGTAAACTGCGGGAAGCCTGGCCAACCTTATCACGTACATCACTGGCAGCAGCTTCGAGGTCGACACTCAATTCAAATTCAACGGTGATGTTGCTGTTACCAAGCGTGCTGGAAGAAGTGATGGTGCGAATTCCCGGGATACCATTGATCTGTTTTTCCAAGGGCTCGGTTACCTGGCTCTCCATGATGTCAGGATTTGCCCCGGTGTATGACGTACTTATATTAATGATGGCAGGATCAATTGCGGGATAATCCCGAACAGCCAGGAAGGTATAGCCAACAATTCCGAACAAGATAATCATCAGGTTCAGAACGGTGGCGAAGACCGGCCTTTTTAAAGAAAATTCTGAAATATTCATGAAGTAACGCCGGTAAGTTTTGTTTAAAAAACAAGCAAGCGATTCTTTTGCCGGCAATCGCCGGGTGTAACCGTCAGCCTGTTGTTAAGATGTAAATTGTGTGGCTAGGTTGTTGCAAATTATTCTGCAGCCGATTCACCTTTATTGCCTGTTAATTCTGCCAATCTTTTTACACTTCGTACATTTAGTTTGCTTTTAGGACGGGCAAATAAAACCCCGGTTACAACTACCGAGTCTCCGTCATTCACCCCCTTGATCACTTCAACACTATTGGCTTCCCGGATGCCGGTTTCAATATTCACAAAATCTGCCTGGCCATTTTTCACGAGAATAACCTGGTTGTTCTGATCGTCAGGTATAATGCAATTGCTTGGCACCTTTATCGAATACCTGCCCTTGCCAGCGTCCAGGTAAACCTTTACGAATGCCCCGGGATTGGCAACGCTCCCTTTTAAGATCGCTCTTACTTTTAAATTACGCGTATCCGTATTCGCACCCGGTTCGGTTGCAATGATGAGCGCCTTGCTTCTTTCTTTTGTTACAGCATCTACTTCCACCTCGACCAGGTTGCCATTTTTTACCATGTTACCATAGGCTTCCGGTAATGTGAAATCGATCTTGACCTCATTTGTTTGTTGCAAGGTGGCGATGATCGTGGTTGGGGTAACATACGCACCCGGGCTTACCTGGCGCAACCCAACCACCCCGCTGAATGGTGCACGTACCACGGTTTTATCGATGAGGGCTTGTGTATAATTTATATCTGCATTGAGGGTATTGACCTGGCTCAAAGCCGCATCATAATCTGCCTGGTTCAAACCGTTGATGTCGAGCAGCTGTTTGTAGCGTTCCACCGTCTTTTGTGCCAGTTCGAGTTGTACCCT
>JAURWD010000316.1 GCA_030655145.1 Ferruginibacter sp.
GGTCGGGTCCACCGCCGCGGACGTAGATGCCTGCGCTTCCTTCCCCGGCATTTCTTACGCCAGGCAAAAGTTGAACAGTTTTTAATAGGTCCACTTCACCCAAAAACGCGGGGATAGCTTTGATCTGTTCAATTGGTAAAACAAACCTGCCCATTTGGGCATTCTTCACATTGGCGTCCCTTTTTTTAGATGTAACTATTACTTCGGCCAACGCAGCACGGGGCTGCAAATCAAAATTGAGCTGTTTATCACTGTATAATTTGAGTTTGATCAACTGGGGCTGAAACCCGGTGTACGACCCGATCAATTCGTAGGTTCCTTCATTTAGCGTCAGGGAGTAAAATCCATATTGATTGCTAACAATTCCTTTGCTGGTACCCGCTACCGTTATAGCGGCCCCAATGAGTGTTTCCCCATTTTGGACATCCCGCAAATAGCCGCTAATAGTAAATTTCTCCTGCGCACTCGCAATCGTAGCGGTAAGCAATACCAGGATTAACAGGAGCGTCTTAATCATTTGAGAGGACGGATAAAAGTTATTTTTAAGAAAATTATTTTGACGGTGCGAAAATGATGCTGTCTTTAACCTCGCCGCAGTGTAGCATTGTTCCTTTAAATTCCGGATGATTTTTACCGAGGTAAGGATTTACTATTTGTGCCGTGCTGCTGATCCAGTTAGCTCCCTGGTCGTCACCAAAAGCCATCGGGCAGTTTTGCCAGTAAAGTGGTTTGCCTTCATAATTGATTGTTTTTAACAGCGGGTAGATGTTCTCACCAATCATGCGAAAATCCTGGCGGATCTCGGTAATACTCGTTTGATTTAAAAGGCTCACCGCGTTTGATTTAACATCATTCATCTGCATGAGCGCACTCGTGTAGATACCGCTGGTGTCCCTGTTTAATTCTGAAAGTCGAGTGCTATCGGCCAGGGTGATCAGTTCCCGCGCTGCTGCCTTAGCGGTTGTTGAATCCGCATTCACCAGGGCTTCTTTTATCTTGAAGTAGGCGTTCAATAAACTGTCTATTCCTGTATTAAATGTTGTGGAGTGTTGTTGCACTGCAAGGGCAGTCGCTTTTTCATTGGCAACAGCAACTTTCTTGTCTCTAAAAAAGAACCAATAAACGCCAAGTGCAACCAAAACCAATAGTAATAAAGGCAGAACTTTTCTCATTTTTCGTAAGTTTCTCCAAAGTTACAGCTAAACGGGTAACAGGCTAAATTGTTTGAAGGGTGGAAAAGCCACCATCATTCTCAATGCTCCTAGGAGACAAAAATCCTCACTTTCTTCAACTCCAACCCGTGCCAACACCCTCAATAATATATCTAGCCGTTATGACTTACTTTTGCAAAATATTTTTAGATATCATATTATAATTTAAGTTTTCATGTTGTTAGGATTACAAAATGTAACGTTTGAATTTGGCGCCCGGGTTATCGTGGAAGACGCAACCTGGCACATTCAGCCAAATGAGCGGATTGGCCTGATCGGTTATAACGGAACCGGTAAATCAACTTTATTAAAAGTGCTCACCGGGCAGTACCTCCCGAGTAAAGGATCGGTGGAAAAAGGGCGCGAGACTACTATCGGTTTCTTGCACCAGGACCTGTTGAGTTTCGATACCGATGATTCAATCCTGGAAGTTGCTATGGGAGCTTTTGAGCGCGTGAAACAACTGGAGAAGGAAATTGAAGAAATAGGAAAGGAGTTGGAGCGTACAGGCGATGAAACCCTGGCGCACGATTATTCTGAAAAACTCCATGAGCTGGAAATATTGGGTGGTTACGACATTCATCATAAAACAGAAGAAATACTCCAGGGTCTCGGGTTTAGCAATGAAAGCCTGCACAAACCTTATAAACTTTTTAGTGGTGGTTGGAGAATGCGGGTATTGCTGGCTAAGATGATCTTAATGCATCCGGACGTGTTGCTGTTGGATGAACCTACGAATCACCTTGATCTTCCAAGTATCGAATGGCTGGAAAAATATTTACAGCATTACCAGGGAGCGGTAGTTATGGTTAGTCATGACCGCTATTTCCTTGATCGCATGGTGAACAAAGTGGTGGAGCTTTACCAGCAGAAACTGCATTTTTATACAGGTAACTATTCTTTTTACGAAACTGAAAAGGCGCTAAGAGTCGACATACAACAGAAGGCGTATGAAAATCAACAAGACTATATCCGCCAGAATGAACGGTTTGTTGAGCGTTTTAAAGCCAAGGCAAGTAAGGCTGCCGCAGCGCAAAGTATTGTGAAGCGCCTGGAAAAACTCGACCGTATTGAAAATGTGGAGATCGAGCGTCCGAATATGCGGATCAATTTCGCCATCGATAAACAGCCCGGAAGAATTCTTTGTACGTTGAAACATGTATCGAAAAGTTTCGGGGATATTACCATCCTGGAAGATACAGGCGCAGAAATTGATCGGGGCGATAAAATTGCGCTCATTGGTGCAAACGGAAAAGGTAAATCAACTTTATTGCGGGTAATTGTTGGTAACGAGAAATTCACGGGTGATCGAATTTGGGGGCATAATGTAGAAGAATCTTTTTATGCGCAGCACCAATTGGAAGCCTTGAATGTAAATAACAATGTATTAGACGAAATGAAGGATAGCAGGAGCGGCAAGACCGACCTGG
Organism: Ferruginibacter sp.; assembly: GCA_030655145.1. Classification (GTDB taxonomy): domain Bacteria; phylum Bacteroidota; class Bacteroidia; order Chitinophagales; family Chitinophagaceae; genus Ferruginibacter. Next base: position 2,642 of record JAURWD010000316.1, read on the forward strand.
AATTGCGCAGCTTGCTGGGATGTTTTTTATTTAGTGGTGATGATGTCGATAAGAAGATCAAGGTATTAAGTGGAGGAGAAAAGGCACGCGTTGCCCTGGCTAAAACCATTGTGAGCAAGGCCAATTTTTTGATGTTGGATGAACCTACCAATCACCTTGACATTCATTCGGTGGACTTGCTAATTGATGCTTTGAATAAGTATGAAGGCAGTATCGTATTGGTAAGTCACGACCGGTATTTCATCAGTAAAATTGCGAACAAGATCTGGGAAATTGAAGATCATAAAATCGTAGAATTTAAGGGTACTTACAAAGAATGGGAAGAGTGGAAAGCAAGAAGAGAAGCAGAAAGAAGTAAAGAGCAGCAGGCCAATAAAACCATTTCGCCGAAAGCTGTTGTGAAAGAAGAGCCGAAGGTTGAGCAACGAAATGTGCAGGCGGAACAACGAACGCCTGTTGACAAGGAACTTAAAAAGGAGTATCAAAAAAACAAAAACAGGTTTCAACAAATAGAAGAAAAGCTTGCACAGCTTAACAAAAGCAAACTTTCATTGGAGCAGGTAATGGCATCTCCGGACGGCTACTCCAACAAAGAGAAATTTCAGCAAACCGAAGCGGAATATAAATCGGTTGTCTCCGAGATCAAAGCACTTGATAAAGAGTACGAGGTTGTGTTTGAGAAAGTGATGGAACTTGAAGAAAAGTTAGGATAGCAGAAAAGTATATTTAGAAAGGTCTTGTTGCCAATTGGCAGGAGGACCTTTTTTTTGCAATTGAGTCGAAGCGAAATTGCGTTTATCCGTGATAGTGATAGAGCAACGATTCAATGTTAGATTGAACAATGGCGCAACCATCCTTTTTTGGCCTTGTCATTTTGGTGATGTTCTTCGCTTCATGGCAACGTCACCATTTGTTAGCTTAAATAAATTGTTAATCTAACTGTCATGACTGACTTTGTTGAAAAAAAAGTCAATTTGGGTTTGACTGCTATCTCATCGTGGCTTAACTTTGCGCCCAAATTAAAAAATTATGGCACTAGTCGGAAAAAAAGCACCTCATTTTACAGCAGGCGCAGTTTTAAATGGAGAGGAGATTGTTGAAGATTTTAGCCTGTCGCAATACCTTGGCAAGAAGAATGTTTTGTTCTTTTTCTATCCCAAAGATTTCACATTTGTGTGTCCTACAGAGATCCACGCCTTCCAGGAAAAATCAAAAGAATTTGAAAAGCGTAACACAGTGGTGGTCGGCTGTTCGACAGATTCAGAAGAGACGCACCTGGCCTGGTTGAATACGCCCAAAGACAATGCTGGCATTGAAGGGGTAACATTTCCAATCGTTGCGGACAATTCAAAAGTTGTCGCAATGAATTATGGTGTTTTGGGTGGAGAGTATTTCTTCAATAATGAATCGCGGACCTGGTCGTTCGTTGGAGCGCCAATTGCATATCGCGGAACATTCCTCATCGATAAAGAAGGTATCGTACGTCATGAATCGATCAATGATTTTCCATTAGGAAGAAATATTGATGAGTACCTGCGCCTGATAGACGCTCAATTGCATGTTGAAGAGTTTGGAGAAGTATGTCCGGCAAATTGGGAAGAAGGCCAGGAAGCAATGCAGGCAACCACGGAAGGGGTATCAAATTATTTTTCAACTAATTAATAATTGAAGTTTTATGTTGATCGAATTAGCAGAAGACAATCTTGAGTCAGTTGTTGCCGAAAATGAAAACGTGCTCGTTCAATATTCGGCAGGTTGGTGCGGCAATTGTCGCCTCATGAAACCAAAGTTTAAACGCATGGCAGCGGAAAACGAAGGTGTCACTTTTATCGTCGTGGATGCTGAGAAATTTCCCGGATCAAGGAAGCTCGCAAATGTTGGCAATCTTCCAACTTTTGCGGGGTTTAAAAAAGGCGTGTTGATAAGCCAGGTACAAACAAATAAAGAGGAACAGTTAAAAAACTTAGTCAATGAAATTACCGGTAATTAGGCACCTGCAGAGAAGCAGTTCGGTTGCAGAGATCACAGCTGCCATAGCTGTGTTAGAGCAGGCATCGGAGGCGCCGTTGATAAAAGATGAAGAACTTGATGTAATTGGTGAATTGATCTCAAACCTGTGCGGCGCACTGGAAGTACATCAACTGGTTGCTGGTGGAATGACAGAAAAGGATGCTTGCAATACTTTTATGAAAAAGGTTGTAGAATCGATTGATCGATAGATCATGCTTTAGTTCTCGTTATAAAGCGTTTTGTTAATAGGCAATTATGCTATATTTGCAAAATCGTTGGACCGGTAGCTCAGTTGGATAGAGCATCAGCCTTCTAAGCTGAGGGTCATTGGTTCGAATCCAATCCGGTTCACAAATGGCGCAACTCAATTGCGCCATTTTTTATTATCCGGAACCCAGGAAATCATTTGCAACCTGAAAGCTTATTCCAGTTAGCAAAAAGCCGCATAAATTTCAACTTGTTGCCAGCTGATGTCCCTTACAAATGAAGGTTGCTGACTTTGCTCTTAAAAATGCGCACTCAAAATTCTTCGCTCGACAATTTTTCCCCGATAGTAAATCCTGCTGCCTGGATTGATAACAATAACGGGTAAACGCTTTTGTAAAATGTAGGTGTGAATTTTTAAATGGCGCATCATGGACAATGTAACACTACTCTTTTTTCCTGCTCCAGATTTCGTAGATCTTATCACCTTTTGAACTTAGCCCGCTATGATGCCAGTCCCCATTTTCCAGCTTGCCGTCAAAGCTCAGCGATGCACCAACCCGGCTACTGTCGCGGGAGAAAAATTCGATGTGTTCTGTGTATTTGCCATTCTTGAATTCGTAGCTGCCACCGCCCGTTCCGGCAAAGAGTTTGGTGCCTGGATCGATCGCCGCCCATTGAAAGCGTGAGCCCGAAAGGATTTTAATTGTTTTGCGGGTACCAGTTCGGTGGATCTGTTCAATTTTTCCATCTTGCATGCGACCGGAAATGGCCCAAAGCCCGGACAACGGCGCTGCCCCTTCATCCAGTCGCACGAAATTGGTTTTCCCCGAGCCTGTTGATATCGTTAGCTCGCCATCCTTGATCGCATAGTCATACGATTTTGTTTGACCGGTTTGCTCCTTATCTTTTGTATCGAATTCGTAGCTGATGTTTAGTTTACCAGCAGTTGAAGTGTAGGTTCCACCGCGTGTTTCAATAAATTTTTTGCCGGCCTTGCTGAAGATCGTATGCGTTGTATAGCCATCAATAAAAACAACTACCTGTTCCTGCCCGCCATCCCGGTTCATCCAGGAACCATTTAATTCACCAGCTGCAAGATTGCTTTTGTTGACGCTGCTATTTGATAACAACGTCAGCAGGATAACTACAACCGCCAGGGATCTGAAAAAGTATTTCATATGCAATGATTTTATACCGTAAAAATAACTTGTTTGTGTTGAAGAAGCGACCGTTAATGCCTTCAGAATTTTGTCGTTTTGTGATGATCGTGCTTTTTGTTTTTTACATTTTCGAATGCACAAATGAAGCCAGTTTACCTTTGGTCTTCATTAAGAAATTCACAGGCGGGTTGTGAGTCAATGGAGACTGTGGCGACACCTGTTTTTTCATTAAAGATGGTGAGGCTTTATAGAAGGGCTTACGATGATTGTAACTTCTTTCAATTTATAGGATGCTGAAACTCATTCTATCAACATGTGGAACCATCTATCCTTATTTAGTTGCCAGGCTGAGGTTAAAAACTGATCTTATTACGGCGGGAAGATGTATTTCAGTGCAGCAATTTGTTTAGCGATATTCACCCAGGCCATCCAGCTAAAACCAGAAATCACAGCAGGCTCTTGACTGTAATTGTTCTTTCAAAAATTTTAAAACAATACTTATGTCAATAATTTCCCGCAAACAGTTTATCTCCAGCCTCGGCGCAGCAAGCTGTGTATTGGCTTTACCCCAGGTGTTGACGAGCCAGCAACAACCAGCCGCCGCACAACCAAAACTGCCACAACTAGATAAAGAATTGGTGCGCAATTTTGTTGGCTTTGCCCATAAAGATTTTGAAAAAGTAAAAGCCATGTTTGCAGAAACTCCTGACCTGCTGAACTCTGTCCACAATCTCGGAGGCTGGGATTGGGAAGATGCCATTGGCGCTTCCGGGCATGTGGGCCACCGGGATATGACGCTTTTTTTGTTGGAGCAAGGTGCCCGTCCGACGATTTGTACTGCAGCTATGTTGGGACAACTGGATGTGGTTAAGGTTTTTCTCACTGCCTTTCCAGCTATGAAAACCGCGGTTGGGCCACACAAAATATCCCTGATGCGCCATGCAAAAGCAGGAAAAGAATATGGCCTTCCAGTGGTTAAGTATCTCCAGTCGATTGGAATAACCGCTTAATCTCCCACGATCAGCATTTTCATTTTAAAAGCCGCAAGTTGAGGTGGCGTACAAGAGTGCGACGCCTCCGAAGCCGATGCGGGTACAATCGCCTGGCAAAAAATCATTTTCCTTCGATTGCAACCCGTATGACCATACAAAACACAGAACTTGCTGGGACTGATGCTTTGTATGGGACGACGCTGAAGCGATCGTTTTCCCCAATCTGCCTGTAACTTTACCCTGATTTCAGCGTAAATTTTGTGGAGCAAGGTTTGCTTAGCATTCAATTAAAACAAATAATATAGAACCATTACTGACTTCTCTCCCCGCACTACCTATGCACCCGTTGTAGAAAAAGAACTTACCGAAAAGTCCTGACTGGTTTTGATTCACACCTTTTTATGAAACATAATAATGAGCTCAGTGCCGATATCCTAAAGGACATTGAGGACATCGGGAAAATCACCATCGTTCCAAACTTATTAACCGTGATCTGTCAAACGACGGGGATGGGGTTTGCGGCCGTTGCCCGTGTGACGGATAATAAATGGATCACCTGCAGTGTGAAAGACGACATCCTTTTTGGCCTGAAACCTGGTGATGAACTCCAGTTGGAAACTACAATTTGTAACGAGATCCGGGTTTCTCATGAGGCCGTGGTAATTGATCATGTTGCGAAAGATGCAGATTTCGTGAATCACCACACGCCGGCCATGTATGGTTTTCAAAGTTATATTTCGATGCCCATCATCCGCAAGGATGGAAGTTTTTTTGGAACACTCTGTGCGATCGACCCTAAGCCAAGGGAGTTGAAAGTAGGGGGCATTATGGAAATGTTCAGGTTGTTTGCGGAGTTGATCGCATTTCACCTGCAGGCTGTCGAACATTTAGGTTCCACTATCAGCGAGCTAAAAAATGTACGAACGGGGTATCAGCAATACGAGGAAGAACAAAAGATATTCACTGCGGCTCTTGAAAAACAAGTGCAGCAACGTACCATCGAATTGAAAAACAGCAATGAGGATCTCCATAAGATGAACAAGGAGTTGCAGGCTTTTGCATACGTATCGAGCCACGACTTGCAGGAACCTCTTCGAAAAATACGAACATTTGCGTCGCGGCTACGCGACACGGAACTAGCCAATTTAACGGAACACGGCAAAGATTACTTCCGTCGCATGGAACAGGCGGCTGGAAAAATGCAACAACTTATCTCAGACCTATTGGCGTTTTCAGGCATTGCGAAATTGGAACGATTGTATGAAACAAAAAATATCGCGGTTGTTATTGATGAGGTGAAGGAAGATATGAAAGAGGAATTGCTGGAAAAAAATGCTGTGATAGAAATGGGCGCCTTGTGCGAAGTGCGAATGATCCCCTTCCAGTTTCGCCAGCTTATTCAGAATATCATCAGTAACTCGCTTAAGTTTAGTAAAGATGGGGTTGCAGCACAGATTACCATTTCAAGTTCGATGGTGAACGGTTCCCACGCCGGGATCGGGCAACTGGATACAGATCGACAATATTGTCATTTAAAAATAGCCGATAATGGTATTGGCTTTGAACAGCGATACAGCGAACAGATCTTCCATCTTTTTCAACGCCTGCACGGTAGTTCAGAGTACCCGGGTACCGGGCTCGGGCTTTCTATCGTTGAAAGAATTGTTGAGAATCACCAGGGATATATTACTGCTGAAGGCGAGGTTGCGAAAGGCGCCACTTTCCACATTTATTTGCCGACCCAATAATTCCCTCTTAAAATTCCCAAGGATTTCGCAGTCATTTAATCAACGTCTTTGGTACAGGGAGACAGTCAACGCAGCGCGATGAGAATTCGTGTATGCGTACAAGTCAATCGCCGTAGGAAGTCACATGAGATTTTAAGCCATTGACCGTGCAAATTAGTCGCAAGGATTTGACTAACTGTTAAGGATAGCCGTAAGTTCACCGACGTAGGCCTCGCTCACCGGGATAGCCGTTTTGTTGATGGTTACCTGTTGTCGCTCAACCTTGTTGATCTTACTAACAGCAACTACAAACGAACGATGTACGCGAACAAATTTATTTTCCGGGAGTACATTGATGGCTTCGATGAAGGTACTTCTTGAGAGCACATTTTTATCTTTCAAAACAAAGGTCACATAATTCCCAGATGCCTCCAGGTAGAGGATGTCTTCATAAAATACTTTTACCTGTTCGTAGCCTGTTTTTACATACAGGTGATCCGATACCTCCGCCGTGTTCCGGAAATTATACAACTCGAATGCTTTATTGCAGCCTTTTAAAAAACGCGACAATGAAAATGGTTTCAGCAGGTAATCAACCGCATCCAGTTCAAAACTGGTTACGGCGTGTTCGCTATAGGCGGTGGTAAAAATGACAAGCGGTTTTTTTCGCAGGCTGTTGAAGAAATCTATGCCGGAAATATCCGGCATTTTTATGTCAAGGAAGATGAGGTCAACAGGTTCTTTCTGCAGGTAATCCAGCGCTTTAAAGGCGTCTGTAAAAACTGCTTTCAAATCCAGAAAGGGAACCTTAGCCGCATGGGATTTTACAATCTCTAACGCAATTGGTTCATCATCTATCGCAATGGCTTTCATGTAAATTGTCAACCCGGATAATGCCGGCCTTCCTTAAAGTTATCAAAACTCTACCAAACAAAAATTGAAGCATAAGAAACAGTGAGCGATCCTGTTTTAGTTAGTTTGCTTCGTATTAATTATCCTATCTAAAATGTTACGCAAGCTGCAGCGTAAGGTGTACGACAAAGTCTTTGCTTGTTTCCCGGATGATCAATTCATGTTTGTTAGGGTACAGGAGTTGCAGGCGTTGTTTCACATTGTTGAGGCCGATGCCGCTTTTATCTTTTTCCGGGTCTGTTTCAGTTTTTGGATGCTTGCTGTTAAAAACGTCGAAGTATAAAGTCGTGTCTTTTATTTCCAGCATTACTTTAATATAACAAGATTCACGAAAACTGATGCCGTGCTTGAACGCATTCTCCACGAAGGGGATGAGCAGCATTGGGGCAATGCGGATCGTATGCACCTCTTCTGCAATGCTGGTATCGATCCGTACATCTGGGTTGGGGTCAGTCCTCAACCGTTGCAAGCTGATGTAATTATTGAGGTACTCGATTTCCCGGGCCACGGAAATATTTTCCTGCAAATTTTCCTGCAGCATGAACCGCATCATGTTACCAAGTTTTTCAATGCCTTCACTGGTGCGATCCGCTTTTTCCTGGATCGCCGTACCATAAATTGTATTGAGTGCATTAAAAAGAAAATGCGGGTTTATCTGCGATCGCAGGAAATCAAAATTCGCATTCGATCTGCCGAGCTCTTTTTTCAGAACGAAGAGTTGCTCGTTACCCCTAAGTTGGTATTTAAACATTACCCAGCTTAGCGGTGCAGTTATGAGCAATTGGATCGCACTATTGAAAGAGCTCAGGGTAAAAGCCGGATCTCCATCGCGGACAAAAAGCAAGAGAAACAGTGCTACCGGGAAGTAGAAAATTGCAACCCAGCCTATTACCCTGCCGAAATAAAAAAGGAATGGACGCTTTTTGGTTAGCGCTTTTGGAATGAAGCTATAAAACGAGTAGAGGTAGATGAGGATCCCGCTGGGTGCGATAACGCCCCACCCGGCAATGATGATATGCTCCACCCGTCCCATGATCAACAATAGCATTGTCACCATCCAAATGATGAAGGCAGCAATGCCCCCGCGGGTAATAATCGGGTACCTCGCCCTGATGGTATCCGCATTGGCCAACAGGTAGGTGCCGAGATACTTGATGATAGTGTAAAATCCAAATACTAACAGCATCCATGCGGCGTATAAAAAGCTTTTGCCGAAGATCGCATTGTAGGCCATTTGCCGGTTAGCATATTCATTCAGCAGGTATGCCTGCAAGTAAGTGTCCGTTACGCCGATCACAATTCCAACCCCGGCAAACACAAGGATGATCAGGCCAATATTGTTAACGACCTGTTCTTTCTTGATCAGCTTCGGCACCGCCACAAAGTTTACGATAAGAAAGGCTCCGTAAAAGGTGACATACCGCACCATGTGTGAAAAAAAATAATGTTCAAAAGGAATGGATACCCGGGCTTGATTATTTTCCGTCCAGTCATTACTCAGCGAAAAGCTGATGTGAAAAAACAAAAGGAAAACGAAAATGGTGGTAGCTCCCCAAAATTCTACCCGGGCGAAATTGATCTGTCTGTTGGTTAATTCTTTCATACTTTTTTTCTTACTGCAATGCTAATTCATACGGCCAACAATGATTTTTACAAAGTGATGAAATCCACGTTTAATGTGACGAATCATTTTTTGCTGATTCCCTTCCAGTCTGTTTTGATCTGATCCAGGAAACCTCGCCCCTAAAATCCCTTCTATCCCGGATTCCCGCTGGTTTTATCACATATTAAAGCCGTTTGAACACAATCAATTTTGGAGCGGATCAATGTTCACTAATCTTGTTCTCGAATTGGAGCAACTATAATAAAATCACGAATTATGAGAATAATATTTCTATTCCTGTTAATCGTCACGAACAGTTTTTTAAGCCTGCATGCGCAAACCCCGGCAAAAATTTCCGGGAAGATCATTCCCGGTAGCCAGGCAGATGTTGATCTCACCCGCGCCACAGTTGCGCTGGTGCGAATGAAGGATTCTGGGGTTACTAAATTAACGCTGTCAAACAAAACTGGTGAGTATCTCTTTGAGAATGTAAGGACAGGCGCTTACCGCGTGGCCATTACGTTTACAGGTTATCAAAAAGCCTATTCAGACCCAGTTGAGGTTACAAGCGCCCTGGTTGACATTAAAGTTCCGGCGATCAGTTTGATCCCCGCTGCAAAATCAATGGCAGATGTAACGGTTACGGCTAAACGGCCGCTGATCGAACAACGCATAGACCGTACGGTACTAAATGTGGATGCCTCCATTACCAATGTTGGTACCACTGCTTTGGAAGTGCTTGAAAAATCTCCCGGCATTACGATCGATAAGGATGGTAACATTAGTTTAAAAGGAAAAGATGGCGTCATGATCATGATCGATGGGCGCCCCACCCAGCTAAGTGGCCCAGACCTTACAAACCTGCTGAGTAATATGTCTTCTAACCAAATGGACCAGGTAGAGATCATGACCAACCCGCCGGCACGTTTTGATGCTGCCGGTAATGCCGGTGTCATCAACATAAAAACCAAGAAAAATAAATTAGGTGGGTATAATGGAGCCGCCAGTATCGGTTATAGCCAGGGCCGGTATCCTAAAGTAAACGAAAGCTTCAATATCAACTATCGCCAGGGAAAGGTCAACCTCTTCACGAACCTTAGTCATAATTACAACAAGGGTTTCCAAAAGCTAACCATTCAACGGAATTTGCAAAACAGCAGTACCGGAGCCCTGGAAAATTATTTTGACCAGGAAGCAAAGATGATACGCACCGGCAGTTCCCTCAATGGAAAG
>JAURWD010000318.1 GCA_030655145.1 Ferruginibacter sp.
CGATGTCAACAAGATTTCTCGTAAGGAATGGCTGGCTTACATTCACTCAGACGAAGAATTAGAATTAACTAATGGCTATGAAAGTAAAATTCCTGGTATTGAAAATACTTTTCAAAATATTCCAGGCTTTTGCAATTGGTCAGGACACTCAATAATGAAAGGTGATTCACAACCATGGTTCGACTATAGAGATGGCTACATTAGTGCGAAAAATCCTGACGATGAAGTAATAAGAAAAATGATAAATATTGCAGAGACCTTAAATGCAAAAGTGCAAGGAGATGACGGAGAATTTTATGATGAAACGTATTTATCAAATCAAAAAGAAAATACGACTCAAACACATAATCTAAAAAGAAAAGCCTGGTGGAAGTTTTGGTAACTCTCGTGAACATCCAAGGAAAAACAGCGTACAACAATGCATTGGCAAAATACGGGGCTGGACGTTGTAACATCGTCATCAGCAATATTGCAGGTTTGGTTCGGGGCTGGACCGTTTTCGTTTGAACTTTATCAGTCGTTTTAAACTTCACATTATTTAATTAGCATTTGCACCGGGCTGGACTAGCTACAAATTCCACGTACTGTCGCAAATGCAAAACGTTATGCGCAACCTTAAAACAAAGAGTGTTTAGTGGAAAAGGGTTATAACAAGGCGGACGCATTCGAAAATTCACATCAAAAGATAAGCGTTCTTCTTTCTGAGAATCAAACGGAAAGACCTTGTGTTTTTCTCAGTCACAAAAAGGAAGACAAGCACGAATGCAAAAAAGTGGCCGAGTATTTTGCCTCTGCTGGCATCAACTATTACTTAGATGAACTTGATGAAGTTTTACAAGCCGCGGCCAGGGCGAATGATCCAGAGTTAATTGCAGAAAGTATCAAGAAGGGAATTCGAGAGAGCTCACACATGCTCGTGGTTGTTTCTGAAAAAACATCAAAATCTCATTGGGTGCCTTTTGAAATAGGATACGGGCATTCTGCTATTCTTGACAAATCGACAAACGAAGGCATACATGATAGTAAAATTAAATTAGCCATTTTGATTTTGATAGATCTTTCTGAAAAGCAGTTGCCTGATTACATGCAAATGGCCCACATAATTCGAGGCACTAAAAGCCTAAATCAATATATAGCAACAGTATCAGGCAAACCTGAAAGATCTTTAATAATTGAAAAGAGATTATTTTCTCATACCGAAAGCCTTCATCCGTTGCGAGGAATACTGAATAGGAAAATGTAACCTCAAAAGGCTGCACATAACAATGCATTGGCAAAATACGGGGCTGGACGTTGGAACTTCATCATCAGCAATATTGCAGGTTTGGTTCGGGGCTGGACCGTTTTCGATTGAGCTTAATCGGTAGTTTCAACATCACGTTTCACTTTGTCATCAGCGCTGGTCAGACCAGCAACGAATTCCCCGCACTTCGCCAATGCAGACCGTTGGCCGAAATGTTATAGCATGACAAGTCCTGATCTAGGTTGACACGAAAATGTGTAAACTTAAATTAGACAGACATGACACAGAAAATCAATGTTGACGAAAAAATCCCTTTCAGGGAGTACAGTTATTCCCTTAAAATGAAAGTTGTGCATGAGATCCAGAACGGATTAATCTCACGAAACTTTGCTTCAAAAAAGTACCTTGCAACCAGATCTACTATTGATTACTGGTGTAAAAAACTTGGTACAAATATGAGCGAGCAAAACAACCATTCTACCCAAAAAGAGATCAAGAAACTTAAGTCACAGATTGAGGATCTTGAGCTAATCAGTGATCTGCGGATGGAGATCATTGACGAACTGATGAAACTAGTTGGCGATGAAGCTGCAAAAAAGTTGTATCCCAAACAATTGATAGAAGACGTGCGGAGAATGAAAAAATAAAAATGAGTTTAGAGGCGCAGTTGTTTGGGATATCAAGACAAGGACTTTACAAAAGAAAGAAGGCCGCGCTGGTTGCCAGGGCAACAGAATCAGATACCATCAAGATAGTAAGGAAGATACGCAAATACCTTCCGAGACTGGGCGGTAAAAAGCTTCACTACGTGTTGCATAAATATTTCAATGCGGTACATAGCCCTCTTGGTAGAGATCGTCTTTTTAAAACGTTGAGAGAGGCTCAGCTGCTGGTTCCCAGGAGAAAGCGGTACTTCATTACAACCAATTCAAAACACCAGTTTTACAAGCATCCTAACCGCACCTTTGATCTTGAGTTGACCATGCCTGAGCAATTATGGGTAAGTGATATCACCTACATCAAGACCGATGACAAGCACCTGTATCTCAGCCTTGTTACAGACGCGTATTCTCGTAAGATAGTTGGTTATCACCTGGCTGATCATCTCAAGGCAACGGGACCGGTAGAGGCACTAAAAATGGCGCTTAGATCAAGAATGTATCCAGGTAACCAGTTGACACACCATTCAGATCGCGGTATTCAATATTGTAGCGAGCAATACGTAGGTCTGCTACATCAAAACGGAATCATGGTAAGTATGACAACCTGCTATGATCCTTATGAAAATGCAAAAGCTGAAAGAGTGAATGGAATCTTGAAAAACGAATTTGAGTGGGATGCTCCTTTCCCCGATTTTAAATATGCAAACAGGGAGATCACAAAAGCAATTCGCATTTACAATAACATGAGACCGCACCTGAGTAACCATTACCTAACGCCCGAAGAAGCACATCAGAAATTTAATCCGAACCCTATAAAACTAGACAACCTATGGCACTCCATTTATCAATAACTTCATGAAAAAGCGTGTAAACTTTTTTCAGGACAAGACATAGACAGCGTTTCACAAACTATTTTATGACAAAAAATTCTGTTGATTGATTTTAATAAGAAGAAAATGAAAAACATAGTAAAAAAGGAAGACGCAACACCAAGACAATTTTTAGGAGTGGACTTTGTAGTTCTTGCCATTGGTAAAGACACTATGGTAGCAAAGATGCTTTACAAACCAACAGATTTTGTTCCTTTTCACAAACACCCTAACGAACAAAGTGGGTATGTAATATCGGGAAAATACAAATTGAAATTCGGGGGAGAAGAATTTTTATTGTCAGAAGGCGACACTTATTCAATTCCTGCGGACGCAGAACATTCAACAGAAATAATTGAAGCAGGCGAAGTAGTTGATGTATTTTCACCAATCAGACAGGACTATTTATAACAAAATGCACGAAAAGATTAAACAAAGTTTTGACAGACAAGGTTTGATGAAAACCTTAAATGCAAAGTTGATTTCCGTTGAGAAAGGACAAGTAAAAATCTCTTGTGAATTTTCGGAAAACATAACTCAGCAACACGGATTTTTTCATGCCGGTGTGGCGACAAGCATAGCGGATAGTGCCTGCGGTTATGCAGCTCTCACTATGTTGACAGACAATTTTGACGTATTGACAATTGAATTTAAAGTGAATTTTCTTAAACCTGCAAAGACAAATAAACTCATTGCTATTGGGAAAGTTTTACAATCAGGCAAAACATTGACCGTTTGCGATGGATTTGTTTATGACGAAACTGAAACCAAACTTATTGCTAAAATGACAGCGACAATAATATCAATGACAAGCGAGTAACAAGAAAAACGGCAGGTAACATGTTTAAACAGACCTCCCTTTAAAATGAAAATATGAACAATATCAATCAGGACTGGACAAGAAGAAAATTTATAGGAACCGCTGCGAGTGCTGGAGCAGCTTTAATGTCAACCCATTTACCTCATGGGCTATTTACGAACCAGACCCAAATGTCAAAAGGATAGTTGCAAAGACTATCGGAATTGACACGCACAACCATATGGATGTGCCTTTCAATTCAGAAGAATTTAAAGAACAGAAATATGACCTGGCTACTGAGATAAAATCATCTGGCTTAACTGCGATTTGTATGACATTCTGCGTTGACCGTCCTAAGCTTAACAAAGAACGCGAAGCATACGATAGATTTATAATGAGCCTTGATGAAATGGACGAAATGCTGAAGGCTAATAATTTAACCCGTGCATTGAATTATTCTGATTTGAAAAGGACACGAAAGGAGAATAAACAAATTGTAATTCAATCGGTAGAAGGCGGACATTTTATTGAAGGAAACTTAGAGAGGATACAAACAGCTTACAACAGGGGATTACGGCATTTGGGATTGATGCATGACGGCCAAACCATACCTCCCATGGGTGACATTTATACGGACACACCACAATATGGCGGCCTTACGAAATTAGGCATTGACACTATTAAAGAATGTAACAGACTTGGTATTCTTATTGACCTTGCACACTGTAACAATGACGCCATAAATAAGGCTCTTGAAACATCAACTAAACCAATGCTTATTTCACACACCGGACTTAAAACGCAATTGGGTACAAATGAAAAAATGGCAAAAATGATGATGCCAAGACTTATCAGTAAAGAGCAAGCTAAAATTTTTTCCGATACAGGTGGCGTTATAGGAATTTGGACACATATTGCAGACACTCCACTTGATTATGCAAAAAATATCAGGGCAATAGTGGACATAGTGGGAACAGAACATGTTTGTATTGGAACAGACACAAAGATGGCTCCTCCGAGCAATAGTAATAACCGATTTGGAAAGAATACAAATCAAAGTTGGGAAAATACCCAAGAAGGATTTTTCTATACCGTTGTAGATGCGTTGTTGAAAACGGGATTTACCGAAAAAGAAATCATACAAATTGGTGGCGGCAATTACTGCCGGATATTTGATAAAGCAACAAGTATTTGACAGAATAATGTACTGACAAAAAATGGCAGGTAACATTGCATTGGTAAAATACGGGGCTGGACATTGTAACTTCAGCATCAGCAAGATTGCAGGTTTAGTTCGGGGCGGACCGTTTTCAATAAAACTAATCGGTAGTTTTAAACGTTCATTTGTTTATTAGCATTTCCACCGGGCTGGACCAGCAACTAATTCCACGTACTGTCGCAAATGCAAAACGTTAGCCGCTATACTCTCAACTGACAAGTCCTGATCTAGCCTGGCACTAAAATGTGTAAACTTAAATTAGACAAACAGTACACAGAAAATTAAAGCTGACGAACAAATTTCTTTCCGGGAGTACAGTTACTCGCTCAAAAGGAAAGTTGTGCTAGAGATTCAGCATGGACAAATCTCACGGAATTATGCCTCAAAAAAGTACCTTGCAACCAACACCTTTAAACTAAACTTATGAACCGTCTGTTTGGCTCTCTCACCCTGCTGCTGTTTACCGTGTCGGCATTTTCGCAAACAACAATCATTCCTTACGGCTCCAGCTGGAAATACCTGGCCAATGGAAGCAACCAGGGGACAGGCTGGAAACCCATGGCATTCAATGATGCAAGCTGGGTAACCGCCCCGGCAGAATTAGGTTACGGAGACGGTGACGAAACCACGGTAGTGAGCTACGGAGGCAATGCCAAGAAAAAATACATTACTACTTATTTCAGGAAAGCGGTTTCTATCAGCAGTCCGGCGAGCTTCACCAATTTCACAGGTAAACTGAAAAGAGATGATGGTGTAGCGTTATATGTAAATGGAACCGAAGTATATCGCAATAACCTGGTAGCAGGTGCTGGTTTCAAAACGCTTGCGACCCGGGCCAATGATGATGGAGAAACGGCACAAATATTTACGATCAATTCTACAGCTTTTGTTGCAGGGACTAATGTGATTGCTGTAGAAATTCACCAGGAGTCCATATCAGATGATGACATCAGTTTCGACTTTGAATTAGTAGGAAACACGGCTGCCCCGGTTTGCAATGCTCCCGGCGGATTGGCAAACTCAAATGTTACTACAAACTCAGCCACCGTATCATGGACAGCAGGGGCAGGAGCGGTATCTTATAATGTAGACTACAAAACGAACGCATCAGGCACATGGATCAATGCTGCGACAGCCACCACAGCTACATCCTTAAATCTTAGCGGGTTGTCAGCAACGACCTTATACGATTGGAGAGTACAGGCTAATTGCACTTCATTAACCAGTACTTTTTCAGGCGCTCAGTTTACAACACAAAGTCCTCCGACCTGTAATGCGCCAACAGGGTTAACATCATCCGCGATTACATCTTCTGCAGCAACTGTATCATGGAGTACTGTTGCTGGTGCTGTTTCTTATAAGGTTGATTATAAGACAAACGCATCAGGTACATGGATCAATGCTGCTACAGCCACTACAGCTACATCCTTAAACCTGGGCGGTTTGTCAGCAACGACTTTATTCGATTGGAGAGTACAGGCTAATTGCACATCATCAACCAGTAATTTTTCAGGAGCACAATTTACAACACAAAGTCCGCCGACCTGTAATGCGCCAACTGGATTGACACCGGCGGCGATTACCTCCACGTCAGCAACTGTATCATGGGCGGCAGTGGCAGGAGCCGTGACATATTCGGTAGATTATAAAACCAATAATTCGGGCACATGGATCAATGCTGCTGCTGCAACAGCATCTACCTCTGTAAATCTGGCCGGGCTAAATGCAACTACTTTATACGATTGGAGGGTACGCACAAATTGCGCTTCCCTTAACAGTATTTATAGTACCGCTCAATTCACTACTCAGAATATTACCGGTCCAACACCTGTCATTATCGCTTATGGCGCCCCCTGGAAATATTTAGATAACGGAACCAACCAGGGAACAACATGGCGTTCAACTGCATTCAATGATGGGGCTTGGGCAAGTGGCCCCGGACAATTAGGATACGGAGATGGGGATGAAGGAACCGTTCTTGGTTATGGTGGAAATGCAAGCAATAAATATATTACCAGCTATTTCAGAAAAGCTGTTTCCATCACTGACCCAAATGCCTACACGAATTTTACCTGTAATGTAAAAAGAGATGATGGTGTTGCCATTTATGTTAATGGGGTAGAAGTGTATCGAAATAATCTGGCAGCCGCAGCTGCCTATACTACCCTCGCAACATTGGCCAGTGACGATGGTGCAACGGCGCAAACCTTCACATTATTACCGGCTGCGTTTACTGCTGGCAATAATGTAATTGCTGTTGAAATACATCAAAATAGTGTAACCAGTACCGACATAAGTTTTGATCTTGAAATAACGGGAAATACAGGAGCTGTACTGCCCACACTCATCGTTGGCCCTTATCTACAAATGGGAAATGAGACTGCCGTTACTTTCAGATGGAGAACAAATATCGCCGGCAACTCGAGAGTGCAGGTAGGCAGCACAGCAGGGGGAAATGATATTGCTACAGTTGACAACGCTACCAGCTCAACAGAACATGAAGTGAGAGTAACCGGACTTACAGCTGATACAAAATATTATTACAGCGTTGGAACTATTACGGCAGTTTTACAAGGGGATGCTAACAATTATGTAAGAACAGCACCAGCTGCCGGAGCGTCCCGAAAAATAAGCATTGCTGCTTTTGGTGATTGTGGTACCAACAGTTTAAACCGTCAATCAGGATCACTTACTGCTTATAGAAATTATCTCAGCAACAATAATCTTGAAGCTGCAGACGCATGGATACTTTTGGGAGATAATGCTTACAGCAGTGGTACGGATGCAGAGTATACCAGCAATTTCTTTAATGCTTATGGCAGTACCATTTTAAAAAATCACAAATTATATCCTTCACCAGGTAATCATGATTATGCGCAAAGTGTCACCAGGCAGGCAGATCACAATGTCCCTTATTATAATTTGTTCAATTTGCCCGCCAATGCAGAGTGCGGCGGGGTAGCATCCGGTACGGAACATTATTTTTCTTATAATATTGGCGATGTACATTTCCTGTCGCTTAACTCTCACGGAATAGAAAATGGCGGAACTACCCGCATGTACGACACACTTGGTGCGCAGGCCGTGTGGGTAAAACAAGATCTTGCTGCCAATACCAAACCCTGGGTGATCGCTTACTGGCATCATCCACCTTATACCATGGGAAGTCATAATTCTGACACCGAAACAGAGTTGGTTAATATTCGTCAGAATTTCATTCGTATCCTGGAGCGTTATGGTGTCGATATGGTGTTGGTTGGTCATAGCCACGATTATGAACGTTCTTATTTACTGGACGGGTACTATGGAAATGAGTCATCCTTTAATGTTGGAACGCATGCAAAAACAAGCAGTAGCGGCAAATATGATGGAAGTACAAATTCCTGTCCTTATGTTCCGGCTGCAGGCCCTAATCATGGCACAGTATATATTTTATCAGGCTCGGCAGGTGCCAGCGGGACAACACAAAGTGGCTACCCGCATAATGCTATGCCATGGTCGATCAATGATGGCGGTATGACATTTATAGAAGTAGAGGGCAATCGGTTAGATCAAAAATTCATCCGCATGGATGGAACGATCTGGGATAAGTTTACAATGATGAAAAATGTAAATAAAACAACTAACATTAACATCAATTCGGGGGAGCAGGTTGTGTTAACGGCTTCATGGCCTTCCGGATCTTATAACTGGTCAACAGGCGCTGCAACAAGAAGTATTACGGTGAGCCCGGGGTCTGCTATAACTTATACTGTTAAAGATCTTGCGTCGGGCGCTTGCCTTACTGATGTATTTAATGTAGCAGTAGTAACAGGATTTGTAAAAGCTATTGATGTAATCACGGAAACAAAAACAGCTAAATCTTCTCTGCAGGTGCAACCAACGATTGTGAAAAGAGGTGAACCTGTGCAGGTTCGTAGCAATTCAACCGGGGTTACTGAAACAATACTCGTTGATGCTTCCGGAAAACTAGTTCAAACGATCAGGTTTACAGGAAATACTTTATTACATACATCCCAACTTCATGCAGGCGTGTATTTTATTCGTTTAAGACAAGCTAAAAAAATTGAAGTGCGTAGAATCGTAGTGGTACAATAGAAGCTTACATTTTGAAGAAAAGGTCATCTCGGGGAGGTAGACCTTTTTATTTAGGCGAATTTATTTATGAATGGTGCTCGTATCAGTTAGTGTGTGCATGAAAGCAATAATATTTCGAATTTCATTTTTTGTGAGATTCAATTTTTCTGCAGGAAGTGTTTGGTTACCCGGTGATATCTTTAAGCCAGCTCCACCGCCATTATTGTAAAATTCCATTACTTCTTCCAGCGTCGGGAACACGCCATTGTGCATATAAGGAGCTGTGAGGGCGATATTACGCAGGCTTGCCGTTTTAAACGCAAAGCGGTGAATGCTTGCTGTGGTAAACTTAAACTTGCCTTCATCGGGATCCAGCATTGCTTTCCTTTTATTCCGGCCCGAAGGCACGCCCAATACTTCTGATTCAGTTTCTACAAAATCTGTTGGCACCAGTCCGTTGAATAAAGGCATGTAGTGACAGGTAGCACATTTTGCTTTCCCCATAAACAGGTTGAAACCATTTTTTTCCGCTGCGTTTAGTTTGCTGTGGTCGCCACGCATAAATTGATCAAACCTTGAGTTGAGTGCGGTAAGTGTACGGATATAAGATGCGATGGCATTGGCAATGTTATACTCAATGATGGGGTCCTGGTGATCGGGATATGCTTCCTCAAAAAGTTTTTTGTATACCCCATGACTTTTTAATTGCGGAATGGTTTGTTCTAATGATCCCAGCATTTCTTTCGGGTTGTGCACTACAGCACTTAGTTGATCCTCCAGTGTACTTGTGCGGGAGTCAAAAAACTGTCGTGTTTGAAACGCTGAATTCCAAAGCGTAGGTGTATTGCGGCTGAGCTGGCTTTTGTTATCGATGGACACAGCTGTTTTCAGCCCATCAGTGAAAGCTTTTTGTGGTTGATGACAGCTCGCACAACTGCGGCTATTGTTGCCTGATAAGATCGGATCAGAGAACAATTTTCGGCCGAGGTTAATACGTTTTGGCGTGAGGCTGTACCTGTCGGTAGGAGAAAAGAAACGGATATCAAATGCGGCGGTATCAAAAATGGTTGGTGCGTCGGGGTTTACGGGTGTTCGTTCGGAAGGCATTGTATAACCCAATTTCAATCTTGTATGTACGATACTTGCTGAAAGGGGATTTGAGAATTGTGTGATAAAGAACAAACGGTCGAAGGAAACAAAATCTGTGTTCTTCGACAGGTAAGTTTTCGCAGCAGCTAATTGCCCTGCTATTGTTTTGTAGAGTCCGCGCTCTTTATTTTCTATTTTGTTTTGGTACAATCCTAGGACTTCCTCCACTCCATCGAGTGTTGCAACCGCTTCCTGCAAAGAATATTGTGCAACAGGAGAATCAAACCCGCTAATTCCCATAGAGATCACACGCAGTACGGCTGCACGCAAGGCATCCCATACCCGTTCGTCCCTGAATTTGAACGCACGGTCTGGTTCGGTGATCAGTTTGTTGAGGGTGATGAGCATTTTTTCCAGATCATCTGCAGCGCTTCCATATGTTGATGCTTCCCATTCCCCAAATAATTTTTCTTCCAATACCTGGAATCCTTGCGGCTCAACGATCACCGACGGATTGTCTTCCTCAACTTTTTTTAATGCGGGTCCATTCAGGTATTTCGACTCATACACATTGAAGTACTCAATAAAAATGGCAGCTTCTTTATAAGCGATTCTTGCTTCTTTGAACTGTTCTTGAAGCAGGGTTTGTGGGTGCTTGTTCTTGCAGGATTGCTGTAATGATTTTAGTTTTTCTTGAAGTCTTTCCAATTTCACCAGGTAGTATTCATCCACAATTTCCTGTTGGTCATTCCTTGGCTCGTATCCACTTAAGATCAGCATGGATCCGAATGCCAGGGGGATTAGTATGAATAGTTTTTTTAACATGCAGCAGGAAAATCAACGCTATTAAAGATACTCATCGGGGAGTTAAAAGCCGGCAAAGGTGTTGTAGAAACTAAAGGAGTGACCGGGTATTGTCCCCAGCAATCACAAATATTTCCCTTACTTACTGTCTAGGAAAACATCGAATATTTTGCTTCAGCCTACAGTTTGTTCACGAAAAATAAAAACAACCATGACTGGTTAATTCAAAGAGATTTACTATTTGCCAATTTAGGAGTGTGGGAAGTTTTAATCAAAAAGTTTGTGATTTGAGCGGAGGTACACAGCAAAAACAAAATCTAACCTTCAGCCTTTTACATAAAATTTTAACCTGCCTTTGTACCTCAATTTCAGCAGTCTTTCCAGTTTGTTTTTGAGGCGGACTGCTTGAATGATCATTTGGTTACTTCATTGTCATGATTTATTTCATCATTACATATGGGCAACCTATTTCGGGACAAGACAATGTGCGGTAAACTCCCTAATTACCGTTAGTTGAAAATAATTGTCTTGTTATCAGATACAAATACCCTATCCTCCAATACCAATCGTAGACCTTCTGCCAAGACAGATTTTTCGACCTCGTGACCAGCCTTCACCATTTGCTCTACACTATATTCATGATCAACCGGAATTGTTTTTTGTGCAATGATTGGCCCTTCATCCAATAAATTATTTACGATATGCGCAGTAGCTCCAATTACTTTTACGCCTCTTTTGTGAGCTTGCTTGTATGGATTGGCACCCGCAAATGCTGGTAAAAAGGAATGATGGATATTGATGATCTTGTTTTCATAAGCAGCAACAAATTCCGGCGTTAGGATTCTCATAAATTTTGCGAGAACAATATAATCGGGCTGGTATATTTTTAATGTATCCAGCATTTCCTTTTCAAACTCAACATGCATTTTATTTTCAATGCTAATATGGTGAAAAGGAATGTTGAATTTTGCGGTAAGGCTTTCCAGTGTGTTATGGTTACCGATCACTGCTTTTATGTAAGCATTTAATTCGTTAAAATGATGCCTTATGATCAGATCCGACAGGCAATGATGTTCCTTGGTAACCAGGATCACTATGCTTTTTTTCGTTGAGGGTTTCAGGTCAATTACGGTCGAATTGTGCTGAAAAGACTGGTTTAATTGTTTTTTTATTTCTGTGACAGATAATTTACCGGCTATTTCCGCACGTGCGAAAAATGTATTGGTCACCGGATCAACAAACTCTTTCATTACAACAATGTTCAAATTGTTTTGAAATAACAGCGTAGATACGGTTGAAATAATTCCAGCCCGGTCGGGACATTTGATAAGAAGGATATGATGTGGGTTAGTTTGCATTACGATTATTCATGTTTCTCAAATCTACGGTGCTTTTTGACAAACACCTTTTTACAGGGTCTGCTTGTCTCTTGAAGAATAAGGCTGTAGTTAATTAAAGTATTCGCAAATTGGCGTTGGACACTAAGGTCGGTAGCGGCTTTTATCAAAATGCAACGAATGAAGAGTCACCTTAATTCTGAAAATTGAATTTTTGTGGGCGCATCTTTCCGGAATTTAAAGTTTGCAAACACAAAAGTTGCAAAGGCAATTCGAGTATACAAACAACATGAGGCCGCACTCGTCCAATCATTACCTAACCCCGAAAGCAGCGCATCATTCATTTAATCCGAACCCTATAGAACTGGAAAACTTATGGAACTCGATTTATAAATAACTTCATGAAAAATCCTGTCAACATATTCGGGACGAGAATGAAACCTCCAGTAATTATACCGATTTTTAAACGCCATGGTATTATCTGAATTTGCACCAAGCCCCCCGCTGGCCGAATTTGTTCGGGTCTATAGAGTGGTGCATTTCGTTTTTAACGATATTACAAAAATTCCTTACAAGCCCTACCCACCAAAACCAGAACACTGTTTAAGTTTTTATCCACGAGATACTGAGACGGTTGAGTACACAAACAGCGGTATCAAAATACAAAATTTGAAAACTGTTGTATTTGGACAGCAAACTGAAGTTACAAACAGGTATGTGGGCAAAGATTTTTTAGTATTCCAAATCGTTTTTAGACCCGGCGGACTATATCGGTTAACGGGTATTCCTTCTCATCAACTAAACAACTCTTACTTTGATGCTGAAACTATTTTTAATAGGAGTATCAAAGAAGTGAATGAAAAATTGAACGATGCTTCCAATTTTAGTGAGATGGTGGTTGTGGTAGAATCATTTTTAATGAAGCAAATAAAGATGGGTGCGAAAGAAGTTCATAGGTTAGACCACGTAAGCAGCCTGGTCCTGAAAACCGATAAAATGCTGACTGTTGAATGGCTTGCGAAAGAATCATGTTTGAGTTTACGGCAGTACGAAAGAAAGTTTATAGAACGTATGGGCGTTTCGCCAAAGTATTTCAGCAAGGTCGTTCGTTTTGAAAACGCTTTTAGAATGAAAAATAAAGCGCCACATTTAGATTGGCTGTCCATTGCAATCAGGTGTGGTTACCATGATTATCAGCATTTGGCGAAAGACTACAAGATATTTACAAATCAAAACCCCACAGCATTTCACCTGCTTGACAATGCTTCCCCCGAAAGAAAATTTGGAGAAGCGGACACTTATTAAAATGTCGCTTTTTTACCACCCAGCTACTTTTCAATTTGTAGAAATTTGTATTGTACAATTAAAGCAATACAAAATGGAAAGAAAGAAATTTTTATGGACGACGGGAGCAGCTATTCCTGCCCTCTTGATCGGACAAAATGTTCAGGCACAAAAAACGAAGCGACCAAATACAGGCTTTGTAGTAAAATCGACCGAAAGTAGGTTTAACGAGAAAACGCTGATTGGCGGAAAAAGCCCTAACGACATCAAGGTTTCTAAAAAAGACACTGATGGCGACTTGAGTGTTTTTGAATATACAGGCAATGAAAAAGGTGGCCCGCCATTGCATATGCATCCGAATCAAGACGAAATATTTTTTGTCGTTCAAGGTGAGTACCTTTTTCAAATTGGCGAAGAGAAGTATAATTTAAAAGCCGGAGACACTATTTTTTTACCAAGAACAGTTCCTCATACTTTCGCCCAACTAACTGACAATGGGAAAATGGTTTTTCTTTTTCAGCCGTCTGGAAAAATGGAGGATTTCTTTAGGACAATTGGGAACCTCTCTTCTGCGCCAACGCCAGAGCAAGGAGCAAAGATATTTGCTGACCATGATATGACAGTGGTTGGTCCACCCTTGCAATTTTAAGATTTTGGTATGCAGCTCAGATTTTTCCCGCCTGCTGGAGATACCCCGCTGAAGGTGGTCACAGCTTTCGATTATGGGTTTCCAGGCGAGATAATGGAAAAGCAAAGCAGGCCGTGGCTGCCATCAAAAGAAGATCTTCACCAGTTTACGGCAAAATATTTCCGTAAGCACTCCGGCCATATTACAAAATGGCTCAACAAGAGATGTTGAAAAAATTAACGGATGAAAAAGAAAAATATGGGCCTATGGCGACTCAGCAAATGTATCCTACTCTTTTTGATGCATTTTCCAATTATCAATCCCAGGGTAAGATGAGACTAAGTAATTTTCATTCGATCAATAGATCAGCGACAGGACAGTGGGCAATAAACCCTGGGCTCGACAAATGGTTAGGAGAGGACTCATGGGAATTGATGACAAATTATATCTTAAGGCCAAGGGAAGCACCATTGTTTGACTATTCTACCTTAATGTTAGAACCAACAATTGTCTATCGGAATCTAAAAGTTCCACTACTCATTTATGACCCTGTCGATAGTAGCGATCTGTTTCAGGATTTTGAGAAAGGTAACCGACTTCTACAACAACAACACCTTAAATGGGTCACACATTTGATTTATGAAAACACAGGGCATGGTGTAAAATTTCAGCACCCGGCAAGATTTTATAATGATTTGATTTCCTTTTTGAATAGAATAAAATTGCCGCCCAACAACTAGTTTTAAAAAAATTACCAATAACAGGATTTGAAATACCAGGAGTAACTGTGTTGTACCACCTGTTTGTAACCATCCGCATCGATCACAGCATATAAGCATAAAATAGGCTGTCAATTGTTAACTTGATTTGGGGTTTCAAAGAGACATTAGAATCAGGCCAGTCGTTCAATGATTTCCTTGCCGTAGCAATTACCCGAAGGTTCAAAGTAACCATAGATCCATTTCAAATCAGGGTGCATCCAGCCAATCATCTAACCCAACATAAATTTCTTCGTTTATGACAAGATCAGGATCAGATAAGATGGGGATTAAGCAAGGCATGCGGGCCATACTAATTAATTCACCCGCCAATTTTAATGAGCTAAGTAACCTTCCGGAACTTGATGTTCAAAAAAGACTCAGCGGTCAATTCGATTACATTCATCTTTTTACCATTACCCAGGCTGACTTTCATAAAAGATTTCCGAAGTTGAAAGACCATCTTAAACCAACAGGAATGTTATGGGTTTCCTGGCCAAAATCCGGGCAAGAAGAAACTGATCTAAAGCTGACCACCGTAATTAAATTAGGTTATGACTATGGATTAGTAGAGAGTAAAAGTAGAAGCATCGATAAATTGTGGTCGGCCTTGAAGTTTACTCATCCCAGGCAGGGACAAGTCTACAATAATACTTATGGAAAATTGAAGGAGTAAATTTTTCAGGTTACCGAATTTCATTTATAGTTCGTAAAGTGATAACTCCTGCCAGGCTGGAGCGAATAAAACGATGCACGATATTAATGTTTGGGTAGAAAAAAGTAAATTGACTGTTCTAATTTATTACTGAAAAAATGGTCAGGCCATTTCATGGCGTCACAAACTGCTTGATTACCCGAATAAAATTAACATGAAGAGATTATCTTTTTGCATCTTATTTAGTTGCGTGGTTTTCGCGAATAGTTTTAGCCAGCAATTTACAGCCAGCTATTCCTCCGCTGTTTTTGATAAGCCGTTTACAGGAAATGTACTTGTCTACCTGTCAAAAGAAAATACAGAACCAAAAAATGGTTCCGTAGGCTTTGACCTCTTTCCCTGTTTTTCTGTTTTTGTAAAAGATGTACAACCCGGGCAAACAATTGTCATCGATGACAAAGCTGTTTCTTATCCCACTGCACTTTCGGATATTGAACGCGGCGACTATTATGTTCAAATTGTTTGGGATAGAAATCTTGGCGGCCGGTCCATTTGTGAAAGCCCGGGCAACATGTTTAACCCTTCTATAAAAATTAGTATTACAAAGGACATTAAAAAAACCTACAGCATCGTCGCGACACAACTCATACCTGCAGTCACTGAATTTAAAGAAACCCTTGTTGCAAAGGAATTAAAAGTACCATCCTCACTACTCAGCAAATTTAATGGTGGACCAATCACTATTGATGCAGCAGTTCTTCTTCCCAAAGGCTATAACAATGAACCTGACAAAACATTCCCTGTTTTGTTTACGGTTTTCGGTTATGGTGGCGATTATCATAGGTACTCGGGTGACACCATGCCGAGTCCTGATCTTGACAGCATTCCTTTTATCAGGGTTTATCTTGATGGCAATTGTGCATTAGGTCATAGTGAATACGCGAACAGTGATAATAATGGCCCTTGGGCTGATGCCTTAATTAAGGAATTTATACCGCTGCTGGAAAAACGATACCGGTGCAATGGTTCAAGATTATTAACCGGTCATAGCAGTGGGGGATGGTCAGTACTATGGCTGCAAACGCATTACCCCGAAGTCTTCGCCGGGTGTTGGTCAAGCTCACCGGACCCGGTTGACTTCAGGAATTTTCAAACAATAAATTTGTATGAAGAAAAAAATATTTTTTACAAGGAAGACTCCTCGGTGCGTTTGGTTGCTACAGTTGCCGGTCGTATTCCCTGGGCCTCTATGAAGAATATATACCAAATGGAAAATGTTGTTTACCGTGGTGAGCAAATGCATTCGTTCAATGCCGTGTTCAGTAAAAAAGGCGCCAACGGGATGCCCCAAAGTATTTGTAATAGTAAGACTGGTGAAATAGATGCCGCTGTTTTTTCGAATTGGAAAAACTATGACATCGCACTATATCTTCGAAACAACTGGGAGTCCTTAAAGTCAGCAGTTGATGGTAAGGTTAGAATATCGGTTGGCAGCCAGGATAACTTTCTTTTAAACCATGCAGTAACATCATTGGAAACACAGATGAAGCAATTAAATTCATCATTCCAATTTGCTTATTACCCGGGAGATCATTTTACGCTATCTACACCAGCGTATCGAAAAGAAGGCGCTAAATTTCTTAAACAAAGATACCTGCAATGGCGAACCAGGCTTGATACAGAAAAAAAGTAGCCGCATCCATCAAAAATAGTAGCAGGTCCTTTTCTAACCCACTTCAACCCCTCATACTACTCGCTCATAAACCCCGGCCAGCCGGCCTTTTAAACAAACCAACTTCGGACGTTTCAACACAGTATTTCGACAAAGTCCCATCTACTTTTGTCTCATCAAAAACAATTAAAAAGTTTATAAAATGAGACAAGTAAATTACCAGGGAGCGCTACAACAACCAGTAGACTCAGGATTTACCGCGAAATCGACAGCAAGTGATGTAATACTCGGCGTTGATCTTACGGGCAAGATCGCAATCGTAACAGGCGGCAATACCGGCATTGGTCTGGAAACGACTAAGACACTTGCAGCAGCTGGTGCAACCGTTATTGTTGCCGCCAGGGACATTCAAAAAGCCAGGAGAAATTTAGAATATATTCCCAACGTAGAATTGGAAGCAGTGGAGTTAGCGAATCCCGCTTCTATTGATGCATTTGCAGTTTTTCAAACCAGATATCATGTTCGAACACCACATGCTCATTGATTTATCTCCGGTGAAACCAAGATCGTACAAGCGGATGCAACCTATTTTTTTAAGAAAGGCGATATTTTTTTAATCCCGCGAAACCAACTGGCAACGATTATCAATTATCCTGCAGATGGTCAGCCTCACAAAACCGTGGTGATGCATTTATCAACTGAGAGGTTGCGGAAATTTTACATGAGTTTAAAGATCGATCGAAAACCAGTTTCGTCTCAAAAGATTTACGTGTTCAAGGATCATCCGTTACTGGAAAGTTGCCTTGCTTCATTGATACCTTATTTTGACATGAAGGTACTTCCCGGTGATCTTGCGTCTTTAAAAATAGCCGAGGCAATAACCATTCTTCGCACCATTGATAAGGACATTGACAATGTCCTGGCAAATTTTGAAGAGCCGGGGAAAATTGATCTGCAGAGCTACATGGAGAAGAACTTCATGTTCAATTTGCCCCTGGAAAAATTCGGCTATTTAACTGGCAGAAGCCTGACAACCTTTAAGCGGGATTTTGGTAAGATATTCGAGGTTACACCCCAACGGTGGTTGACGCAAAAACGATTGGAGTTAGCCCACTATCATTTCATTGAAAATAAAAGAAAGCCCATCGACGTTTGCTATGAAGTGGGCTTTGAAAACCTGTCTCACTTTTCTTATGCCTTTAAAAAATATTTTGGCTATCCCCCGACAGATTTGATTACAAACCAGTAACAAACGCTTCTGTAAAGACTCGCACTTTTTGAGAATCGTCCATTCGTCTCCTTTTAAACAACGCTGTTTAGGAAGTTTTGAGTATCGTTTATTCGACTACGTTACCAAGCTATAAATTAATTACTTTGAGCATTAATCCTGTGAAGTTGTGTGAGTGCAAAACAATTTAATGATAGTGATAATTGAATCAACAGCGTGAACAATAACAAACTCGGCACTAAGCCACATTATCAAATACTAGATGGTCTTCGAGGTGTAGCAGCAATTATCGTGGTGTTTTTTCACCTTGCGGAGCCACTTTCCAGCAGCCACCTCGACAACCTTGTAAATCACGGTTATCTCGCAGTAGATTTTTTCTTCATTTTGTCTGGCTATGTAATGGGCTACGCCTATGACGACAGGTGGGATAAGTTAACCATCGGTAGCTTTCTTCGTCGCCGCTTCGAACGGCTGCAGCCACTTGTTGTATTAGGCATGCTGTTGGGTGCCATTGGATTTTATTTTACTGACTCGACCATCTGGCCACTGATCCACACCGTTCCTGTTTGGAAACTTCTCATTGTCATGCTCATCGGTTACACGCTGATCCCGGTTCCACTTTCAATGGACATACGTGGGTGGGAAGAAATGCACCCGCTCAATAGTGTTGGCTGGTCATTGTTTTTTGAATACATCGCAAACATTCTTTACGCGGTGGGACTAAGGAAATTATCTAATAAAGCATTGGGCTGGTTTGTGTTCGTGGCAGCCGCAGTGCTGTTGCATTTAGCTGTCATAACCCTAACGGAGATCTCACAGGTGGATGGACACTCAACGCTCTACACCTGCGGGTTGGAATAACGCGTACGATATTTCCTTTTTTTGCTGGTCTGTTATTGTCGCGGGTTGCTCGGCCAGTCCATATCAAAAATGCCTTCGCCTGGTGCAGCTTGCTGGTTGCCGCTGTTTTGTTTATGCCAAGATTGGGCGGTGCGGATCATCTTTGGGTAAATGGCCTGTATGAAGCTTTTTGCATTATTGTCATTTTCCCACTGGTAATATATATCGGCGCCGGTGGTGTCGTTCGTAATCAAAGCGAAGAGAAAATCTGTAAGTTCTTCGGGGATATATCTTATCCTCTTTACATGACGCATTATGTGTTGGTGTATTTCTACGTTGCGTGGGTAAGCAATCACCCCGGCACTACAATTTTGCAGGCCTGGCCATATGCGCTGTTGACATTTACAGGAGCGCTGGTGTTGGCCTATGCGAGTTTGAAGTTGTATGATGAACCAGTAAGATCCTGGCTGCGAAAAAAGCTGAAGTAAGAAAAGCAAAGCAGTTACTCCTTTAATCAGTACTTGTGCAATCGATGAACTCTCCAACAGTCTGGACATTCAAAATATGGGAAATTTACAGCCGCCATCACTAAGTACCAGGAAACGTTAATTTTAGTTTCGCATAACTATTCCATTTGTATTTATTTCCGAGCTGCGTTGATGGCTTCCTTAATCGCTTGTTTGCAATGATCCAACAGCACTGCTGTTGCAGGAAATTTGAAATTCTTAATCTTTGGTTTGATAATCATTATTGTCAGCATCACTCGATGTAGGATCTTTGCGCCATGGACTCAGATCAAAATACCACGGATATTTTCGAACGGTTGCGAAATGGCGAAGCCATCCCATTCAATGACCCGGAAGCATTCAAAATGCGGGAAGCTTGCTTTTTCACCAAAGGATTATTGGTGCAAATGAATGCTTCTTCCGACCCGGTTGAGATCAGGAACTTCCTGAGCCAAATAACAGGTTCTCCACTCGATGAAAGTATAACCGTATTCACTCCATTCTATATCAATTATGGAAAGCATACCAGGATCGGCAAAAATGTTTTTATAAATTTTGATTGCGTCTTTCTTGACCTGGGCGGAATAACTATTGAAGACAACGTATTGATCGCACCAAAGGTTAGTCTTTTATCCGAGGGACATCCGATTTCACCACAAAGCAGGCAGTCACTTATCCCCGGTCATATTCATATCAAAAAAAATGCATGGATTGGTGCAGGAGCAACGATTTTGGCTGGAGTAACCATTGGCGAAAATGCCGTTGTTGCGGCAGGTTCTGTTGTGTCGAAAGATGTTGCTGCTAATACGGTTGTCGGTGGAATACCCGCAAAAGTTGTCAAAGAGATTACTGAATAAATTGATGAAATAAAAAGCATTGATTTTTTTTTCAACTCAAGTCCAAAAAATAAAAAACATGAAGCAATTATTTTTAATCGTTGTGATAGTCTTAATGGTTATAACAGCCTGCAACAAAAAATCACCAAACATGAAAGATAAAAATGACTTGAACAATATATTCCCTGCAGGGCAAAAAGGACCGGCAGAAACATTTACAGGGAACGCTTATAATTATAATTTGGTTCCTGATGACGGCCTGTACAATACGTTGGTCGGCAATGTATATTTTGAGCCAGGCGCAAGAAGCAACTGGCATATCCATCCCGCCGGTCAAATTTTGATAATTACGGATGGTGTGGGATATCACCAGGTGAAGGGACAGGCCGTGCAAATTATTCGAAAAGGCGACGTGATAAAATGTCCCCCAAATGTGCTACACTGGCATGGTGCAAGTAAGGATACCGGCTTACAACAACTCTACATTATTCCGAATACAGAAAAAGGTATCGTGGATTGGAAGCAGGCTGTTACTGATGAAGAATATAAGCAGCAGCAATAGTTACACTTGATTGTCGGCTACCGTTTCAATTGAACTATCATCAAATTATCTTTTGTGAACCCTCTTTCGATACTTGGTTTTTTAGTCGCGTCGATTCTTAGTTGTACCGCATGCAACAAAGACACGGTTCCCGGAGATTCCGGGAGCAACATTCATTCAACCGGATCTAAAATGAAAATAAAGATTGGAACCAAAGTGTTTACTGTAACATTGTACGACAATGCCTCCTCTAAGGCGTTCAAAAATCTTTTGCCAATTACGGTTAACATGATGGAGCTAAATTCCAATGAAAAATATGTTGATTTGCCCGGGGAATTACCTACGGCCGCGGCGAATCCCGGCACCATTGAAGCCGGGGATCTGATGTTGTACGGCTCATCTACTTTCGTCCTTTTTTACAAAACATTTTCTACCTCCTATGCCTATACGAAGCTAGGGCGCATAGATGATATCGCAGGGCTGGCTGCCGCACTTGGTTCGGGTAATGTATTGGTGACTTATGAACTTGAATAGTCGAGCCTCATTTGATCTGTCTCTTACTTCTTTAGACACTAACCCGCTGTGCACACCGAACAAAAAATTTCTCCTTTCTACTCCAATTACACCGCATAAGGTTTTACTGAGATCTGCATCCACATTTAGTTATGATCCTTCTTTATTTTTTTTGTCGTATGTGCATTAGTTGATATGTGAGCCTTATTGGCAGACCTCAATTGGGCAGACTGGCTTAAATTGCAAGATGAAGGTATTCGTATTGATCAGTTTAAGTTTTACCATCTTCCCTGTTGCTTTTAGTCAAACAAAGAAAGACACTCTGAAGACAAAAGAACTGGAAGAGGTATCCATCAAAGCATGGCAACGACGCGATATTTCCCGCATGCCCGAAGAGCAAAACGGTTTCCTCAATAGCGGTAAAAAAAATGAGGTCATTACTTTATCTGCAACAAATGCCAGCATCACTCTAAAAACCGGGCGACAACTCTTTGCTAAAATTCCCGGCGTATTTGTTTATGACATGGACGGCAGCGGTAACCAGTTAAACATTTCAACCCGCGGACTTGACCCTCATCGCAGCTGGGAATTTAATACGAGGCAAAATGGCGTGATCATCAATTCCGATATGTACGGTTATCCTGCAAGTCATTACAGTGCCCCGATGGAAAGTTTTGAAAAAATTGAAATCGTCAGGGGAACGGGCTCCCTGCAGTACGGAGCCCAGTTCGGCGGTATGGTCAACTACACCACAAAAAAGCCTGACACGTCGAAAGCATTTAGTTTAGAGAGCATTAACACGGTTGGGTCATTTAATTTGCTCAGTACTTACAACGCGATCAGTGGCACTTACAAAAAGTTTTCTTACTACGCTTATTATTATCAACGCCATGCCGACGGCTACCGCAAGAATAGCCAGTCAGACGCCAATGCCCAGTTTGTACAATTAAACTACCAGTTCAATCCCAATATTTCCCTTAAGGCAGAGTTCGGCCGGTCAAAATATTTGTACCACATTCCGGGCCCTTTGACCGATAGTATGTTTAATGCCGATCCAACCTCGAGTACAAGAAGTCGTAATTATTTTAGTCCTGATATTTACATCCCATCAATAACGTTGAATTGGAAATTATCAGAACAAACAAAAATAAATCTTACAACCTCCGGCGTATTTGGCAACAGGAGCAGCGTGCAATTAGATGCCTTTGCAAATATTCCTGACACGATTCAAACCGCAACCGGGCAAAATAAACCCAGGCAGGTTGACATTGATCGCTTCAACAGCAGAACGGCGGAATTTCGCGTGTTGCACCAATACAACATCGGGAGACTTCGAAATAAATTAGCAGCAGGTGTTGTGTACATGAACAATGATCTGCACAGGCAGCAATTAGGCGCCGGAACTACCGGGTCAGATTACGACCTAACGCTTACGACGCCGGGCTTTGGCAGGGACATTCATTTTAAAACAAACAATATCGCGCTGTTCGCGGAAAATATGTTCCAGGTTACTTCACGGTGGACCTTCTCCCCGGGAATCCGGTTTGAAAACGGGCAATCAAAAATGGAAGGTGTCATCAATTACTACACAGTGAATCCTTTGCCCACAACCATCAAACACAATTTCGTTTTGCCTGGGATCAGTTCGCAATATTTGCTTGACAATGACAACACATTTTACGGCGGCATTTCCCAAGCCTACCGGCCGGTTATTTTTAAAGACATCGTACCTGCCTCTACTTACGAACAAATTGATAAAGACCTAAAAGACGCCTTTGGCTACAATGCTGAAGTTGGCATAAGAGGCCAACTGTTTAATCGCCTGCAATACGACTTGAATTATTTCAGGGTACTCTATAAAAACCGGTTGGGTACTTTAGTATTGCAAGACAATGCAGGAGCATCTTACACTTACAAAACAAACGTTGGTAACAGCCTGACCAATGGACTTGAAATGTTTGTGCAATACAAATTCCCGATCACGAATAAACTGTTGGCAGGCTTGTTTGCTTCAACTTCGTTCATGAGTGCAAAATATATCTCAGGACAAGTTTCAACCGGTACAGCTAACAAATCAATTGCAGGAAATAAAGTGGAAGCCGTTCCGAATTGGATCAGCAGGAATGGGGTTGACATTTTATACAAAGGCTTTAGCTGCACGGTTCTTTTCAGTCATACTTCGTCCACTTTTTCAGATGCTTTAAATACCACGACGCCGCCGGCAAGCGGCGCAAGAGGCTTTACACCTGCATATTCAACCTGGGACATTAACGCCTCGCTCAGAACAAACTCACTCTTCATGATCAGGGCTGGAATAAGCAATATTTTCAACGTCCAATATTTCACAAAACGTCCAACATTTTATCCCGGTCCCGGCATCTGGCCAAGCGATGGAAGAAATGCCTATGTTACAGTGGGCGTCAAAATTTAACCGGCTAGTCCAAACCACCAGCAAGCAGGTTAAACACATTCGTGGCCTTGCCAGGATTCGCAAGTGCGGAAGGTGTGTTCCATATTTTGTCTGCTTCCATAGTTGTCAGTTGGTATCATTACCTTATTTTCAGTTCGGTTTTCACTCTATGAAATATTCAAAATAATTACTGCACCATCGCTAAGCAAACTTTTGGCACAATTTCAATTATGAAAAAATTCATCTACCTCTGTCTCCTGGTAAATCCAGTTGTATCAATTGCCCAGGACCGTGGTTTTTATTCGGTAAACGACATGAATGCTGAAGAGCCCAGGTTTAGTTTTGGTGCTGTGAAACACCGAAGCGCCTCCATTAGCCTGGGTGACGTTAACAACGATGGAAAA
>JAURWD010000322.1 GCA_030655145.1 Ferruginibacter sp.
GTTTCCAGCCTTTGTAAAAAAATATTTTACGCAGGATCCGGCGAGCCTCACCACCCGCACATTGGCTTTACAGCCGCTGGCAGAAGTCCATCTGGATGAGCGCTACAGCACTTACAAAAATGATGCGCTTACAAAAAAAGAACTTTGGTCGCTGGCGCTGATCGGCTTTTTCTTATTGTTCGTAGCCTGTATCAATTTCGTTAACCTGGCCACTGCGCAGTCGGTCAACAGGGCGCGGGAGATCGGTGTGCGCAAGGTGCTTGGCAGCAGCCGCACACAGATATTAAAACAGTTTCTCAATGAAACAGTCCTGATCACTTTCACGGCCATCACGCTGGGGTTTATACTTGCCCGCATAGTCCTTCCATCCATCACGTCGATGATGGAAAAGCCACTATCCCTCGACGTTAGTCGCTTCCCGGAAATACTCCTTTTTCTTTTTTTACTTGGTGCCGCGGTAAATTTCCTTGCCGGATTTTATCCCGGGATGGTGCTGGCCGGTTTTAACCCGGTACAGGCAATTAAAAGTAAGATCAGCAATCGCAGTGTGGCTGGCATCTCGCTTCGCCGCGGTCTTGTTGTACTCCAGTTCGTTATTGCCCAGTTCCTCATCATCGGCACGATCGTCGTCATTGAACAGATGAAATTTTTCCGCACGCGGCCACTTGGTTTTGATAAGGATTCAGTGGTGTTGGTGGAACTCCCGAGCGACAGCACCGACCGCCTGCGCTATGGCTACCTGAAATCGGAAATGCTCAAAATTCCCGGCGTGCAGGCCGCGTCGTTTTGCCTGGATGCACCCGCAAGTTTTGGTGGTAACTATACTTCTTTCTATTTTGACAACAGGCCTGAGCTTACCACCTTCAATGCCAACCTGCAGTTTGCAGACACCGGTTTTCTTGGCACCTTTAAGATCGGCCTAAAAACGGGGCGCATTCCTTTTCCCAGCGATACGCTCCGTGAATTACTAGTGAACGAAACGCTGGTAAAAGCACTGGGCTTCACAAACAATACAGATATCATTGGAAAAACAATCGCCTTTGAAGCCGGTAAAAAATACCCGATGGTTGGCGTGATGCAGGATTTTCACAGCAAATCGCTAAAGGAGGCGGTGGCACCATTTATCCTGGCAGCCAATTCGAATGGCTACAATTTCATTTCGCTCAAACTGGATGCGGATAAAATGCCCGGCGTTTTACAAAAGGTAGAAACATTTTTTACCGCGACTTATCCAACCTACATTTTTGACCTGACCTTCCTGGATGAGCGCATTGCCCGCTTTTATTCCACCGAGGCGATGGCTTCCCAATTGTTTAAGATCGCGGCCGTGCTGGCGATCTTCATTTCATGCCTGGGATTGTACGGCCTTGTATCATTTATGGCCGCTCAAAAAACAAGGGAGGTTGGCATCCGAAAAGTGCTCGGTGCTTCAGTACGCAGCATCGTCTATCTTTTTTCCAAAGAATTTACGGTGCTGATTGGCATCGCGTTTTTGATTGCGGCACCGCTGGGTTATTTTTTAATGCAGGAATGGTTGAGTGGATTTCATTACCACATCAAGATGGGCTGGTTCATTTTCGCGGGTGCCATGGTGTTGTCGGTAGTCATCGCGTGGATAACGGTAGGGTATAGGGCATTGAGCGCTGCGCTGGCTAACCCGGTTAATAGTTTACGATCGGAATGATACTCAATTAGCTAATTAGCCAATTTGCTAATATGCTAATTGAAATGCAAATGCAAATGGCTCAATTGCTCGATGGCTCAATGAAAACAACCTGCTAATTAGTTAATCTGCTAATGTGCTAAGTGAAATACAAATGAAAATGCAAATGCAAATTGCTCGATGGCACAATGGCTCAATGGTTCAACGTGCTGATGTGCCGATGTGCTAAATGAATTGCAAATGCAAAACATTTGACAAACTATCAATTATCAACCATGAACTATCAACCATGAACATGAACCGACACTAAAAAATGCCTGGCTCGAATTCCATGCATTTACTGCATTTAGTTCTCACCAGTAACCGGGTTAGCCGCCTTTTTCGGTTCGGTCCCGACGGAGTCGGGATTGAAAACAACGAGCGCAGCGAGTTTTTTCAAAGAAGCGAAAGCAGCGGCGTTCCGGTTACGCAGCCTGCCGGCTGAGGAGGCGAAAGCAACAAATTGCTTAATGGCTCAATTGCTCAATGCTCAATTAGCTAATTAGCGAAATAGCTAATGTGCTAAAAGTGTTTAATGTGCTGATCTGCTAATTAGCTAATGTGCAAGTGAAATGCAGCTCTAACGAGGTAAAAAAATAAATAAACAGAAAAATGAAATAATATAAAAAGGAGGGTTTAACTGGTTTGAATTTGCCGTATCAGCATCCATCAAGCGAGCACCTTGTTGTCAAACTGACTTCATTAAGCAATCGAGCCATTTTAAAATTTATAAATTGAGTCATTGTCAAATTTTCAAATTGAGCCATTGAGCAATTGAGTCATTGTCGAATTTTCTAATTGAGAAAACAAACAGTCATGATCAAAAATTATTTCAAAATTGCCTGGAGAAACCTGTTGAAGAACAAGACTTTTTCGTTCATCAACATCTTTGGTTTGTCCATCGGTTTAACCTGTTGCATGCTCATTTCGATTTACATCGTGAATGAGTACAGTTACGACCAGCATCACGTAAATGGTGACCGCATTTACCAGTTGGGTACCGATTTTATGAGCGAGGGCGAATCAAGTCGTGCAGCAAATACCTCGGGCGCCCTTGGGCCGCTGATGCAACGGGAGTTTCCTGAAATTGAAAATACGGCCCGCATGATGCGCCTGTTCCAGGATGATAAAACCCTGGTCGGTTACAAGGATCCTGCGGGTAACCGCAAAGTTTTTTACGAAAAGCAGGGATACATTGCTGACTCCTCTTTTTTCCAGGTCCTCACCTACGATTTTAAAGAAGGTAATCCGCAAACGGCGCTGCTTCAGCCTGCCAGTATCGTGGTTTCTGAAACACTCGCTGATAAACTATTTGGCAAGACCGGCGCAGTTGGAAAGTTGATCAGTATCGGCAGCAGCACCCATGGTGCGCATGATTTTACCGTGACCGGAGTTTTTAAAGAGCCTGCTACACCCACGCACATCGATGCCAATTTTATAATGTCATTCCGCGGTGGTGCCATGAATGAATTCGCGAATGATAACCCCAGCCTGATCAACAACAATATGTTCTATACCTATCTGCTGTTGAAGAAAGGAGCCCCGGCAGATAAGCTGGCAAAAAAATTCCCGGCATTTGTCGACAGGCACCTGGGCGCTGAATTGAAAGCGCGGGGTGGAACAAGGAAATATTTTTTGTCTGCTATCAGTGACGTGTACCTGCATTCGGGCATAGAAGAAAACGTGACGCCGGGTGGAAGTAAAACCTCTTTATTCATTCTTGGTTCCATTGCCTTGCTTACCCTGCTCATTGCCTGTATCAATTTTATGAACCTCTCAACCGCGAGTTCCGCGAAACGGGCAGCGGAAGTCGGCGTACGAAAAGTACTGGGCGCTGAAAAAAGATCCTTGCTCAACCAGTTCCTGGGCGAGTCGGTAATGATGTCATTGCTCGCGATGATTGTTGCGCTTGCACTCGCCTTTTTGTTGCGGCCATTTTTTGAACAGCTCTCCGGCAAAGCATTGCTGGTGAGTTTCCAGCAGCACGCTTTCCTAGTTGCAGGATTTGTGCTGCTCGCTTTATTTACCGGCCTTTTCTCCGGGCTCTACCCGGCGGTGTACCTCTCTTCGTTCAAACCGATCAAAGTATTAAAAGGTAAACTTTCAAACTCCCTGGCCGCAGTTTCTTTGCGTAAAGGGATGGTGGTTTTTCAATTCGTGATCTCCATCGCACTCATCGGGGCGTCAATGGTGATCGCTGCACAAATGAAATACCTGCGCACGAAAGAACTGGGCTTTCAAAAAGACCAGCAGGTTATCATCCCGCTAAGGACACCTGCGGCGAAGGCGTCAATTGCCGCTTTCAAAGCCGAATCGGCTAACAACCCTGCCATCCGCTCTATTGGCTCTTCCATGTATTATCCCGGCATTTCCAATCCGCAGGATTGGTTGATGCACAAAGAAGGTAAAACAATGAACGAAGCAAAGAAGGTGTACATCAACATGGTGGATGATAACTTCTTACAAACCCTCGGAGTAAAGCTCGTGGCTGGCCGTCTATTTTCCAGCCAGTTTCCTGCAGATACGCTCACCCGTTTTGTGATCAATGAAGAAGCCGTGACCGAGTTTGGCTTTGCCTCCGCGGAAGATGCAGTGGGTAAGTGGCTGGCCTTCGATTTCGATGGGCAACAGAGCCAGTTTACGATCGTAGGCGTGGTGAAAAATTTTCATTTTAAAGATTTGCACGCGAGCATTGAACCCTTTGCTTTTCGTCTTTACAACGGCGCACCGTTCAGTTATATGATCGCCCATGCAAGCACGAAGGAGATGGATAAAACCATTGCTTCGTTGGGAAATTCCTGGAAGAAATTAAATCCGAATGAACCGTTTGAATACAGTTTCCTCGACCTGGATTTTCAAAAAAATTATGAAGCCGACAACCGCCAGTCCAGGTTGATCAGCGCCTTCACCATCATCGCGATCATCATTTCCTGCCTCGGACTTTTCGCCCTGGCAACATTCACTGCTGAACAAAGGACAAAAGAGATCGGCATCCGAAAAGTGCTGGGTGCCAGCATATCCAGCTTAGTAGGCTTATTGTCAAAAGACTTCCTGAAACTCGTGATCATTGCGGCGATCATCTCTTTTCCTCTTGCCTGGTATGCCATGAACCAGTGGTTGCAAAACTTTCATTATAAGATCACCATTTCCTGGCAGGTGTTTGCAGTTACCGCGTTGGTGGCGCTCATGATCGCGTTTTTAACTGTTAGCTTCCAGGCAATAAAGACAGCACTTTCAAACCCGGTTCGCAGCTTACGCACAGAATAGATTTTATTAACCCAACCATCTCAAGCTTCAATTCAATACAAAAACAACGCGTTCTCTCACTTTCATTTAACACCGCAACAAATATGATCGGGAATTATTTTAAAATAGCCTTTCGCAGTTTATGGAAGGCCCGCACTACCAGCCTTATCAACATTGCAGGTCTCTCAGTTGGTATGACGGCGGCCGTGCTCATCTTACTTTGGGTGATG
>JAURWD010000037.1 GCA_030655145.1 Ferruginibacter sp.
TAATGATATTATTATAACGGAATCGATTTTCATAGGATGTTTTTGAGTTACTTATTTGGTATTGAAATTTATAAAGTCACAGTATAAATTTGTTTGCTATACAAAACTTACAGCCAACTTCGTATTAATGGTTGCAATCCTGCGGATCAAATTTATTGATCACTCTAAAACTCAATAGCTTTCTCAACAGCAGCGAAGAACGATTCAGTAAGCCATTATGAGTTGCTGGATTGTTCAACTCGAAAACCTCGCGTTTCCCCTGGTGAATGTATTCTACTCGTTCAGGCTTCTTTGCATTAAGGTAATTTTTAAAAGCAAAGAATACCATTAGTTGCTGTTTGCCTGCAAATTCCTGCAATAGCGGATCAGATGATGACAATACTTCCACAAGATCTTTTTGGTAGGAGAATACCTGGGTGCTCACCGGCACGATGAAGTGATTGGTTTTGCCCCCTTCGGTACGAAGGTTGGAAAACATCGCAAACGAATTTTCGGTTTTTAACCCGAGATAAGGAGAAAGCCCATTTACAAACGCCAGGAGCGGAAATATAACAAATGACCAGGCAGGTAATTTGAATGGATAGATAGAAATAGCAACCTGGCTTCGTTTTGTTTTTGCCATTGCCATCAGGAAGATGGCGATGAAACTGAAGTTGTAAGTTGACCAGAAAAGTACCGCGAAAAAGTTCTTGGTATTTAATGTGAGGATCAGCAGGCTACAGAAAGCGAACACCACCGTAACGCCGGCTAAGATCCATAAAAATCGCCGGAGCGTAAATGCGCTAACGCTTTTCTTAAACTTGTTCTTCCAGGAGAGTAAGGCTGTATACCCGCGGTAAACCTGGTCGGTAAACTCCTGGCTGGTGAAAAGAATATAAGTGCCGAATATCATTGAAGAAAAATCGTAAAACCCATTTGTGGGATTGTACGCTACCACGCAGTGAAATAATAAACCGATCAACAACCCCAGGTTACGTGTTCTGCGGAAGTATAAAAACAAGGGGATCATGGCTTCCACCGCTATCGTCAGGTAGGCGTTAAAGGCGAGCAAGGTAAGGTTCCTGGCTGCAAAGCCCGTAGCGTCCTGGCTTACGAGGAAATCGGTTGCGCAGCTGACAGCCGGTGTAAAAAAATCCGAGTTTAGTTTATGAAAAACGACATAGAAATAAAGGATCAGCAGTTCCACCCGCACAACCGGTGCAAAAATTTTCAGCAGCTCATCTTTATTAACAGCGAACGATTTATTTTTTATCGCCAGGTACACCAGCGATTGGATGATGGTAAGATTGACGATCGCCGTGAACAACCAATGATTAGAAACACTCGGCATGGTTGTGATCACCTGGAAAACCTGTAACAGGATAAACAAAGTGAACCTCGCCACCGAAGAAGGTTTTGCTAAAACAAGTATCGCCGCAATGGTTAATAAAAAGTAAGCGAGCGACACAGTGTACGTCCTGTGATTAGCCATGTGGAATAAGGCGGCAATAGCCCAGGCAATACTAAAAAGTTCGAATTTCATTTGCCTGCCCATGTATTGTTGTTGACGCTGGGTAAGCGCCGGGGCAGTGGTTTGCAGCATTGATTTCAAAACTTGTGGGTTTTATTAAATAAAAGGTTCGCAAAGTGAGGGTGGGCGCAAGTTAAAATATTATTGGAAATGCCGTGCTTCCGGTCACTTTAAATCCAGGAATAATCTGGATTTATTTACCCGTTTAGGAACTCCCATGGTATCTCCGAAAATTTTTCCCGCCGTGTTACCAATAAGCAAAGCCGATGCCCGTTTTTGTTGAGATCCGGAAGAAGTTAGAAATGCTTTTCTTAAAGTATAGATTGGGCCACCGTTCAGATGGTTTCCCCAGGTTCTAGACATGCCAGGGTTGTTAAGAGGAGCTGGATAGAGGTTGATGCAGCTCCGCTAATTCGCAAAGCCAGGAACAGGATGGTCAATTTCATAATTACTGGTTTTTCCCAGGTACAAAAGGCATTTCAAATGCCTTTTGTAATTAATTACGGTAACCGGGAAGAGCGCAATGCCCGAACTACTCCACGAGATGGGGAATGTTGTAGGTATGCGTCTTTTTATAGAAAGTAAAATGGTTAATGATTGCAAGGCTGTGGTTCATATTTGCTGATGGTCCTGTAGTTCATGATCTTGCGCAGAAACCGTGAATCCCGTTGCAGCAAGTCTCCATGTGTTATTGGATTGTCCCATTCAAAAATCTTTTTCTCACCATTTCGCAGGTATTCAACCCGCATTGGTTTTTTGGAGTTGATATAATTTTTGAAGGAGAAATAAACCATAAGCTGGTTCTCCCGCTTTATTTTGTTCAGCAGCGGATCTGTAGAAGACACGATCTCTACAAGGTCTTTCTGATAGTCAAAAATTTGTGTACTTACCGGAACCAGGTAGTGATTGGTTTTGCCCCCCTCAGTCCGTAGGTTCGAGAACATCGCGTAAGCATTCTCTGTCTTTAAACCCAGGTACGGGGTCAGTCCATTTAAAAATACGATTACAGGGAATACAATAAATGACCAGGAAGGCATGCTGAAATATTTCGTTTCGATCACCGCAGGTTTATTTTTCCTGAGCATGGAAAATACGAACGGCCCGATGAACACGATATTAAATGCCGTCCAGAAAAATTCACGGAAAAAATCCTTGGTATTCAGGTACCACATCAATACGATCAAAATCCCTAAGATTGCTGCCACACCCATTGTGATCACTGCTAGTTTCGGTACCGTAAAGCGGGAAAGGCCAGTGTGTATCCTGTCCTTCCACTTTAAAAATTGATCATACCAGCGATACACCTCATTCGTAAAGTTTGGGGAGGTAAAAAGAATATAGGTACCAAAGATCATCGATGAGATGTCGTAAAAACCATTTATAGGATTAAACGCCAGGATACAATGGAAAACCAAACCGAGCAATAAACCCAGGTCGCGGGTTTTACGAAATACCAACAGGAGAGGGATGATCGCTTCGGCGCCAATAGAAATATAGGCGTTAAGTACCAGGAACTGTTTACTCTGGTTCGTGATCCCGCTGGAATCCTGGGCTACCAGGAAGTCAGTGGCGCAACTAATGTCCGGGTTAAAAAAGCCTGAATTCAGTTTATGAAAAACAACATAGAAATACAGGACCAGCACCTCCACCCGTACCACCGGAGCGAAGGTTTTTAACAGGAGCTCCTTATCAACAAGAAATGTTTTTGTCTTAACGGCCTGGTAGATCATCGCCTGCACTATCGTGAGGTTTACAAAAGCCATAAAGATCCAGTGATTCGGAACAGCCGGCATAGAAACGATTACCTGGAACAGCTGCATAAAGATCAACAGCATCAACCTGCCAACGGACGAAGGTTTTGCAAGTAATAAAATGGCGGAGATGGTCAGTAAAAAATAGGAAAGCGAGTGTGTGTAAACCCGCTGATTCGCCATATGAAACAGGACTGCGATTGCCCAGGCGAGATTGAATAACTCAAATTGTTTGTCAAGCCCGGTGAACGGTTTTCGAAGAAACCGGCCGGGTAAGCTTAGGGTGGCGGAAAAAAGCATTCTTAAGTAGTTGGGTTTGGGCTAGGGATTATGCGTTTGTTTTGGGTGGATAAAAGGTTTCAGAAAACGGGTTGCTACAAGGCATCAGGAACCCATCAAAATATCCGATGTATTTTACGAGTTTACTTTCGTCCATTTTATTCCGGAAAAAATCAGTCGACAATAAATATTGTTGTGTAATGTTGGAACCAAGGTGTGCCTGGCTCGCTTTCATTTTAAAGATCCGTGCGGTTCTCACCTTCGTCGTAAAACTCCCACTGGGTGGATATACCTTCAAAAACTCCACGACGAACTTATCTACGCCTTCTTTGTCCAGCTTCAGGTAATGAAACTCATTGATAATGATGGCGGCTGCCGATTTGTTCAGCGGCGAGGCGAGGTAAGCGATTCCCGGAACGGCTACCGCGGCCGCAGCAAGACCTGAAAGTTGTAAAAATTTTCTTCTTTTCATGTGGGCTTAAAAGGATTGATCTGCCGAATGGAGCGACAGGGCAGATAAAGTTAAGGTCGGGTTTGCTGGTGTGTACGTTGTAAAACTTCCGCTGCCCAGCACAAAAACATTGCGGTAATTATGGTGAACCAGGTTCTTATCCACTACGCCCTCTTTTACATCACTACTCATTCGGGTTCCACCAATGATGTGTGCCTCAGAGGTAAAAAATACACTGTATTCAATTTTTTCAATGGGCAGGCAGGAAAGTACACCCGGTAATTTCTCTTTCATTTTGTCAACAGCCTTTAGGGTGTAAGGTGAATGCTGCTCATGATGTACGGTTGGTTTGGTTTTATCCGTAGACGTTGAGATGTGGTTTACATCGAGCGGCAAATCTTCGAAGATCATCCGGAAGCGGGCCATATTTCTCCACTTACCGCGTTCCATTCGAAGAAACGGGTAATTGCTACCCTCCATTAAACAAGCCGCGTACT
Organism: Ferruginibacter sp.; assembly: GCA_030655145.1. Taxonomy (GTDB): domain Bacteria; phylum Bacteroidota; class Bacteroidia; order Chitinophagales; family Chitinophagaceae; genus Ferruginibacter. Next base: position 4,489 of record JAURWD010000037.1, read on the forward strand.
CTTTTCTATGCGCTCCATCATATAACATGTAACCATTGGCGTTAACCCAGGTACTGCCGCCCACACATTCCATGTTATCGAGGTGAGCGATGGCTTCCAGGCCGAGTTGTTCGCCAACACCCTTACCGGTTAACGGGTGAGTGTCACCGGAGCTTAATAATATATGAGAATTGAAAATAGGGTTGGTGCCAAGTACCACGATCTCGCCCGCAACTGACTGCTCTTTACCGTCTTTCTGGAAGATGACTTTTCTCGCCAGCCCACCGGAAAGTTCCAGGCTTAACACCTGAGCTCCATACACTACTTCCACCCTTGGATCTTCATACACGCCAATGTTCGAATTTTCAATGGTGAATTTTGCGTTTACCGGGCAGGTAGAACATACGGTGCTCGTGCAACAAGCGCCGCGTCCATTTACTGCAACCCGTGCACGGGCTGTGGGCTGACTAATATAATGCTCCGGAAATTGTTTGTTCAAAATCGCATCAACTGTAGTAAACTGGTGTGGTGGCAGCGGGTAGGCTTTTTTTCGCGGAAAGGGTGTGCTGGCTGGGCCGGATATAGACATGATGTCCTCCACCTGCTCGTAATATGGGTCTAATTCCTCGTAACTAAGCGGCCAGTCATTAGCTACCCCATATAAGGATTTCATTTTAAAATCTGAGGGTAGAAAACGCGGCGTGCAGCCGTACCAACAATTCGAGCTTCCTCCAAAACCAGGTTGGAAGATCCATTCCTTTTTGGTGGCGTTGATAAAAGTATCTTCATGGGCTGGATTGGGATTATCAACGTTGGATTCCCCGTGTATGGCCTTTAAGCGGTCGCGATGTGAAAAGAAATGACCTCGTTCCAGTACCAACACTTTCGTGGAGGGTGCGACCTTGCTTAGATATTTTTTTAGGAAAAAAGTTGAGGCAAATCCGGTTCCGACTACTACGGCATCGTATGAGTTCATAAGGTAAATATAACGGCTAAACGAAATTAAAGATTTCCGAACCGGGAAATTCTGCAAGAGCCAAAAAAATCCCTCTTAGATGTTTGTTACCGGATGCGGAGAAGCATTTTCTCAGTGCTTTTTCTGCCACAACTGGCGGACGGCCAACTGAATTCATAGCGTAACGTTTTCAACGCCTTGTTATTTCGAAATTCTGAAATTTGACCTGCCATTTTATTCTTCATCTTAAAATTTGCCTCAAAATCAGCCCAACTAAAATCTTTTCCACAATTTTCAGGTACTTTTTCCCATAACTGGAATTCTTTTTTAAATAAATTCAGACTTTTTTAATTTTTTAATAAGTTTCCCTATCTTTATTTTAACATTCCCTTTTACATTAGTCTTTATCCAAAAGTATGAGTGACAAAAATCGCCTCGTAAAAAGTAAACTTTTAAGGGAATTATACTTTGAAGAGGGATTGACTTGTGCGGACCTGGCCCTGAAAGTTCAAAAAAGTTTTCCCTTAACGGCCAAACTGATTGAAGAACTCGTTTCAGAAAACCAGGTTGTTGAGACGGGATTAGCGCCTTCGACCGGCGGAAGAAGACCTTTGACATATGCGTTGCAAAAAGGAGAGATGTACCTGGTTTCGGTGGCCATGGACCAGTTTGTGACGAAGATCGCGATCATGGACATGCAAAATAATTTTGTTGGCCCGGTTCAAAAGGTAGTGCTGCCACTTCCCAACAATCCGAAAGCGCTCTCTATCCTTATAGAAAAAATAAAAGAAGCTATTGATAACTCGGGAATTGAGGTAAAGAAATTAGTGGGTGTCGGTATCGGGATGCCGGGTTTCGTGGATGTAAAAAAAGGCGTCAATTATTCGCACCTGCACCTCGGTAATAAAAGTATTACCCGGCATATCAGTGAAAAGATAGGCCTGCAGGTTTTTATAGATAATGATTCAAGTTTGATCGCTCTTGCGGAACGCAGATTTGGCGCCGCCAGGAATGAAACAAATGCGATGGTGATCAACATTGGATGGGGCGTAGGATTAGGACTCATACTTAATGGAGAACTGTTTCGTGGACACGAAGGGTTCGCCGGCGAGTTTAGTCACATCCCGCTTTTCCTGAATGGAAAATTATGTAGTTGTGGTAAGATGGGCTGCCTGGAAACAGAAACCTCGTTGTTACTCATCCTGGAAAAAGCAAAGGCAGGATTGGAAGCCGGAAGATTATCCATGCTGACTTCCATCAATTTCGATGACCTCGAAGTTGCCTGCGACCTGCTCATCCAGGCAGTGCATAGCGGTGACCAGTTTGCGGTGGAATTGTTTTCGAAAGCAGGATATAATATCGGGAAAGGTTTGGCAGTGCTCATCCACTTGCTGAATCCGAAGAGCATCATCCTGAGCGGCCGCGGTTCATGTGCAGGCCAGATATGGCTGGCACCCATTCAGCAGGCACTGAATGAACATTGTATCCCGCGTTTATACCAGAGCACGCACATGGATATTTCGACGCTGGGCCTGGATGCGGAATTGATTGGTGCGGCTGCATTGGTGATGGAGAATTTTGAAAAAAGCCAGCCGGCATTGACAGCCCAATCGATGGGATTCAATGTCGCGGTAAACTAAACGAGCGTATTGCTATATAACTGTTCATTTGTAACAACGAATGATCCTGTTCACGAACAGGTGTTGTATTGTATATCATATAATCTTAAATGAACAAATTAAAAACTACCTGCTTTCTCTTGAAGAATCGTCCGGTAAATACGAATGCCACCAGGCTTCAGCTATTGCCCCGACATCTTGCCGGTTTGCGTATCCATTCCCCTAATAGCTCATCAATAAACACTTTTATAAACTTCCAAAATTAAATCAAAACACAAACGCTATGAAAAAAGCAATTACATACCTGCTACCGCTTATGTTTTTATGCATATTGAGCGGTGTTGCCATGGGGCAGCAAAAAAAGACCGTCGCCGGCTCGGTGAAGGACAGTTCGGGGAACTCCATTCCTGGTGTTTCCATCAATCTTAAAGGAACCAAAGTGACATCTGCTGCAGATGCCCAGGGTAACTTCAAAATCAGCGTACCTGCTGCAGGTGGAACTCTGGTGTTCACCAGCATCGGTTTTGAAAGAATGGAAGTGCCGACAGACGGCGATGACTTCGTTGCAGTACAACTTCGTAATGCAAGCGGTCAGTTAAATGAAGTAGTGGTAACTGGTTTTGGAACCAGGACCAATACAAAAAAACTTGCCTACTCCATCCAGGAGGTAAAAGGTGAAGAACTGGCCCGCGCCGGTACTGTCAACGTTGTAAACTCTTTACAAGGTAAAGTATCAGGTGTGATGATCAACCAGGGTGCTGGTGGTCCATCTTCAAGTTCACGTATCCGTATCCGTGGTAACTCAAACATCAGCGGTGGTACAATGCCGTTATTTGTTGTTGACGGGGTATTGATCCAGCCAGGAACTTCAGGTGCTGATTCATGGGGTGATAACCGTGATTTCGGTAACCAGTTGAAAAACCTTAACCCGGATGATTACGAAACAATGACCGTTTTGAAAGGATCTGCTGCAAGTGCCCTTTATGGTTCACAGGCTTTGAATGGCGTTATTCTTATCACAACTAAAAAAGGTAAAGCAAGACCAGGTTTAGGTGTGACCCTGAACCACACAACTACCTGGAACAAGGTGTTCAAATTACCAGATTTTCAAAATGAATATGGTGGTGGTAGCAGCACAGTCTGGACTAAAAACGCCGCGGGTCAAGACATCATTCCAAATGACAACTTCGCTCCTTACTACAGTTTCGGTCCACGTTACGACGGCAGAACCATTATTGATGCCGATGGTCAAACACGTAGCTACAAACCCAACGATATGATGGAGCTTTACCAAACTGGTTTGCTCAACAATACAAACGTTGCTGTTGAAGGTGGTAACGACAGAACAACTGTTCGTTTCTCTTATACAAAAACTGCCCAGACAGGTATCGTGTCTACCAATAAATTCGATCGCAACAGTTTCGCTTTGCGTGCTACCCAAAAAGTTGGTAAGCTGATCAATATGGACTTCTCTATCAACTACGCCGGATCTGATTCAAAAAATCCAATGCAACAAGGTGGACAAGGAAGTTTATTATACAGGCTTGCTTACTCCAACTCACGCAGTTTCCCAATTGATAACCTGTTTGCAAATTATATAGACAAGGTAAATGGCGGACGTACAGTGTCGGCAACTTCACCTTATCTCCGTGGTTCTGTTACGGATGATATGTGGGCTATCTATCAAACAAACGTTAGCCAGAAAGAAAGCAACTTGTTAGCTAACCTTGATATCACAGCGAATATCACTCCATGGCTAAGCTTACTCGTTAGAGGTAACGTAAACAGCATCGACATCAACCAGGAGTACAAAGAGCGTGGTGATGGTGTTGGTTTTGCAAGCAACAACTTTGGTCGCTACACACTTTATTCTTCAAACCGGAAAGACGGAAGATTACAGGCCTTACTTTCTGCAAACAGGAAACTGGGTAATGATCTTGAATTAAGTATCTCCGGTGGTGGTGAAACACAACGGGGCCTTGGGGGTTCACAGCTTCGTTCATCAACAAATGGTGGATTTAAAAACCCAGACATCTTTGCACTTTCGAATTCAAAAAATGCGATCGATGTTGACGTAAACCAAAGTGGTAAATTTCCACAAAGTCGCCTGGACGCCTTGTATGCTTACGGTGATCTTACCTGGAAAGAAATGTTGACCTTGACTGCCAGCTTCCGTAGCGACTGGACCTCAACCTTAACTTATCCTGACGGTACCGGTAACTATGCTTATAACTATCCTT
>JAURWD010000009.1 GCA_030655145.1 Ferruginibacter sp.
TTCAGCTGTTTCCGGAATTTCTAGGGAAATTAGGTGGTAGTCAAGCGGGCGGCGATAGGCCTTTATGTGCACTAGCACTTCCAACACGGCCAGGGAGATATGTTCGGTGGTGTATAAGGCCGGTAACCCTGGTGAGTTCCAGCGGCCGCCATACATTTTTGCCCCGGTGCCTGTTAGGTCAGTTGTGTACGCACCACTTGTTAGCCGGTATACTATCATGCGAGAATACCATGTTCTATACGGCCAATTTGCGTTAATACTTTTTGGATACCGTCGTAACTGGTGAGAGATAGAAAAGAGAGATCGCCATCAAGCATGGGCGGGTTGGAATGGATCCAATCATAGAAGGCCTCTACACTTCCAAAAACCAACTTGCCACGGGTGACTACCGTATTGATTTGAACAAACCGCTCAGCATTAATGGGAGCAAAACTGCCATTGTTTTTTGCATAGCGTTGCAAGGTGCGTTCGCTAACCTGCAACATGGAAGCCCATTCAGCCTGGGTGAAGGGCGTTTTTTCTGCAATTTTTTTAAATTCGTTATAAGTAAAATCCTTTACGGAAGGAATTACCTTTACGGTTCTGTTATATACCGGAAGCGGTTCATTTACTTTGCTTGCTTCGTTCGGTTTAAATGTGCCTGGCTTTTTGGGAATCTTTTTCATGTGCCTGTCATTTGTCATACGAATATACGACACATGTCGGGTGTTGCAAATTTTTTTCAACTTATTTTGCCATAGCTTTACTTTTTTAACAAACATTTGAATGCAGCAATATAGCCAGGTAAGAGCGATGCTCGCCATTACCAAAGCCAGTCTCCGGGCTATTTTTCGGAGTCCCTCAGCAGTCATTTTCAGTTTCGCATTTCCCTTTATTTTTATCCTCGTTTTTGGATTCATTGGTGGAAACAATGGTGCGCCGGTTTTTAAAATAGCGCTGGCAAACAATTGTGATACCACTAACCTGCTGTTTGATTCCCTGAAAGCAAGTAATCGTATCAGGATCATGCGATTCAACTCTGCGGAAGAATTGCACTCCAGCCTGGTCAAGGGAAAGATAACCGGCATATTTAATATTCAAAAGAGCGCCGTAAATACACCTGCTTACACCTATACCATTTCTACAACCTCCGCAAGCGACGATAAATGGCCCCAGTTTTTGCCTGTGGTTAACAGTGTGGTTGATAAGATAAGTAATCAACAGTTTCCCAACCGGCCAACCTTTGCCCGGGAAGATTTTGTTCCTCAACGCGACCGCGAAGTGATCCGCGAATACAAGACCATTGACTTTATCCTTCCGGGGCAATTGGGGTTCTCCCTATTGAGCTCCGGTGTTTTTGGGGTAGCGTTTATGTTTTTTAACCTGCGGAACACGCTGGTACTCAAAAGATTTTTCGCAACACCCATCAGTCGGACCTACATTGTTTTAGGAGAAGGCCTGGCCCGGGTCATCTTCCAAATGATCACAGCCATCGTGATCATTGTAGCGGGCTGGCTGCTCTTCGGATTCACCCTCGTTCATGGCGTGCGCACAGTATTGGAAATGCTGGCCCTCAGTTTTATCGGGCTAATCGTATTTATGGGCTTCGGATTTATTGTAAGTGGCCTGGCTAAGAACGACAGCAGCATACCGCCTTTTGCTAACCTGATAACTTTACCTCAATTTTTACTAGGGGGAACTTTCTTCGGCGTGGAAGCATTCCCGCGCTGGCTTCAGCCCATTTCAAAAGCATTACCGCTAACTCACCTGAACACTGCTATGCGGGAAGTGGCTTTTGAGGGACAAAACCTCTGGGACGTGCGCAATGAAATTGGCATATTATTAATATGGTGTGTAATTGCCTATGCAGTTGCGATAAAAGTTTTTAAATGGGAGTAAAAATCATGCGGTTATTGAAGGCTTTTCTGGTTGGTGCTACTGGCCTGTTCATTGTTATCACCTTATTTTCACTGCTCATCCCTTCCCGCGTTCGCGTATCGCGTGCTGTACTCATCGATGGGACTTCCGCCGCGGCCGTCCGTGCCCAGATCGCAAACTTTCCCAACTGGACCAACTGGCATCCGATTTTCACCAGCGATTCGGCAACCGGCAGCTGGCAAACCAATAGAAGTGCAAATGCTGAAACCAGCTACCGCATTGCGCATGGTAACCAAAACACCCTATTAACACCGCAACCTTCTGATTCAATCGCCACCAGGTTTCTTTTACATGCAGCGGGTGAAAATGAGGTGGAGAACGAGATCGTGGTTTTACCGCTTCCTGCCCAACAGGCCGTGCAAGTTGAATGGCGTGCCATCACAAAATTATCCTGGTATCCCTGGCAAAAATTTTACGGCATTTTTATCGACCAGCTCACCGGCCCAGGTTACGAAACAGCTTTGAACAGCCTGAAGACTTTCCTCGAACAAACGCCCGTTGCTGCACAATAATGTGTCTTTTATTATCTTAATGCAACTGATGACACCGATTGGTTGTCAACCCTTCATTAGCGCCGAATAATGGATTATCATTCCCTGGTAAAAGAATGCTTAAAACAAAGGCCGCTTGCTCAAAAGCAGCTTTATGATCATTTTGCTCCCACAATGCTGGGGGTATGTTATCGCTATACCAAATCGGTAAATGACGCAGAAGATGTAATGCAGGAGGGGTTCGTAAAAGTTTTTCACTACCTCAGCCAATTCAAATCGACCGGTGAATTAGGGGCCTGGGTCAGGCGCATCATGGTAACGACAGCTTTAAACTATTTAAAGAAGAACAAACGTTACCGTTCGGAAATGGTATTTACTGAAATGCCCTTACATCCCGTGTCGGATCAAAATCCCATTGTTAAACTTGACGCAAAGGAATTATCCGAATTGATCCGGCAGCTGCCGACTGGCTTCCAAACTATTTTTAATTTATACGCAATTGAAGGTTATACGCATGGCGAGATAGGTGAGATGCTCGGTATCAGCGACGGCACCTCAAAATCACAGTATGCCAGGGCCAGGTATTTATTGATTGAATGGATTGAAAAATATTCATCACTGTCAAAACAGGAACATTATGCAGGAAAATAATTTTGAAAAACAGGTGCAGGAGAAGATGGAGGATCTGCGGATCGATCCGTCCGGGGGATCGTGGGAAAAAGTTTCAGCGCGCATTGGAAACAGGAAAAGAGATCACCGTATCCTGTTGGTATGCCTATCTGCTTTGATGCTATTGTTAGTTGGCGGAATAACCTGGATCAACACAACGTCGAACAATAAATCAAAACCTGCACTAGCCGAAGCCAAAACATCCAACCAGCAACCGGAGGAAAAATCAACACCATCTAAAACAATTTCAACAACGCCCAATAAAAACGAAAGCATTCAACAAGAAACTCCAGGTGGAGGTACAAAAGGAAAAATTGCTAAAAAAGATGCCGCCACCGAAACTCTGTTAGCAGGACAAATATTAAGCAATCACAAGTACCCCGGGACAAAAAGCGGGGGCAAAAAGTTTGATCAGTCCGATAAAACAAGCCCCCGTTCGATCCCTTCATCAAAACAGATTTCTACGCAACAAACGGAATTAGTAGCACGTAGTTCTGCTTCAACATCAGACCGGTCAACAACTTCGAAATCTCCAGGGAATACCCATGTGGCTGTCGAACATGTTGATGAGGCCGAACAAACCAGCGAAGAGCCCATACAAGATCCAATTGCTTTAACTGAACAACTGTTAGTAGCAGATCCATTGCTGTTGACTAGTGATGATCTCAAAACCTCCGGGGAGGCTGTTACACCAAAAGACTTTTCTTCCGCGTTACCAAAAACACCGAAGTCCGCAAAGTGGAAATTCGGCCTTACGGTCTCTGGCGGAGTTTCGACTACCCGTAACGGTTACCTCGGTATCATCAGCAATTCCGGAAATGAAAACAAGGACGTTTTTCAAAGCCCGCCCGCCAATAACACCGGCAACAATGGTATTCCAAGTTATCCTGCTTCTGGACTTGGGTCTTCTCAATCTTCAGTAAAAATGAAAACAGGTTTTATCGCGGGAGCGTATGTTCAGCGGGAGCTTTCGCGTAAGACCAATTTACAGGTGGGACTTAATTATAAATATTATTCCACCTCGATGATGACAGGTTCACGGATAGATAGTTTTGGGTCTGGGTCTGCGTATCAGCAAATGTCCAGCGCCTATTATAGAGCAGGTCAGCAGCAGGAATACATAAATCGCTATCATTTTTTAGAGCTCCCATTGGGCTTGCAGGTAAAGATCAATCCCGTTTATAAAAGACCGGTATACTTGTATGCAGGAATAAACATATCAAGGTTGCTTAACACCAACACGCTTCAATTCAACAACACCAACAGTACTTATTTCCGTGATAACGAAGTGCTGAACAAAATGCAATTCGATCTTTCCGCGAAATTGCTGTTTGCATTAGGCCACGGTAGAAATAGTTTACTCCTGGGACCGCAATTAAATTACAGTCTCGGGAAAATGTCCGATAGCGGCATCTACCAGGATCGCCGGTATAGTTATCTCGGCCTTACCCTGCAAAAAAATATATTCTAACGTTTGCCACCACGCTCATGCAACCCTTATCCCAATGGTTGTGTCAGTACCTTAAATCCCAATTAAAAATTAAACTCATGAAAAAATATATACCACAACTATCCCTGCTTGTTGTTATCGTATTCCTACTTCAAGGCTGCGTAAAAGATAAGTTGCAAACGACTTACACTTATTTTGAACCCGTCTTCAAATCCAAAACGGAAGTGCAGCAAAGCGTTAAAAGTAGCCAGCCTGTTGCGCTTAAAAATACCGGCAAGATCTTCATCCATGGTAATTATATTTTTATCAATGAAATGAATAAGGGTGTACACATCATTGATAACAGCAACCCTTCATCTCCGCGCAACTTATCATTTATATCCATCCCGGGTAATGTTGACATCGCAGTTAAAAACACCACGCTGTATGCCGACATTTATACCGACATGCTCGCCATTGATATCAGTGATCCAACCAACGCAGTGCTAAAAAAAGTTACTTCAAATGTATTTCCCGAGAGAGCGTACGAAATGGGCGCAGCGCCAGATAGCTCAAAATATGTCGTTGATTGGGTTAAAAAACAAACGACTGACCGGCGTGTGTTAGAAAGTAAAAATGTTTTTGAACAGTCAGGAATGTTGTTTTCCAGCCAACCAAATGCGGTTGCTTCATCGGCTCCAACGAAAGCAGTAGGTGGCTCTATGGCAAGGTTCACCATTGTAAACGATCATCTTTATACCGTTGGGCGTAGCTCGTTGACATCCTTCAATATTTCATCTTCGTTTGAGCCCGTCCAGGAAAGTATCCGAAATCTTGGATGGAACATTGAGACGATCTATCCGTTGAAAGATAAATTGTTCATCGGTTCTCAAACAGGCATGTTCATCTACAGCATTGCTGATCCGGCAAACCCTGCGGCTTTGGGAACTTTTTCTCATGCTTGTTTCAATGACCCCGTAATAGCCGATGATCAATACGCATATGTCACGCTTCGTAGTACTGAAAACACGACAAATTGCTGGGGTGTGGCCGCAGTTCAACGAAACGAATTAGATATTGTAAACATCCAGAATATCCTGCAACCAAGACTCACCAAGATTTATGATATGGCTGAACCAAAGGGTCTCAGCAAGGATGGAAAACATCTTTGGATCTGCGACGGAAAGGCCGGCTTAAAAATTTATGATGCTTCAAATGTGGAGGACCTTAAGCTGCTCAAGGTTTTTAAAGACATTAATCCCTTTGACGTGATTTGTTTGGGAAGCATAGCGATCGTGGTTGCGAATGAAGGCTTTTACCAGTACGATTATACAAACATCAACAACATAAAACTGGTCAGCAAAATAGCCATCGATAAATAATGCCCATGAACGCACGCTTCCAGTCAGTTTTATTATCCATAATTTTTTGTTGTGCCTGCGCACGAAGTTCAGCGCAATCAGCAGAGCAATCTTCGTCCCGCCTGATAGACAAATTTCAGTCATACAATACACTGCAACTTCTGAACGGTAGCAGCACCACTACATTCGCGATCAATTCAGTGAACGGGTTTAAATTCGGAAGGTTCTTCACCGGCATAGGTACCGGCTTTGACTATTATCATCACACAACTGTGCCGTTGATCCTGGAAGCCAGGTTTGATTTGATCAGGGGGAAAAACACGCTGCAGGCTTTTGGAAACGGGGGCGCAAATTTTGCGTTCGGAACAACTAACCGCCAGGAGCGCACGAAAACCGGGCCTTTCAAAGCGGCACCCATGTATGGCGCCGGCCTGGACGTTCTATTTCCGGCCAAATCGAATTCATTTATTTTGGGAGTAGCTTTCAGCAATAAGCAGGTTATCCAGATGATCGATAACAATATTTGGAATCCCTATCTCAACAGGATCGAAAACATTCCCGTTCGGGAAGAATACTCACTCAACCGTATCGCCATCAGGATGGGCTGGCGCTTTTGACGATGCCTGGATGAACCGGAGGTTTCGTTTGATGCCGGCAAACTTGCTTCGTTTTAACGGCGAGTTTTTGAAGATAATCTTAAACTGTTCTTCTGTTAAATCTTCCCAATCACTGGTTGTAAAATTTAATATTGCGGGTAGTGGTGAGAATTTGATTTCGGTTGTCGGTTTTGAAAAACGATTCCAGGGGCAAACTTCCTGGCACACATCACAACCAAACATCCAGTTGTCGAACTGGTTTTTCATCCCCGCTGGCATCAGGGCGTCTTTTAGTTCAATGGTAAAATACGAGATGCATTTGCTACCATCAACGACTTTTCCGGGCAGGATGGCATCTGTTGGACAATTGTCAATACAGCGAGTACAGGTTCCACAAAAATCACCTGCGAACGGATCATCATATTCAAGTTCCAGGTCCACGATCAGCGTGGCGATAAAAAAATAACTACCCGCTTCTTTGTTGAGCAGGTTTCCATTTTTACCAACCCAGCCAAGCCCGGTACGTTGCGCCCAACTGCGCTCGAGCACCGGTGCGCTGTCCACAAATCCCCGCCCATGAACCTCCCCGATGGTTGCTCTTATTTCCGCGAGTATTCCATTTAATTTCTCCCTGATCACTTCGTGGTAGTCGTTTCCAAAAGCATATCGTGCAACTTTTGGTGCATCAGCGGGTTGCTGTTCTGATGGGGTATAATTTAACAGGAGGGTAATAATCGAACGGGCACCGGGCACTAACTTTACCGGATCAATGCGTAGATCAAAATGATTTTCCATGTACTGCATCTTCCCATGCATGCCTTTATTCAACCAGTTTTCCAGGCGACGGGCATCGTCCTCGAGCTTTACAGCTTTAGCAATACCGCAAAAATCAAAGCCATACCTGCGGGCTAGCTCTTTAATGATGGTTGTATTTTTTCCTGCTTGGTTCATGGTTCTTAGCCTTCCTGCCTACCGTCGTCGCTTTTTATTATCAGTCCGCTAGCTTCCATCCAGGCAGGATGATAAATTTTTACGACATACTAACATGAAATCCTCGCTGCGACTGCTTTTAAGACAGAACAGTTGAGGTTTTTGTGACATATTTTCCTTTATCAATAGTTGGAAATGGTTTTGATAACTACACACTAAGTTATTGAATATCTAACGAGCCATTTACCCCGCCTTTCCGACCACGGTGCTTATTTTTCGGGCACAATATTTATCAGTAAATAAAGATGGAAGTTTTGAACTGCGGGGCTTTTAGAAAACACTAAAAAAATAAAGACAGGAAATATGAATCTAAATAATTTCACAATCAAGGCACAAGAAGCGATTTCAAAATCACAGCAACTTGCCTTCAATACTCAGAATCCAAATATTGAAACTGAGCACTTATTGAAAGCACTGTTAAGTGACGACGATTCGCCCATCGAATTCTTACTCAAAAAAAATAATGTAAATGTTGCATTTGTAGAAAGTAAGATCGATGCTGCGATCGCTAAACTTCCAAAGGCGCAAAATGCTGAGCCGGCTCAAACAGTGAGCCGCGATATGAACAGTGTTATTCTGCGGGCAACCGCAGCGCTGAAACCATTTGGCGATGAGTTCGTAAGCGTGGAGCATTTACTGCTTGCTGTTTTACAAGGAAACGACAACAGTGCGAAATCTTTAAAGGATGCCGGCCTCACCGATAAAGGCCTGGTTGCGGCAATCAAAGACTTGCGTAAAGGATCCACCATATCTTCCCAAACACAGGAGACACAATTTAATGCCCTCAATAAATATGCGAAGAACCTGATTGAAATGGCACGCAATGGTAAACTCGATCCGGTTATAGGCCGTGATGAAGAGATTCGCCGGACGCTCCATATTTTATCGCGGCGGAGCAAAAATAATCCCATCCTCGTAGGTGAACCCGGCGTTGGTAAAACCGCCATTGCCGAAGGTTTGGCCATGCGTATTGTAAACGGTGATGTTCCCGAAAATTTAAAATCCAAGATCATCTATGCACTTGATATGGGGCAACTGATCGCCGGAGCAAAATACAAAGGGGAATTTGAAGAACGCTTGAAATCTGTTATAAAAGAGGTAACCACAAGTGAAGGAGAGATCGTTTTATTTATTGACGAGATACATACACTTGTCGGTGCCGGCGGTGGTGACGGGGCGATGGACGCAGCCAACATTTTAAAACCGGCCCTGGCCCGCGGCGAATTGCGGGCGATCGGAGCAACCACGTTGAGCGAGTACCAGAAGTTCTTCGAAAAAGATAAGGCACTCGAAAGGCGATTTCAGAAAGTATTGATAGATGAACCTACTGTTGAAGACGCCGTTTCAATCCTACGTGGATTGAAAGACCGGTACGAAACCTACCACCATGTGCGCATCAAAGACGAGGCGATCATCGCAGCAGTTGAACTTTCACATCGATATATAACAGATCGTTTTCTACCCGATAAAGCGATTGACCTCATTGACGAAAGCGCGGCAAAATTGCGCCTGGAGATGAATTCCATGCCCGAAGAATTGGATAAACTCGAAAGGCAGATCCGCCAGTTAGAAATTGAACGCGAGGCGATCAAAAGAGAAAACGATGAGAGTAAACTTCGTGAACTGAATACCGAGATTTCTAATCTCTCCGTTCAACGGGATACCTTCAAAGCGAAATGGCAACAGGAAAAAGAAGTGGTTGAGAAGATACAAAATGCCAAAGCTGAAATTGAGAACCTGAAGATAGCCGCCGAAAAAGCTGAGCGGGAAGGCGACTATGGAAGAGTTGCAGAGATCAGGTATGGTAAAGTGCAGGAGCAGGAGAAACTGATCGATGAGCAAACAAAGCAATTAGACGACATCAGTGAGAAACGTTTGTTGAAAGAAGAAGTAGATGCGGAAGATATAGCTGCGAATGTTGCAAAGGCGACCGGCATACCGGTAATGAAGATGTTGCAAAGTGAGCGGGACAAGTTGTTGAGTCTCGAAGATGAATTGCACAAACGGGTTGTTGGCCAGGATGAAGCAATCGAGGCAGTTAGTGATGCCATCCGGAGAAGCCGCGCAGGCTTACAGGATCCAAAACGCCCCATCGGCTCGTTCATCTTTTTAGGAACTACCGGTGTTGGTAAAACCGAACTTGCCAAAGCGCTGGCTGACTACCTGTTTGACGATGATAGCATGATGACGCGTATAGATATGAGTGAATACCAGGAGAAACATGCGGTCAGCCGGCTGGTGGGTGCGCCTCCGGGATACGTGGGATACGAAGAAGGCGGTCAATTGACTGAAGCCGTGCGCCGCAAACCTTACAGCGTTGTGTTGCTGGATGAAATTGAAAAAGCCCATCCTGACGTTTTCAACATCCTCTTGCAGGTACTAGATGATGGTCGGTTGACGGATAACAAGGGCCGCGTGGTCAATTTCAAGAACACTATTGTGTTCATGACCAGAAATATGGGTGGATGGATCATCCAGGAAAATTTTGAGAAGGTTACTGAGAACAATAAAGAGGAAGTGGTTGAATCGACCAAGGTGGAAGTGATGAATTTATTACGCCAAACCATCCGGCCAGAGTTTCTTAACCGGATCGATGAGGTGATCATGTTCCAGCCGTTGATGCAGAAAGAGATCAAAGGCATCATAAATATCCAATTGGAGGAACTGAAAAAATTAGTTCAGCAGAGTGGAATTCAACTCCAGTTCAGTGAATATGTGCTTGACTTCCTCTCAGAAAACGGTTATGATCCGCAATTTGGAGCCCGCCCGTTGAAGCGTCTTATTCAAAAAGAGATCGTAAACAGGCTGAGTAAACGTATCCTCGCCGGAGATATTGACAAAACGGCACCCGTTTTGGTAGATGTGTTCGACGGACAGGTAGTCTTTAGAAACGAATCCGCCGAAGAAAAGCTGAAAGAGGTCGCAAGCAGGTAGTCGTTAAGGAAAATCTAAATAAAAGAAAACAAAAAAAATAACTGTCTGATAATCAGACATGTGGATAAGGTGTTAGGGAATTTTTACCGATTTCGTAGGTGAAAAGTGACAAAAACTATTATCTTCATCCGATTACGACCATTCTGTAAGTGCATCATGTATTAATTCTATTTTACAAGTATTGCCTGTCAGAACGGTTAGAAAAAACTGGGTATAATGCCCAGTTGAAGGCATACACTTTAAAAACAATTTTATTATGGCATTTAAGAAAGAGGTGGTTGAGATTATCGAACCAAGGGACGTATTCGTGGGTAACATCGACGCACCGGTAACATTAGAAGAATTCGGAGAATACGAAAGCGAAGCATGCGCTAAAGCAAATGAAGTAGTTAAACAGATCCTGGAAGAGTTTGATGGTAAAGTGAGGTTTAATTTCCGTCACTTCCCAATGACAAATATTCACCAGCGGAGTCTGAAAGCAGGTGAGGCAGCGGTTGCTACAGCCCAGGACGGTAAGTTTTGGGAAATGCACAACATTTTATTCGCCAACAGGCGCAATCTTGGTACAACAAGTTTGAAACTGCATAGTAAAGAAGCTGGAGTTCAGAACAAAAGGTTTCTTGACGAATTGGTGAATGCCACTTACGGCTGGCAGGTGCAGGGTGATATGAGAGAAGGATTGAATCGTGGTGTGAAAGATGTTCCAACATTTTTTGTGAACGGTGAGAGATTCACCGGGAAAGCAACCTACGATGAGTTGAGCAAGGCTATCGAATCAGCTTTGAAAAAAGTTAAGAAGAAAGCTCCTGCAAAACAAAGAGCATAATAAATTAAAAAAGCCCCGACTGATGTTGGGGCTTTTTATTTTAGGTTTATTTCAAACTGGTCGCTTTTTTTTTGTTTTCGCAGGTTTAAAGGACGGCGTCTTTGTGACGTTGAGAACCAGGTTTTCCAACACATGTTCGTTAAAGAAAGTTTTGGAAATTTTTTGGGCCTCTTCAAGTAGAAGTGGAAGCATAGCCTGCTTTTTACCCAGGATTTTATAGGCTTCTTTAAAAGCAACCGCGTCATCCGATTTTGCCCCAACTTGCAACCCTTCCTTTACCGCTATGATATGGAGCCCGTCATCTTTTAACCTTCCCAACTCGGCAATCATCCAACTCAGCGCATAATAACTATCCTGCTCAAGGAGCAACACATATTTGGCTAAACCGGCTGGCGGCATCTTGTTGAACGGCGAGTTGATGATATCAGGCGTGGCGTATTTCTTCAAATGTTTTTCGGCTGTTGGCTTTTTTTCCAATTGAATGCAACCCGAAACAGCCTGCGGATAAATACTTAACCAGCGCAGCTTCCTCCGTAATTCATGGACATCATCTTCCATATTTTCAAAATGAAATTTCTTTTCCTGCACAAATTCGATGATCTCATAAATCGCCTTGCCATAAAAATCTTTTATCGCATTCATTTCAGCCTTCTCCTCCAACCAGTCAGCTTTTGATAGTTTTTTATGAATCTTAACGAGCCGATTATTGTCAGGCTTCAGCCAACCTTTTTCTAAAAGGATTTCGTTGAGGCTTTGAATTTTTTCCCGGGTTTCGGCCTGCAGGTAGCTGATGATGGTTGCAGGTACTTTTTTGTTCGGGGCAAGGTCCTTTGCGATCGTGTCATAATAATCTATGTCGCCAATCGTATCTTCCAACAGTTTGAAGTGTTCTCGGATACGCGTAAATTTTTTTTCGTTGTGGAGTTCCCCGTAAAGTTTTGCGAGCGCTTCCAACATAAAGAGGGGAGTTCGGGCATTGTTTCGGTAAAGCCACAGCGCCGGGTTCTTTTGCTTGACTGCCGTTGCAAGTAATTCTTGTAGCTGGTTGAAAAAAAATTCAAACCTGGTTAAACCTTTTTGCATGGGAAATAATTAATGTTCTTCGAACATAGATTTAATTGGGCGATCTTGTTGGAGATGAAAGTAGCAACTATTTTTCAAAAAAGGCAACGGTACCACCTACCCAGGTTTTGTCTTTGTTATAGCGCGTGCCGATCATTTTACCTTTGCTGAGGCGGGACAGGTTGTGTACGCCAACCGGGCGGGCTGCTCCCTTTGGCCAGAAAAAGAATAAGCGAATTTCCGCTTTTGCAAAGCCATCCGGGGTTTTGATCACATCGGCATATTTCACTTTTCGTTGCAAGATCCAATTTTCAGGGTCGGTCACCTTTTCAATATCCGCCGGTGTTACGTCAATGACAACGCCCATCCCCGCAAAAGAGAACAAGGGCTTGAGTACGTAGTTTTCGAGGTCTGTTGGTATTTTCTTCAACTGATCCAGGTAATAGGTAGGAGGTATGTAGGGATTTTTTAGTAACGGGAGCGTGTACTTGCTAATGCGATAAAACCAATCTGGATGCGATACCCATTCAACGTCCCATGGCTGCGAAATGTCGATGATCTCTCCCAGGTTTTCCTGTTGCTGCAGGTCGTCGAAAATAAGGCGGTTGTAAATTTTCTTTACTTGTACCCGCTTACTATCTTCTTCATAAAATAATTGATTGTTATCACCAATTAGTTTTGTGAGACACACTGTTTTTATTCCAAGCAATTTTTCGGAGCAATAGAAATCAATTCTGGTCTTCTGTTGTTCCGGGTATATTTCAAGCAGGATCACATTTTTCGGATCCGTGTCCCCAACGATAATTTCTCTTAATGATTTTAAATAGCTTTCCTCCGTATAGCCATTCAGGTAAGGACTGTGGGTGTCGGGTACGGCTGCATATTCTATCGTAATCGCGGAGTGATAAGCCTGGAAGGCGAACAGGGTAGGAAAGCCCTGCATTTCGATCAACTGGGGCTCAAGTGTGCCAGCCTCATTTTCACAAATGCCAAAATCAAACACGATAAAATCCGGGTATGCCGTGGGCTTCGGTATCTTGATGTCCGGCGGGATGGAGCGATCTGTGAGTTCTTTAAATGACTGATCAACAATTACGTCAATAATATCTTCACAGGCATCCAACATTTTTTGGGTAAACTCCTTTGGAATGAACAGCGGCGTTTCTGCATTTCTAAAATCAAGCGCGCCGGGATGAAGGGCTTCAAGCTGTTCGAGGTATGACTGGTATTTCTCTTCGGTAAAAGATTCATTGAAACGATTCCGCAATTCCGTTTGCATGTTGAACTATTGTGATGAAGAAACTGTGTGGGGCAGCCTAAAAATAATCATAATAATCAAACAACAGCTATGTCGAAACGGTAGCGAGCGTTGAATTTAAACTTCTGCCATTTGCAATTGGTTTATAGCGATGTTGAGAAAGTTAGGGAGGATGTGAGCGTAAGTGAACATGATCTTATCAGGGTCATTTAAATGTTCGATCATGCTCGTCCATTTAGCTTCTCCATAATTCTCAATTACGGTTTGCTTCTTTTCCTCAGTTTGTAAGTGGAGGCTCATCCCGATGGCATCAGCTTCAGGGTGAAACTGGGTACCGATCATGAATTCGTTGAACCTAACGGCCATGATTGCCCGCTCAAGCAGGATGTGTGGCCGCTCTTTTTCTATCGCTAAAATAGTGGCGCCACGATCAGAAATCAGCGGGTGGTCAGGTTCAATTACCTGGTAGTCGCGACTATCAACAGCGTAAAATGGATCCTTCATTCCTTCAAACACGATCTCGTCTTTGCCATCGGTCAATAAATGAATCGGGAACACACCAAAGGCAGTGCTCTTTCTTTTACAAACGTTGCCTATGCCGAAATTGCGACAAGCCAATTGAAAAGAATGGCAAATAAAAAACACGTGCTTTTTCTGGGAATTGTTCTCGTCCCGGTTCCAGGCTTCTATTGAATTAACCCAATTGAAGTACGCTTTTTCCCAGGGTGTGCCTTCACTTTCAAGTGGGCTACCTGGGCCGCCGGTTGAAATAAAAATATCATATGAGAAGTCGGGAATTTCTATTTTTTGTCTCACCTCAAATTCATCCCAGGAAATGTCCAGATAATGCTGGTCACCAAACTGGTTCAATATTTCCCTGATACAACGCATTCCCTGGTTGGCCACCCCGTCATATAAATCTAAAATGGCTATACGAATGCTCTGTCGCTCTGCTCTCTTCATCGTGCAAAAATAACAAATTTGTAAGTAGTAGAAAAGCCACCAGGCCGTAGGATATTAGCGAGTTTTTCACAGCCGGGTGCCCCGGACAGAGTCAAGGGCCCTTGAAAAGATTGTTGAAATAAAGGGGGAAAAGTAAAATTAAAGTCCTGTCAGGAAGTTTCCGTGGATGTAGTCAACCACGTCTATCATATTTGATGATTCATGAAAAACTTTTAACTGGCGATCGGCGCCGGTTCCTTGTTCGAGCATATTGTGGACGTAATTGATCGCATGGCGGCTACCGAGGTGCGGTACCACATCGTCAACAAAATCGAGCAGCTCGTATATAAGGACTCGGGTATTCACTTCAGTTTCTTTTCCAAAATCAATCATGCTGCCATCGATTCCATAGCGACTGGCGCGCCATTTATTTTCGTTTAAGAGTGCCCGTGAGTACATCATGAAGTTCAGGTTCTGGCTCTTCAGTTTGTAAAGCTTTGCACAGATGGCCTGGAAAAGTGCTGTAATGGCAATGGTCTCCTGCACCGTCATCGGGATGTCGCAGATGCGGAATTCGACTGTATTAAAGAAGGGGTGCACGCGAAGGTCCCACCAGATCTTTTTCGCGTTGTCGATGCAATTTGTTTTTACCAGCAGCTTCACATAATTCTCATAGGCCTCGATGCTTTCAAAATAATCAGGGATGCCGGTTCGTGGAAACTTATCAAAAACTTTGGTGCGGAAAGATTTATAGCCGGTGATGCGACCTTCCCAAAAAGGTGAGTTGGTGCTCAACGCATACACGTGTGGTAAAAAATAGCGGGCCGAATTCGCGATGTGAATCGCCATTTCACGATTCTCCATACCAACATGTACATGCAGGCCAAAAATGAGGTTGCTACGTGCCGCTTCCTGGAGTTCATTTACAATTTCGCTGTAGCGAATATGATCGGTGATAAGCTGGCTCTCCCAATGACTAAAGGGATGCGTGCCCGCTGCGCCTATTTTTAAGCCCAGGCTTTCACCAATGCCGCTGATTGTTTTTCTTAATGTGGACACATCAACAAAAGCTTCATCAACATCCTGGCATATATCCGTTCCAACTTCCACTACTGCCTGGTGCATCTCGGCTTTCACCTTATCCTTGATGATCTTCTGTCCTTCCTGGACAATCTTTTGTTCATGGCTTTTCAATTCCCGTGTCACGGGATCGATCACCATATATTCTTCTTCAACGCCAACTGTAAAATTCTTGAATGAAATATTTGCCATAGAAATTGAGCTTTTTTGATCACCAGTTAGCTCCTGGGAATATTAAAACAACTTTTCTTTGTTTGCACTTCGTTTGATGTATTCGCCCCAGGTAAGATTGTCGGCTCCTTCAACCTGCGCCTGTGCTTTTTCAATTGCGTAATTAGCAGACGTTTCCACTACCCATTCAAAATTTTCTTCACCTACGCTTGTTCTTTCCGCATCAGGTGCCGGATTGCAGAAGTCAATGGCGTATGGTACTCCATCCCGCAAGGCAAGTTCTACGGTATTAAAGTCATAACCCAGGTAATGATTAATGCGCAAAACAATGTCTGTCATCAGGGCTAGTTTTTCTTCCGAAGGTTGAAAGTCTGCCACATAACGAAGATGGTGTGGGTTGCGTGGCTCATAGCTCATGATGCGCACATATTTGCCGCCAATACAATAGCAACGATAGTATTCCTCAAAAATAATTTCTTCCTGCAGCATCATCACCAGCTCACCTGTTTCGCCATGCTTGTCAAAAAAATCGTCAATGTCACTCACCTTATACACGCTTTTCCATCCACCGCCGGCGAAGGGTTTCATGTATGCGGGGAAACCGATGTATTGAAAAATGCCGCCCCAGTCAAGCGGGTAGGAGAGATTACTAAAAGATTCATTGGAAGTATCTATCGGAAGTTCGCGGCTAGGAAGGATCACGGTTTTTGGTACCGGGACATTGATCTTGGTGGCCAGGCAATTATTGAAAAATTTCTCGTCGGCACTCCACCAGAACGGGTTGTTGATAACAGCTGTTCCACACAAAGCCGCGTTTTTCAGAAAGGCCCGGTAAAACGGTACATCCTGCGAAATACGATCGATGATCACTGCATAACCACTGCTTTCGCCCTGCATCACTTTTTCAATGTGTACGGGTTCTGCCATAATACCATCCACATTTTTACTGTTTACCCTAGTCACCAATGCTTCAGGAAAACTTCTTTCTTTTCCATGTAATATGCCGATCTTTTTCATAAAGTATTTTTTGTAATGAATTGAAATTAAAGAGGAGATGAAGAGATGTTGGTAACCAAATATATTTTTTACAGGCTAATTAAACAAATAATACTTCCCCGCGATTTGATTATCCCAACCCAGTAAAATCGCCTGTCAAGCCTTGTTTTCCCGCCGGCTGGCGAAGTTCGATGCAGGCTGTAACTGGCTACAGCATTGTGTCTTCTTTTACTTAATTTTGGCGCTATGTCCATAAACCAGGGAGCAAGTGTTGTCATCGAAAATCACGTCATTCAATCGGTTCATTTAAAGATATTGGTTAAGGTTGATTGCTACCTGCCCCCTGTTTTGGCGGTTGTCGAATTGATTTTATTGCTCATCAATGACGGGCAGGATCTTGTGACCATGCAGTTCGATCAAATATTGAATGAACTACAAGATGACATCAGCCCGTTGTTTTGTGTTGGGTTACATTGTTCAGCTGACCGGAAGATGGAATACGGAACCGCAGCTGCGTCGGATTATAAAGGGAGAGGCGCCAAGGCCGGTTTGTACACAAAATTTGTGATGGAGGAATTGTTGCCTTATCTCCGGAAAACTTACCAGGTAATGTCATTCAAAGAAAAATCTTTTGCAGGATTTTCACTTGGTGGCTTAAGTGCCATGGACATTGTTTGGAGTAATCCGAAAGAATTTATAAACGCGGGTATTTTCAGCGGTTCATTTTGGTGGCGTGATAAAGACCAGGCGGCCGCTGATTTTGATGAAGACATAGATCGCATTATGCACCGGTTGGTGCGATCGGGGGAGTATTATCCCTGGCTAAAATTCTTTTTCGAAGTGGGTACGCTCGATGAAACCGCGGACCGTAACAACAACGGCATCATTGATGCCATCGATGATACGTTGGGCCTGATCGCTGAATTAGAAAAGAAAGGTTATGCCAACGGGGCGATACAATATCTTGAACTGGAGGATGGACGCCATGATGTGCCGACCTGGGCAAGGGCTTTTCCAACCTACCTCAAATGGGCGTGGGGAAGAGTTGCACATTAGCTGATGTGTGCTGATTAGCCAGTGTGTTAATGTGCTAATTAGCTAATTTGCTGATGTGCTGATTAACTAGTGTGCTATTGTGCTAATTAGCTGATGTGCTAAAAGTGCTGAATAAGGTTTTCGTCGTACTGATAAAAAGCTCAATGAAATTTCAACTGCTTGCTCATAAAACGAATCAACGTTTTGAAAAATGCAATTTTTCGTAACAGCATTGACAAGTAAATCCGTGTTTAAAATTTTCCCAACTAACACTGTTTCTCCTTAATAATTAATTAGCAGATTAGCTAATTAGCCAATTAGCTAATCTGCTAGTACCAACTGTTTCTTCGCTTATTAAACACTTCCAGGCCAATTTTGAATTGAATGGGGTTGCTGAATTTATTGGCAACACTTGTCACAACATATCCCCCGATCTTATATCGCTCCCGCCAGAAACGAATGACCTTTTCTACGCCAAAAAATACTTCCGCGTATCGAAGGTTTCGTTCAGGTACATATAAAATACCACCACCGGCAACTTCAAGAAGATTCAGTTTTTTCAGCAAAGGAACTTTGTTGATAATGGACCCATGAAACTGGTGTAAATAGTGACCTTCATAAAATCGTTTGAACGCTGGAAAG
Source organism: Ferruginibacter sp. (assembly GCA_030655145.1). GTDB lineage: Bacteria > Bacteroidota > Bacteroidia > Chitinophagales > Chitinophagaceae > Ferruginibacter. Next base: position 18,400 of record JAURWD010000009.1, read on the forward strand.
GTTGAATCGAGTGATTGAAAGCTCATGGTGGGATTGGAAAAGAAGATCGGGTCTCCGCGGCGCATAAACTTGTAGTCTACCAGGCGCAGATCTTTCCGGCTTAAAAAACTTCCGCTGATCAGGGTGTATCTCGATTCGCCGGCAAGACCGAGTTTTAGTTTTTGCGTAAGCCCAAACTCGAGGTAATCAAAATCGATGACACTCTTTAAAACACCGGGTACACCTTTCCGCCAGCTTATGCCGAAAGTTGGCCACTTGCTTCCAAGGATGATCTTTTCTTTCGGTTCGCGGATGTACTTCTGCTGTGGCGTGTACTGGAGACCGATAGTATTGTAAAAAGCATTATAAGGTTCGAATTCGATCGCGTGGTTATTGGAGATCTGTCGCCCGATACCGGATGAATCGAGTTTGTCATTTGTCTTGTAACCTGCCACACTTTTGCGGGCTGTATATTCAAACTTATTTAGAAGTACGAGTCCATTCGCCAACTCAACGCTATGCCCAAATTCCAGTCCTTCTTTTAAATAAATATTGCTTCGTTTTAACTGGTTGATCCAGGCATCACCGGGAAAAATTTGCCCGAACTCCCTGCCAAGATTTATAAAGTAAGCACCGCGGCTAAATGGATTATATAATTTTGAAAAGCTGATGGCACCCTGTATGTCCTTGTTTCGAATGCCATAATGAATACGCGTGGTTAAACCAATGTTCTTTTTGTTTTTATAATTTTTAATGAGATGGAAATTGTAACCGATGCGCCCTCCACCAAGCTGAAGCGGCATATAAAGGTCAGGTATGGAAGCAAAGATCATGAGCCGTTCTTTGCGCCAGTTATGTTGGTCTATTCCATCAATGAAAATTTTCTTCAGGGTCACTTTGTTATTGTGCCGATCTACCGAGTCGAGATAGGCTTCCGTAGTATGGGCCCGAATGGTACTATCCTTAAAATGTATGAGCGCAATTTCTTTGTCTGTCAATGGCTCCTTCCTGATGGTTTCCCAAAAGCTGCTGTCTCGCTCATAGGCGAGTTGTGAAGTACTGCTTACTTCAGTTCCGAAATGCCTGCTGCTGAAACTGGTGTCGATGTTGTAATCAGTATACACAGCAATGGTTTTCCCACTTGTGGATTTCTTTCCTGCTTTAGTGATGTAGGTCAGGTCTTGCCGGACAGGCATCCAGGCTTTATTATTGACGAACTCATATTGTTGATCCACGGAAAAATAGTCGTACTCGATCAGGTGAAATTTAGGCAGTTCAAAATGGGAACTGAGCATCACCCACGAACTATCCAAGATCTCCATTTCTCCGCTCACCAAGGCATTACCAAGCTTCCCCGGTGTTACACGAATCGTATAAATGTTCCTGTTGTTTTCTTTTCGGATCCGAAGTGTTTTGTACCGGTAAGCGACAAGGCCGCTGCTGCTCAATGGCGACAGCATGGGCATCAGGGAAAGTCCGGGTAATTGTAACAGGTTATTGTAGAAATTAAATTCTGCTTCGGTGGTACTGAGAAATGCAAGCCCATCCGCTTTACCGCTGATCTTTACCGCAGTTCTCTCTTCTTTTATTTTGTTTGGCACCGCACGATCTACTTTCAGGTATACCTCAGCCATATTCATACCGTTCATTTGTCGCAGGTACGTACTGCTGGTATCATTTTTTTTAGACTTAGCCGCAAAGCTGTTTGCATCCGAGGCTTTGATGTAAATATTACAACTGTAGGTTCCCCCGGTAGCCAATACTTTCTCTTTGTTGCGGATCACATTTTTTACAATTTCTTCGGCGTTGTCTTTTCGCTTTCCTACCACCTGCACTTCACCCAACATGCGCACTTTCTCTTCCTCCAAAATCAAGTTAAGATTGTAAGCTTTCGTAACAACAATCGTGAGCAGTTGAGATTTGTAGCCAACCATTCCTACCACCACATCATACTTGCCTGCTTCCACTTGCAGCTTAAAATTTCCATTATTATCCGTTACGGTGCCAGTTTGTGTTTCTTTCAGATTGATGGTTGCGTAGGCGAGGGGCTCAAGCCGGCTGTTGGTGATCTTGCCGGAAAAAATAAATTCCTGCGCCATTGCGGGAACAATGAAGATGACGGTACAAAAGCAACAGAGTAGGGGTAACTTTGTAATCAAAAGGCCAACGGTTTAAAATTTGTCCCGCAATGTATCATTTGTGCCTTGATTTATTTAACGAGATCTACGTGGTTTTCAAAAGGAATTGTTAATTCAGCCAGGACAAAAAAAAAGTCACGACGCGAGTCGTGACTTGTAAGAAATATAAAAACGAATTAATTAAAAATGTAGCGAAGTCCCATTTGAACCTGGAACCTGGAAGCCTGCGAGGTGCTGTTTTGAAAAGATGATGTTAATGGAACCTGGTTGGCCGCATCGAGGTACGGGAAACTATATACAGGTTTTCCGGCATCAACACCAGTTGTTTGAACGCGTAAGTAGTTTAGCAAAGCAGTTCTGTTAGCAATTTTGTAAGTGCCCCAGTTTTTGTTCAGCAAGTTGCCAAAGTTCAGGATATCCATTGTAAAACGAATGGTATTGCGTTTACCCGCAACCGTTACAAACAGGTCCTGGGTAAAATTCAGGTCCATCTTTTTGTAGAACGGTAACAACAAGCCATTTCTTTCAGCATATTGTCCCCGGCGGGTGCTTAAGTATGGATCCTGGTTGATGTAAGCATTCAGTTGGCTCCACAGAATTGCCGGCGTGCGAAGGTCCTGGGCATTGGCAGCTTCCAGCACTATTTCCGACTGCGAGGCCGGAACGTAAACAAGATCATTCGTGTTTAAACCATCATTGTTCAGATCTCCATTATAAGCATAGCTCGCAGTTCCACCATTTGCTGCTTCGAAAGTAAATCCGATCGAGGTTGCAAAATGTTTCGCATACTCTTTTCGGTAAGCCGCAGCAGCGATCACCCGGTGAGGTTGGTAGAAATTTGAGTAAGACGTAACATCCGCGTTTGGATCACCGCTTACAAAACGATCTCTCCAGATCGACTGGGCAATTGATCCACCGTCATTAACAGAGCGACTGTCACCATAACTATACGCGACCATGGTGTACAGGTTGTTTACATTGCGCTGCAACTGCAAGGTCAGGTTGTAGCTGTGTCCTTTAGAAGTATTCGTCATCAGGATGGCATCCGTGATGTTTGGATTTGCTGCTGTTGCATCGCCGGTGCCACTGTAGATCCTTGATGAACTATAACGGATACGGTTATCGGCTCCTGCAAGTGCAATACCTGTCGTTGGAAGGTTTATGTTCTGGTTGTACACACCATTAATGTCTTTGTTGACAATGGCTTCAAACGTACCTGTAATGTCGAAGGGAAGTTTGTGGTCAACTGCGACATTGGCACGTAGTACCTGGGGGAATTTAAAATTCTTCTCCGTAATCGCAAGGTTATACTGAGTATTGGCAGCGCCGTTCAGCGGGCGATTTGCATCTACATCAGCATTGAAAGCTGTACCGGAAGTATTAACGAAAGATCCAAAATCCACGCCATTGTTACTTGCCTGGTTGCTGATCCAAACAAACGGTGGCGCACCCGCGAAGATACCAACACCTCCACGAACCTGTGTGGTCTTAGTGCCTTTCACATCCCAGTTAAACCCTACTCTCGGGCTTAACAACACCGAAGTTGAAGGAGCCTTTCCGGTTTCGATCTTCACCCCATCCCGATAAACAAGTGCGTCGGCATTTGTATTTGCAATAAAGTTTTGTTCGAAGATGGGAACGTCGGCTCTTAGTCCTGCCGTGATCGTGAAGTTGTTGCTCACACTCCATTTATCCTGCACAAAAAAGCCCAGTTGAATGTTCGAGATCTTGGCAAAAGGGAACTCGCCGCCTTTACGCGTAGAATACCTTAGTTCGTACCTGCTTGCATTGGCGCTGCCATTATTTACACTGTTGTAAAATGAATCAAGGTTCGCAAAACGATATGCTCCATAATAGTTTGGTGCAAATCCATTTAGAAATTTGTTCATGGTGTTTTGCGTACCAAAAGTAATGGTGTGGTTACTCTTGTACAGCGTAACGATGTCATTCAACTGCCAGGTATCGGTATTAAGTTGATTGAAAGCGGTGAATGGTTCATAACCAAAAGACGTTAAAGAAAGACCCGCGTTATTCTCTATATCAACCAATGGAAAAATTCCACCGGGACTGCTCCTGTAATCTCTTAAGCGATTATAACCAACTTGTAATTTGTTGGATAATTTATTGCTGACCCTTGTATTCAATTCTGCGATCACAATGTTGAAGTCGTTGTTGATCACGTAAGATGAAGAGAAAAACGGCATTGCAGACTGGCTTGGTTGGCGGCTGCCAGCCGGTGCGCCACTGTTGCTCGGAGGTACATTACGGTAGGATTTTAGATAATAATAATTCACGTTAAGCGTACTGCGGTTATTGATGTTGAAATCAACCCGCGCCGTGATCTTGTCGCTGTATGTATCGAAGGTGTAATTCTCGTAAGCGCCGGCATCGTAACCGAATTTGTCTTTCAGGAATTTACTGAGAATGTCAAGATCTTCTGCCCGTGCCTGCGACACATTGTTACCGGTTGAACCATTGCGACTTGCCACACGGGTAGTTGCAGGTGTGCTTTCGCGTTGCTGTTCGCCGCTCAGGAAAAAGAACAATTTGTTCTTGATGATAGGGCCGCCAATACTGGCGCCGCGATTGTTAAATTCAAACTCCTGGCGAGGCACTTTTGTTGTGCCTACTTTCAGTCCCGTAAGGCCTGGGCTCTTCCAAAAATTATAGACGCTTCCTTTAAATTCATTCGTACCGCTTTTAGTTACGGCGTTGATGCCTGCACCTGTGAAGTTGCCCAACGTTACATCGTAAGGCGCAATGTTCACCTGTATTTGTTCAAGTGCATCAATACTGAATGGCTGCGAACTTGTTTGTCCACCCAGCGAGCCGGATAAACCAAAAGTGTTATTAAAACTGGCGCCATTTACAGTAAGGTTGTTGTACGATCCACTTCTTCCTCCGAAACTACTGCCATTAGCCGTAGGCGTTAGTCGGGTGTAATCCTGGATGCTCCGGTTGGTTGTTGGAAGCCGGTCAATTTGTTGACGGGTAATTACCTCAGCGGAGCCGGTACGACTCTTACTAAACACCTTGTCGGATTTCCGACCGGTAACAACTACCTCGTTCAAACTCGTTGTGCTGGGAGTTAATTGGAAATCTGCTTTAAATGCATTTCCCAGTGTAAGAAATACTTCATCCTGCTTACCCTCGGTGAAGCCGATAAAAGTTGTTGTCAACGTGTAAGGACCGCCAACGCGAATGTTCGCAAGGTTGAACTGGCCATTTTTACGCGAAGTAGTAACATACCTGGTTCCGGTAGGTTGGTGTATGGCCACGATGGTAGCGCCTGCCAGGGGTGTCTGCCCGGCATCGGACACCGTTCCCTGGATTTCAGATGTTGTTTCCTGGGCAGTTGCCACAAATCCTGACAATAAAAAAAACATGGTAAGGAGTCTAAATTTTTCTCTCATAGTTGATTTTTAAAAGTTGCGCAAAGGTGCTGGTGGAATGATTGTAAAAAGTCGAGTGAGTGATACCAAATTGTTAAGTATTAAATAATCCTTGGTGAGCTTTGAAAAATAAAAAGCGCCACGAGGTTATCGTGGCGCAATCGTAAATACTATGTAAAATTCTATAAAACAGTCAGGCTAAAACCTAACCTAGTTGAACGTGTATCTTACTCCAACCTGGCCTTGCCATCTTGAAGAAAAATTCATTGTCCAGGGAAGCGCTGTGTTATTGAAATTAAATCCTTTTCCAATGAAAGCTCCGCTGGTGCGGTTGATTGTCGATAACAAATTGTAAGCCTGGTTGGTTACAAAATATTGACGGCCCCAATCGTTATTCAACAAATTGGTAAGATTGAAAATGTCAAGTGTTAATTGCAGCGCATGTCTTTTGCCGCTCACGTTTACAAAGAAATCCTGTGCAAGACGTGCATCGATCACATGTTCCCATGGAGTGCTGCGACCGTTTCTTTCTGAGTACTGGCCTCTTCTTTTATTCAGGTATGAATCGTTTGTAATGAATGTTTCAAAATCCGCAGATTGTTGAGCTGCGGTGGCAACCACTGCAGTACCGGCTGAGTTCAGGCGGTCTACAAATTTTATTTCTGATGGGTTGTTTGGAACATAGATCAGGTCGTTACCAAATCTTCCATCACTGTTAAGGTCACCATTCACGAGGTAGGTAAAGGTTTGTCCTGAATTACCATTGTAGAAGAAGGAAAGGGAAGTTTTCAAATGTTTGATGTACTCATAGTTCATCGAGAAAATACCGGTGAAGCGATGCGCTAACTGGTAGTTAGAAATAGCCGCCCTTGGTGAGTTAGGATCTCCAACAACCTGCACGAACTCCCAGTTAGAAAGTGCAGTTGAACTTGCACCGCTATTAACATCAGTAGCTGAGTTGAAATTGTAGGCAAGCTGTGCGAAATAATGTTTCCAGGTTTTGTTGATGGTAGCACCAAGATTCAATGCATATCCTTCGCTGGTATTGGTGATCAATATCGCGTTTGTAATGGAGGTGTTGATGCGTCTTCCGTTTGTTGAACCTGCAAAAGCGATCCTTTTGTCAAAGCCATTGTTATAAGCCGGGTCAACTGTTGCAGCTGCTGGCCTTAAGTTCACATCCTGGTAGTACACATTATTTAATGTCTTAGAAAAAATACCTTCAACTGTAAGGTTTATGTCGCCTGGAAGCTTAACATCCGTTGCAGCATTCACGCGAAGTACTTGTGGAAGTTTAAATTTCCGATCGATCAGGTTCGCTTCAAAAGTGCCGCCTGTTGATGAAGCACCGATGTTGCTCTGCTCATTCACGTTAGGATTAAAACCATTGCCTGCATTCACCTCAAATGGTGCTGCATTTGGCGTGTTATCTGTTTGGCTGGTTGTCCTCAGCAACAAACCGGTATTAGAAAATTGATTTGAGATCCACACGAAAGGAACCCTTCCACTGAATACACCTACACCACCTCTTACCACTACACTTTTATCTCCTGCAACGTCGTAATTAAATCCAACTCTTGGCGCAAAAAGTGGTTGTTTGTTTGGAATGTATTGCGTGCTGTATTTACCACCAAAGGTTGAATCGATCACCCTGTTATATCCCGGTACGGTGTTGATGATCGGAAGGTCAACCCGCATACCGAAGGTTAACCTGAAGTTTGGATTGAATTGAATTTCATCCTGGGCATAAAATCCAAGTTGAGCGGCATTGAATTCAGCAGATGGTTTTTCACTCACGCTTTTGTTGGCAGAATAAGTAACATCAAACTGGCGTGGTTGGTTGGCGTAAAAATCCTGCAGGCTTGCAAATCTCCAACGACCGTTCAGGTTGTTGATAAAGAGGTTCCTGAATTTGAAGAATTCGTTATGCGTTCCGATAGTGAAAGTGCTCTTGCCTGCGAATATCTTCAGGTTGTCTGTGATCTCGAAAATGTCCTGGTCCAGTTCATTGGCAGTAGAACTTCTTTCAGATCCGATCTGGATGGTGCCACCGGCTTTGCTGATCTCAATTGACGGGAACAAAGTTCCGTAGGTGCTGCGGAAATCACGGATCTCGTGCCTTCCGATGATCAAATTATTTGAAACGCGGTTACTGAAACGGCTGCGCAATTCAGCAACAGTAATGTGTTGCTTGTTGTTGAAGCGGTAAGTATTGTTTCCGAAGCGGAACAAAGATGTTGAACGGCTGATGTTGTCATCATAAGCGCTGATATAGTTATGACGAATTGTAAGGCGATGTTTGGTAGAAATATTCCAATCTAAGCGGCCGAACAATTTATCACTTTGCGTTTGAGCCTCAAATGGTGAGAAGGTGCCACCATCGTAGTTATATTTTGTTTTCAATGTATCAAGCAGCTGCTGTGCTTCGGGCGTGGTTAACAAAGAATTTGTTTCACCTGCATTGAAGAGGGTAGGCTGGGTTCTGCGACCCATTTCACCACTGACAAAAAAGAACAACTTATTTTTAACAATAGCACCACCGAAACGGGCACCATATTGTTTATCTGTAAAGGCGGTTGACTTGATTTTAGAAACGGGGTCTTTACCGATCGTGTTCTCATTACGCAGGAAATAATATACGGATCCTTCGAAGTTGTTGGTTCCTGAACGGGTAACAGCGTTTACGCCGGCACCAGTGAAGTTTCCGTAAGACACATCATAAGGAGCGAGTACAACCTGTATTTCCTGGATCGCATCCAAAGAGATAGGCGTAGTTGCAGCCTGGCCACCAGGAGTACCTGAACCAGATAGACCAAAGACGTCGTTATTTACCGCACCATCGATCGTGATATTATTAAAACGGTTACTGATACCTCCAAAAGAGTTCCCATTTGCCTGGGGGGTAAGCCTTGTGTAATCCGCTAAACTCCGGCTAAGGGTGGGAAGCGCTGAAATTTGTTCTTTGCTGATGCTGGTTGAAGCACCGGTTTTTCTGCGGGCATTCAGTCCGCCCCCGGATCTGCCGCTAACAATCACTTCACTCAGTGTGGTCGTGCTTGGAGAAAGAATGGCGTCGATTCGTGTATTTTCTCCCAACGGGAAATTATAGGTAGCCTCACTGAAAG
>JAURWD010000012.1 GCA_030655145.1 Ferruginibacter sp.
CGTTTATTTATTGCAGTGAATAACATCGCCGATGTAAACTACAGCGACCTGCTGGGAAGCATCATGCCGGGACGTTGGACGAGTGGTGGCGTTAGTGTCAACTTTTAATCCACACCCCTGCCATTGAAAATTACCCAAGGCAGCAGGGCTTGTATAATCTTTCTCATCGATCATTGCCACCAGGTAAATCCTAAGATTTTTTTTAAACCCATTTTTCCAGCGTACGCAAAGAGACCCACTGCCTGTTTTTCGACTAGATATTTGTTAGCCACAAACTCAGCCAGGCTGGCTACCTATCTCAATAACCACACATTCCATTTCACTATCGTACTTTTGCCCGATTAAATAAATCATATGAAATTTCTTGCAGCATTAGATATTCAAAATAAAAATAAAGGCGTATCCACCGGTACAAAATGGTGGGCTACCAAGGGGTCAACAATTGATTCATATTCCCCGGTTGACGGGAAACTGATCGCTTCTGTTAAATCCTGCGACAAGGATACCTATGATGCTGTGATTCTAAAGGCACAGGAAGCATTCATTGAATGGCGCAACTGGCCGGCACCCAAGCGTGGCGAAGTGGTACGCCAGATCGGCGAAGAATTGCGGGCGCAAAAATCTTCGTTGGGTCAACTGGTGAGTTATGAAATGGGCAAGAGCCTGCAGGAAGGTCTTGGTGAGGTACAGGAGATGATCGACATCTGTGATTTTGCCGTGGGGCTTTCGCGCCAGTTACATGGATTGACGATGCATAGTGAGCGACCAGGTCATAGGATGTACGATCAATATCATCCGTTGGGAATTGTGGGAGTAATTTCCGCCTTCAATTTCCCGGTTGCAGTTTGGAGTTGGAATGCCATGCTGGCCTGGGTTTGCGGTGATGTGTGCGTTTGGAAGCCGAGTGAAAAAACTCCCTTGTGTGGCATCGCCTGCCAGAATATAACTGCGAAAGTTTTTAGAAAGAATAATGTTCCCGAGGGCGTAAACAACCTTGTTTCCGGTGGAAAAGAAGTTGGCGAATGGATGAGCAACGACACCCGCGTGCCGCTGGTATCCGCCACCGGTAGTACCCGAATGGGCAAGGCACTTGCTGCAGCAGTTGCACAACGCCTCGGAAGAAGTTTACTGGAACTTGGCGGAAACAATGCCATCATCATCACTCCCGATGCAGACCTCGATATGGCATTGATCGGTGCAGCATTCGGGGCCGTAGGTACCGCGGGTCAACGCTGTACAACAACGCGCCGCTTGATCATTCATGAAAAGGTGTATAACAAATTCCGGGATAAACTCGTCAACGCATATGCGCAATTGAAGATCGGCGATCCGTTGAATGAAAAGAATCATGTCGGTCCGCTCATTGACGAGGATGCGGTAAAAATGTATGAAGACGCCATTGAAAAATGTATCGCCGAGGGCGGAAATTTTATCGTTGAAGGCGGTGTGTTGAAAGGCAAAGGATTTGAAAGCGGCTGCTACGTCAAGCCCTGTATCGCCGAAGCAAAAAATGATTTTTCCATCGTGCAACATGAAACCTTTGCACCCATTCTTTACATCATGAAATATAAAACGCTTGAACAGGCGATCGCGATGCAAAACGGGGTGCCACAGGGTTTATCTTCCGCTATCATGACCACCAACCTGCGGGAGGCAGAAAAATTTCTTTCCCAGTCAGGAAGTGATTGCGGTATTGCGAACGTAAACATCGGCACCTCCGGTGCCGAAATTGGCGGCGCTTTTGGCGGGGAAAAAGAAACCGGCGGTGGCCGGGAAAGCGGTAGTGATGCGTGGAAGGTCTACATGCGCCGTCAGACAAATACCATCAATTACACTGATAAATTACCGCTGGCGCAAGGGATCAAATTTGATCTGTAAAACCTTTTCGCCGAATGAAATAATACCGCAGGATCTTGATTTTATGGAGCATAGATCAGGATCCTGTTTCTATTTTACCTGTTTCAAAATAAGTTTCCGGTTGCGATATCCCTGCAACAATCAAAGCCTTCAATTTACACTTTTGCTACTCCAATGGCGGAAATGAGCTTCATTCAGTGGAATTTAAAACAGTTGGCTAAATGGAATCTATTACTTTCTGTGGCGAGAATTTGCCGGTTTTCTTGCAACATTATTTCGATAATTATTTGATTCTTGCCTGTTTGCACAAGTGTTCAAAAAGGAAAAGTCGTATCCACAAAAATTGTTATCTTGCGTCAAATCTCCAGGACATCTTTCTAATTTCTACCATACCACTTTTCCTCAGCAGCAACCTCGATTTGCTGAATCACTAAGTATCATCCACTTTCCGGAGCAGCACACCTTCTTGTTTTTTCTTTCCTGGCCGCAGGCCAATCATTTAATTACCAGCATCATATTATTATGCAATCAACTTTAAATATTTCTGCAAGCACCCAATCTTTTATTGACCTGGAAGAAGCCCATGGCGCCCATAATTATCATCCCTTACCCGTCGTGTTAAACCGCGGTGAAGGCGTGTTCGTCTGGGATGTCGAAGGCAAGCGATACTACGATTTTTTAAGTGGCTACTCCGCGGTAAACCAGGGTCATTGCCACCCGGTCATTGTTGGGGCTTTGCTGGAGCAGGCGCAGAAACTAACGTTAACGAGTAGAGCTTTTCACAGCAACCTGCTTGGTGAGTATGAAAAGTATATTACAGAATATTTCGGTTACGACAAGGTTCTACCGATGAATACGGGAGTCGAAGCTGTGGAAACCGCCATCAAACTTTGTCGCAAATGGAGCTACGAGGTCAAGGGCATTCAACCCAACCTGGCAAAGATCATTGTGTGTAATGAAAATTTTCATGGCCGCACCATCAACGTCATCTCCTTCAGCTCAGACCCCTCTGCGAAGAACAATTATGGCCCTTTTTTGATGGGGTATGAATCCATCCCTTTCAACGACCTGGTTGCGTTAGAGGCTGCTTTCCAGGATAAGAATGTGGCCGGATTTTTATTTGAACCCATTCAGGGAGAAGCCGGTGTTGTGGTGCCGGACGAAGGTTATTATAAAGGTGTTCGTGATTTATGCACCGAATACAATGTACTCATGATCGCAGATGAGATCCAGTCTGGCCTTGCACGCACTGGTAAAATGCTTGCGTGCGATCACGAGCATGTGCGCCCCGACATCCTGATCCTGGGAAAGGCCTTGAGTGGCGGCGTTTTACCCGTGAGTGCGGTGCTTTGCGACGATGAGATCATGCTTACCATCAAACCTGGTGAGCATGGAAGTACTTATGGCGGTAATCCCTTGGCTTGTGCCGTCGCGATCGCTGCGCTGCGTGTATTGAAAGACGAGAACATGGCAGCGAATGCGGAGGCCATGGGTAAACTGTTACGCGAAGAATTAAACAAGATCAACTCACCGTTTATAAAAACAGTTCGTGGCAAAGGTTTATTGAATGCCATTGTTATCCAGCACAGCGATCCTGAAGCAGCCTGGAAACTTTGCCTCGAACTGAAAGAAAATGGCTTGCTCGCAAAACCAACCCACGGAGACAAAATACGTTTTGCACCGCCGCTCGTCATCAATCGCGAACAGATCCTGGACTGCGTGGCACTGATTGGAAAATCGTTGGCAGCGCTTTAAAACCGATCGCTTAATTTTTCGGTGTATTTAAAATTTCTTGCAATCAATGGATTCTCACCTGCATCACGACCATATAGAAAACCACCTCAGAAGTCCTGACTTTTTGCGGGATATCGTCATCGGTATGAGCGACGGGCTCACCGTTCCGTTTGCCCTCGCCGCCGGATTGAGTGGAGCTGTTTCTAACAGCACCATCATCGTGATCGCGGGCATTGCCGAGATTTGCGCAGGCAGCATCGCCATGGGATTGGGTGGCTATCTTTCCGGCAAAACAGAACAGGATCATTACAAGAGCGAGATCAAAAGAGAATACCACGAGGTTGAACACCTGCGGGAAGTAGAGATCTCAGAAACCAAGGAATTTTTTGCGAACATTGGTCTGAGCCCAGCCGTGCAGGAGCAGGCCACGCAGGAGATTGCGCAGGACAAAGATCGCTGGGTCGACTTCATGATGAAATATGAACTTGGGCTGGAAAAGCCCGATCCGAAACGGGCCACCAAGAGTGCCTTGAACATCGGACTGTCCTACGTCGCCGGCGGCATCATCCCATTATCTCCTTATTTTTTTATAGATACATCGCTCGAAGCACTCGAAGTTTCGGTACTGGCAACACTTATTTGCCTGTTTATTTTCGGCTATTTTAAAAGCAGGATCACCGGGGTACCCGCTTTGAAAGGCGCTCTCCAAGTGACATTGATTGGTGCCATGGCTGCAGCCGCCGCTTTTGGAGTTGCAAGATTATTTGAAGCACATTGATGCGCCTATTGTGTGAGTTAAAAAATCTAAGCCTTCCGTAATTTGATGAAAAGCTCTCTCCCCTTCCGTTTTTCAATAGAGTTATAACAGGGTTCCATTGTTTCAACCTGGAAACGATCCTTGAATAATTTAGTGTATAATTTTTTGTCGCCACCAAACGGTGGTCCATCGGGTAGCTCCGCATCGAAGAGCAGGCCAACGAGTTTCCCGTTTGGTTTCAACAAACGCCAAACCTGGTCGCGGTAACTAGTTCTCAGTCCCGGGTCAAGTGCACAAAAAAAAGTTTGTTCGATAATTAAGTCATACTGGCCAGTGTGCTGAAAGAAATCGGCACAAACGATCTGTACCCCTTTCCCGGTATCGGCAGTAAACTTTTGAGCAAGCCGGTCGCAGAGCACTTGAGAAATGTCAAGCACTGTCACATTCGTAAACCCTTGCTGCAAGAGGAAAGCCGCTTCATGACTATTGCCACAGCCAGGGACCAGGATGGCAATGTCTTTATCGGTCACCTGCTCAAAGTATGCTTTCAGCGGCGCTGTGATGGTTCCTGCATCCCATTGTGTGCTGCCAGTTTCATACTGGTTGCTCCACCAGTCCTGATCCAATTTTATCATAGGTGATGTTTTTTATCTGATAAAATATTTTCCATGGTCCATTCAACTTTTTTTGTGAATGGGTGCTGGCGAACATTACAATCGGTTTTGGTGCATATGGGACAACTGATGTTAAGGCAGGGATCCGTGTGCACAAACAATTCGATGGATTCACCAAACTCTTCTTTCACCAATTTCGATAAAATGTCAATTTCATTATGCGCTTCCCAAACATTGAGATACCAGGGCACGGTGAGGTGACAATCAACATGCAACATACCGCCATATTTGATGATTCGCAGGTTGTGCAGGTCAATCCAGTTTTCTCGGCGGTTGCGGTTGAGCATTGCCACCATTTTATCCAGTAAGGTGTGGTCGGCCTCATCCATGATCCCGGAAATAGAACTTCGTAGGATACGGTAACCAGTTGCCATGATGATGAAGGCGAAAATGATCGCAACGGCGCTATCGATCCACCAGAGTTGGAGGAAATATAGCAGTATGAGCCCGATAATAATTCCAAGTGTGGAATAAGTATCTGCTTTCAAATGCTTGCCGCTGGCAATGAGCGCCAGTGAATTGTTTTTTTTGCCCGTACGCTCACAGGTAATCCCAGCCACAAAATTGATGACGGCGGTTATCGCTACCAGTATGATCCCGTAATCCAGTTGTTGGATCGGGTGTGGATGCCGGAAATTATCGATCGCTTCGTAAATGATGATCAGTCCCGCGATCGAGATAAGTGTTCCTTCCATTGCGGCCGAGAGAAACTCTGCCTTTCCGTGCCCGTAAGGATGATCCCTGTCCTTTGGCTTTGCGCTAACATAGAGGCTGTACACCCCTATCAGGCCGGCAAAAACGTTAACGGTACTTTCCAGGGCATCAGTTAAAATTGCCACAGAACGGGTAAGCCACCAGGCCAGCACCTTGACGAAAAAAAGCACGATGCCGATCGCAGTGATTATTTTCTGAAGGCGGAGATTGTGCTGGACGGTTTGCAAATAATTGTTTTGAGGGTGCAAATATAGTTTCAAATACCCTACAGCTTCCCTCAACGAAAATTGAGGTCGCAATTCGTACATTTGCAGCCGGTTTAAAAGTATTGGAGCCACAAATAATGTCGGCGAGACAATGGTTTTCAACACGGTTATTTTTATCAAATTTTAATTATCCCGTCCGGGATCAGCATGGAATTATCGAAGAATTATATACCGACAGCAGTAGAAACAAATTGGTACCAGCAATGGCTGGATAAGGGGTATTTCAACAGTGTGCCCGATGAGCGGGAGCCGTATACTATTGTGATCCCGCCACCAAACGTAACCGGCGTGTTGCACATGGGCCATTGTTTAAACAATACCATCCAGGATATATTAATTCGCCGGGCCCGCATGCACGGCAAAAATGCCTGCTGGGTACCGGGTACGGATCATGCCTCCATTGCTACAGAAGCCAAGGTGGTGGCGATGCTCCGGGAGCGAGGTATT
The DNA here is from genome assembly GCA_030655145.1 of Ferruginibacter sp. Lineage (GTDB taxonomy): Bacteria > Bacteroidota > Bacteroidia > Chitinophagales > Chitinophagaceae > Ferruginibacter. Next base: position 6,450 of record JAURWD010000012.1, read on the forward strand.
ACAAAATCATCTCTTAGCCGCGAAGAATTTCTTAGCTACGCCTGGGAATGGAAAGAAAAATATGGCGGTATCATCTTACAACAATTGAAGAAACTCGGCTGCAGCCTTGACTGGAACCGTACCGCCTTCACCATGGATCCGCATTACCATGATTCGGTGATCAAAATATTTGTCGACCTGTATAAAAAAGGCAAGATCTACCGCGGGAAAAGGATGATCAACTGGGACGTAAAGGCAAAAACTGCACTTAGTGATGAGGAAGTGATCCGGAAGGAAACAAAACAAAAATTGTATCACATTCGCTATAGCCTGCTTGATGAGCATGGTCAACCTTTAGAAGGAACAAAACATATTGTCGTTGCAACCGTTCGCCCGGAAACCATCATGGGCGATAGCGCCATTTGTGTGAATCCAAAAGATGAACGCTACCAACACCTGCATGGAAAATTTGCGGTGATCCCCCTGATCAATAAAAAGATCCCCATCATTACCGATGAATATGTAACGATGGATTTTGGTACCGGCGCCTTAAAAGTTACGCCGGCCCACGACATGAATGATAATATGCTGGGACAAAAACACCAGCTTGAAGTCGTTGATATTTTTAATGAGGATGGCACTCTCAACGATGCCGCCCAGGTATTAATTGGAGAAGAAAGATTCGCTGCCAGGAAGAAGATCGCCCAAATGCTTGAGGAAGAGCAATACCTGGAAAAAACGGAAGATTACACGAGTGAGGTTGGTTATAGCGAACGCACAGATACAGTTGTGGAGCCGCGGCTAAGTATGCAGTGGTGGATCAGCATGAAAGAGATCAGCGAACCTGCGTTGAAAGCGGTGATGGTTGATGAAATAAAATTCTACCCACCTAAGATCAGGAACACCTACCGCTACTGGATGGATAACATCAAAGACTGGTGCATCAGCCGCCAACTTTGGTGGGGACACCAGATCCCAGCCTGGTATGATGAAGAAGGTAAATACTATGTAGCTGAAACGCTGGAAGCTGTTCACCAGCAGTATCCTGAAACGGTAAATCTCAAACTGACACAGGATGAAGACTGTCTTGACACCTGGTTCTCTGCCTGGCTCTGGCCGTTCGAGGTTTTTAAAGGATACAGTAACCCGAAAAACGCCGACATTAAATATTACTATCCAACAAATACGCTGGTAACCGCACCGGAGATTCTTTTCTTTTGGGTTGCACGCATGGTAATGGCGGGCTTCGAGTACATGCATGAAAAGCCGTTCAAAGATGTATATTTTACCGGCATCGTTCGGGATAAATTGGGTCGTAAAATGAGTAAGAGTCTCGGGAATTCCCCTGACTTACTTGGCTTGATCGATCAATACGGCGCCGACGCGGTTCGCTTCGGCATTATGGTGGCCTCCCCGGCAGGAAATGATATCATGTTTGATGAGGCAGCGCTTGACCAGGGACGAAATTTCAATAACAAATTATGGAATGCACTTAAACTCGTTCGTAGCTGGGAGGCTCGGGTTGAACCTTCCGCCGACACGACAGAAACTGAACCATTTGCCCTGGTTTGGTTTGAACATCGTATGAACGAAGTAAAAGCTGAGGTTGATTCCATGATGCAACAGTTTCGCTTGAGCGAAGCATTGAAAACAATCTACTCGCTTATCTGGGATGACTATTGCAGCTGGTACCTCGAATGGGCCAAGCCCGGCTTCGAACAACCCGTGTCCCGCCAGGTGTACGAAAAGACGGTCTATTTCTTCGAAGAAATGATGACCTTGTTGCACCCGTTCATGCCATTTATTTCCGAAGAGATTTTCCACCTGTTGAAAACACAGGCTACGGATCTATGTGTACGGCAGGTAGCGGAGTATCCTAAACCTTCCAGCGAACTGTTGATGGAAGGCGAACTGCTTAAACAAGTGATAACCGCTTTACGCGATGCCCGCAACCGGAATCAACTGAAACCAAAGGAAGCTATCCGCTTGCACATTCAAACTGCCTTGCCTTCCGCCTACAAAGCAATTGACGGTATCCTGCGGAAGCAGGTGAACGCTGAACAAATTGATTTTGCCAACGAGCCAGTCAGCAACACGATCGTTATAGCGGTGGAAAAAGATAGGTTCTATATTGAAGCTACCACCCCGCTTGACAGTTCAACACTGCGGAATGACCTGATGAAGGATTTGCAGCACCAACAGAACTTTTTGAACAGTGTGCAGAAAAAGCTTGGTAATGAGCGGTTTGTGCAAAATGCCCGTCCTGAAGTTCTCGAGATGGAGCGTAAAAAACAGGCCGATGCTGAAGACCGGATCCGGACAATCGAGGAAAGCCTGGCAGCCTTGAATTAACATTTTTTGATACTAATAACAGACTATTTTCGTTCTGTCTTAAACCAGGATAGGATGCTAAGAAAATTTTACCCGTTCGTTCCTTTATTTCTTTTCTTGTTACTGTCGGCCGGTGTAATACCGGCCCAGAAACCTGATAAGTCTTTCATCCCCCCGGGCGCCAAATTTAAACGGCCTAATGTGAAGTCGTACCTCGGGAAAGTTACCGGCAAACTGAATCTTTCTGCGGAAGAAGGACGCCTGTTGGTGGCTCAGCAATTACGGATCGTTGACGATAAAAATGTTCCCTACGTTATTTCTTCTTATCAATTTGCTTATAAGCGCATAGGCGTAACCGAAGATGAGGCCACCGGCAAAACTTCGCCACAAAGCGACATCGCTGCCGACCGTTTTACCGTCTCTCCCCTCCCCGCCGTATGGCAGAAAAATATCTCCGATGGCTTACACCGGGGTGAAGAGTTGTACTTCTTCGACATCATTGTCTTCGACAAGCAAGGGCGTCGCTTCTTTGCACCAGAGATACAGGTTACCATTCAATAATTCAGATGACGGATATCAGGAAGGTCGGTATTGAAAGCATCGCAATAATCGGTTCACTTGCCCACCTGACCTGGCAAACCGCGTACAAGGATATTCTTTCCCCTGAGCAGATGAATTATATGCTGGAGCTTATTTATAGTCCGGCAGCACTTACCCAACAGATCACGGTAAAAGGTCACCAGTTCGTTCTTATTTTCCACGAAGAAAAGCCGGTAGGATTCGCGTCGTATAGTCCCAGGGAGGGTGATGCCGATCTTGTTTACCGGCTTCATAAAATTTACCTTGATCCCAGCCTCAAAGGCAAAGGGCTCGGATTAACGCTGATCAATTATGTGATCAATGAGGTAAGATCAGCCGGGGCACAGCAGCTTGAGCTGAATGTTAACCGCGACAATGTCACGCAGACTTTCTACAAAAAGTTAGGCTTCATCATTCTTCGTGAAGAAGATATTGACATTGGCAATGGCTATTTTATGAACGATTATGTAATGAGCCTACCCCTACGCTAAGCCAATTGTTGCTGAATTTCCACCAGCTACTCACCCAGCCTTACCAAACAAATAATCCATCGCTCTTAATGCAGTTTGCGGGATAAATTTATGCGGGTAAAAGATTGTATTGCTTTGAGATTGCGCCTCGCCTGTAATAATTGTATCATTGACCTTTAAGGCGACCAGTTAGTCTTCTTAATCCTTCATCATCCAACTCACATAACCCCAAAAAGCCACGCGACAAAATGCCGCTGGATTGCGTATAAATTAAAACAAGTATTTTTATTTTGGTTATGAGAAAAGGATTCACCACCATACTACTGCTCCTGATTTTTTGTAGTGAGAACTTTGCCCAAACAAAGATCATTGACAGTTTGATAGACTGGACCCGGCGCCATCCTAAAATTGATTCTGTTTATATCACCAACCTCCATCGCATCAGTTATCGCTTAAGTGAAAAGGACGTAAAAAAATCATTTGCCTATTATGAAAAAGTCGTTGCGTTAAGTGACAGCATGAATTTTGTTTATGGTAAATCGCTGGCGCAGATCAACCTCGGTATTTTACTAAACAGTTCCGCAAACTTTGATGCCAGCAACAATGCCTATTATAAAGCCATAGACTACGCCGAAGCTTGCGGGGCGCTACGTTTGAAGGCCGTCTCCCTGAACAATATTGGCGACAACCTGAAAGTACTGCAGGACCTGCAAAAGTGCCGAGAGTATACGAATGAGGCCATATTGATCAATACGCAGTTAAAGGCGTGGAGAGGTGTTGCCATCAACTACGAATTATTGCAGCAATGCGACCTCGAGGAAAAGAATTTCCAGGCCGCTCATGAACACCTGTTAAAGGGAATGACCTTTGCCACCCGTTCTGGCGAGAGCTATATCCTGTCGCAATTTTACCTGGGCTTTGGGAAAATTCATGCGCACGAAAACAATTTGGATTCCGCTAATTACTTCTTTGAGAAGGCGCTCAATGAAGCCAAGTTGCAGGGCGACCTCCGCAACGAATTCCATGTATATGTCTCTAAAGCACGCTACCTGGGTGACATGCCGATCAGCCAGAAAATTTCTCTTCTCCACACTGCCCTTGCGATCGCTAAACAAACCGGTTACCTCGAAGGCACCTCCAATGCGGCCCGCGAACTTTCCAATGTGTACGACCTTAAATCCAACAAGGATTCTTCCCTGCATTTTTACCGCGTTTACCGGTCAGCAGCCGATTCATTATTTTCAGAAAATAACAAACGCAATGTGATCATCCGTGAGTCAGAATGGTTGATCCGCCGTAAAGAAATTGAGAATGAGCACCTGCGGGAATTATCCCTGCTCCAGGACAAACGCATCAAAACAAAGAATGAATTATTGGGCGCGGTATTGATCTGTCTGTTATTGACCATCGCCATTGCCGGCATCATCTATCGCACAAACAAATCAAAAAAAGAACGCTCCGAATCGGAGTTGCAACAGAAGATCACCGAGATACAAATGCAGGTGTTGCGGGCGCAGATGAATCCGCACTTTATTTTCAACAGTCTCAACAGCATCGAAAATTTTATGATGCAAAATGAGAAGCGCCTCGCCAGCGACTACCTCAATAAGTTTACGCGCCTTATCCGCACCATCCTCGACAGTAGTTTAAATCAATTGATCCCATTGGTGAAAGACATGGAAGCTTTGCAGCTGTACATTGACCTACAGCAGTTGCGGTTTAATGATAAATTTAAGTACCAGAGTGTCGTCGATCCACAACTTCAGAATGGAGATTACAAAGTGCCTTCGCTGATCATACAGCCCTATGTAGAAAATGCCATAGAACATGGGATCGCTCATTGCGAAAATGTTGAACCTGAAATTAAAGTTTCCGCCCAGCTAAAGAACGATCATATTTTGTATGTAGTAGAAGACAATGGTATTGGCCGGCACCAGGCGGCATTATACAATGCCCAAAACAAAAAACAGCATAAGAGTGTTGGCATGACGATCACGGAAAATCGTATCAAAATTTTCAACGGTACCGCCAGCACCGACGACGACGTACAGATCGAAGACTTATATGATACCGACAAGCAACCCATTGGAACCCGTGTTTCTGTCAAAATAAAAATTTTGTAACATGGAAAATATCAGAGCGATCATCATCGACGATGAACTGAGCAGTGTTCAAAACCTGCAGCAAAAGCTCAATGCTTTTTGTCCGTCGGTAACCGTTATTGCTACAGCGCAAAAACCAGAGGAGGCCATTTTACTTATAAACCATCATAAGCCGGACGTCATTTTCCTGGATATTGAAATGCCGAAGATGAGCGGATTCAGAATGCTGGAAGAACTTGGAGATACAAACTTTGAGATCATCTTCACCACGGCTTATAACCATTACGCCGTTGAAGCCATTCGCATTGCGGCGTTTGATTACTTGCTAAAACCCATCGCGATCAAAGAACTACAAACAGCGGTAGAGCGATTGAATAAGCAACGCAATAATCAAACAAAAGAAAAGATCGATATCCTGCGGTCTTCCATGAGTGAAAAGAAAAGCCAGGAAGATAAGATCGCCATCTCAACATCCGAAGGCCTGGAATTCATCCCCATAAAAAATATTCTCCACATCGAGTCAAGCAGCAATTACAGCAAGATCTTTTTTCAAAACGAAAAAACATTGATGGTAACAAAACTGCTGAAAGATTTTGAAGACATGCTGCAACCCTACCACTTCTACCGCATCCATAATTCTCATCTCATCAACCTCAATTACATTCAAAAGTACATCCGGGGAAACGGTGGCCGCGTGATCATGCAGGACGGGACCAACATTGAAGTAGCGAGAAGAAAGAAAGAAGAGTTTTTAAAAATGATCGCAGGTTAACCAACTGTTGGTCTTCACTGTCAACGTCCTAACACCCAACAACCAATAGCAACCTTGCATTCCGGCATAAGCGAAGAGCTTGTGCCGTTTTTATGAAGAGATAAACTCCCCTAATGGCGCGCCTTGCGCACAGAAATTGAAGTTTGCAGGATCACGGAAGCTAGCACAAAAAACAGTCCCGCATAAAAGGAAAGATTTACTTCTTTGCTTTCATTGAAAAACAGGAAGGCCAGGATAATAGAATAGATCGGCTCTAAATTGAAGGTGAGGTTAACCGTAAAGGCAGGGATCTTCTTCAACACTTCCGCAAAGATTACATACAACCCAACTGTACAGAATACGGACAACAGCAACAGGTAGAAACTATCCGCGAGGGTTGGAACAAAGCGATCCGTTGGTACCAGGTACAAGTAGGCAGGCAATAGAAAACTTAGCCCGATGACGCCTCCAAGCATCTGGTAAAAATTGATGAGCTTACTGTCATATCGTTTTACCAGGTGTTCGTTATTGATGGTGTAAAGGGCTGCAAAGGCTGATGAAATAACGCCGAGCAAAATTCCAAACTGGTAAGACGAATCAAAATGAAAGATCAGGCTGATGCCTAATAAGGTAAGTCCACTCAGGAGTAATTCTGAAACTTTGAATTTCGTTTTATTTATCAAAGGTTCAAAGACCGCGGTGAAAAAACTTACCAGGCAATAGCACACAACCCCAATGGAAATATTGGAATATTTAATACTCCCATAAAAGAATACCCAGTGAATGGTGATGAGCATCCCAACCTTCGCGATGCCGAACTTTTCCTTTAAGGCAAGCTTTTCGCTCACATTAAACCACTTCACGACCAGGAATAGAATTGCAGCGGAAAATAACACCCGGTACCAAACCAGCAGCCCTTCATTTAACGAAATAAGTTTTCCAAAAACACCGGTGAAACCAGCAAGAAAAACAGCGACATGTAATAAGTAATAGGATTTTTTCATAACGAAGATGCAGGCCCGATCAGGGTCAAAAAATGCCAGGTTTGTGCGTGAAGAGTAGAATAGAACAAGAAGTTTTAAGGTGCATAAACGAGCTGGTGGGTTTGCTTTATGATACCCATGACAAACACGCTTTGCACATGACCCATGTTTTCTATCTGGCTTAGTTTGTTGACATGAAAATCGTAGTAAGCATTCATATCTTCCGATACCACCTTTAGCATAAAATCGAATTCACCTGAAATATTATAACATTCTATTACTTCGTTGAGGGCATGCATGGTTTCAATGAATTTTGTACCCGCGTTCTTGGTATGTTCTTTCAGCGACACATAACAGATTACCATCAGCCCCTTCTTCACCTTTGTATGATCTACCAGCGTCGCGTACTGTTTTATCACACCGGTAGCTTCCATCCGCTTAATACGTTCGTGCACCGGCGTTGTACTCAGGTGCATTTGTTCTGAAATTTCTTTCACTGTGATCCGGGCATTTTTTTGCAACAGGTGGAGTATCGCAAGGTCCTTGCTATCTAGGGAAACCTGCTCTGTAGAAAAATCTTCTTTTTGAGTATTCTTCGCCATGGGGAAATGTGCTTATTTTCGGCAAAACTACAAAATAGTACCACTTTATCCCAAAGTTTGTAAATGGAACAGAATATTCTACTACGATTGTACATTTGTGGCTCAAACTTAAAAATTATGTCAACTATTACAGAACACGCCATCGATTTTGGCCTGAAAAACAAAGTCGCTGATATTAGCCTTGCAGATTGGGGCCGCAAAGAAATCCGTTTAGCCGAAGCAGAAATGCCCGGTCTGATGGCTTTAAGAGCTGAATACGGACCAAGCCAACCACTTGCCGGTGCACGCATCGCTGGTTGCTTACACATGACCATTCAAACGGCCGTACTTATCGAAACCCTGGTTGCCCTGGGTGCTGAAGTTAAGTGGAGCTCTTGTAATATATTTTCAACCCAGGACCAGGCTGCTGCTGCCATTGCCGCTGCAGGTATCGGTGTTTTTGCCTGGAAAGGTCAAACCATTGAAGAAGGTGACTGGTGTATCGAACAAACTTTATTCTTCGGCGGCGCGGATCGTCCGTTGAACATGATCCTGGATGATGGTGGTGATTTGACCAACATGGTTTTTGATAAATATCCAGAGCTGGTTTCCGGCATCCGTGGTTTATCAGAAGAAACAACTACCGGTGTTCATCGCCTGTACGAAAGAATGGAAAAAGGCACCCTGCCAATGCCAGCGATCAATGTAAACGATTCGGTTACCAAATCTAAATTTGATAACAAGTATGGTTGTAAAGAAAGTCTTGTAGATGCGATCCGTCGTGCCACTGACGTAATGATGGCGGGTAAAGTTGCTGTTGTTGGAAGTTATGGTGACGTAGGTAAAGGTTCTGCCGCTTCTTTGAAAGGTGCCGGTTGTCGCGTGATCGTTACCGAGATCGATCCTATCTGTGCCTTACAGGCCGCTATGGACGGGTTCGAAGTTAAACCAATGATCGATGCCGTTAAAGAGGCTGACATTGTTGTAACTGCATCTGGTTGCCGCGACTTAATTACGGAAAAACATTTCCGCCTGATGAAAGACAAAGCGATCGTTTGTAACATCGGTCACTTTGATATCGAAATCGACATGGCCTGGATCAACGCGAACTATGGCGATACAAAAAATACCATCAAGCCACAGGTTGACATGTACACCATCGACGGTAAAGATGTGATCATCCTGGCTGAAGGCCGCCTGGTAAATCTTGGTTGTGCAACCGGTCACCCATCTTTCGTGATGAGTGCTTCCTTCACTAACCAAACCCTTGCGCAGCTTGAGTTGTGGACTAATACAGATAAATATGAAAACAAAGTTTACGTGTTACCTAAAGTGTTAGATGAAAAAGTTGCCCGCCTGCACCTTGCAAAGATCGGTGTGGTGTTAGATGAACTGACTCCTGCTCAAAGCGACTATCTTGGTTTGCCAAAAGAAGGTCCGTTCAAAGCGGAACATTATCGCTATTAATTGCTGGTTTCAATTCAGCAGTAATTGAATATTTAAGTGTAGCCTGTGCGTAAAAGCACGGGCTATTTTTTTGTCCGGGCACCAACTCATCCCCCAACATCGTTGTGTCACTCCCTTGTACGTCAACTCGCTGGGCAGCCGTATTTTTTGCAAAGAATTCCTCTTGCAGCAAAATTTATAAAACAGTATTTTTCTACTCCTCGCATACCACAGGATCGTCGCTGACATCAATTTTCATTTTTAAATTTTTAGTAATGACAACAGAAAACGCAACGATTTCGGCCCTACCCGCCGTACCCTCCATGGATGAATTACGTCAACTATTTCGTGGTAAGATCATAGTCGACGGTGACGTAGATTTTGAACAGGAAAGAAAGATCTGGAACGGGATGATCGACCGGCGCCCCGCAATGATCGCCCAATGTCTCGACACGGCCGATATCCAGGCTGCCGTTAAGTTTGCCAGGAAAAACAATTTGCTTGTTTCTGTTCGCGGAGGTGGCCATAATATCAGTGGCAACGCGGTCTGCGATGCAGGGATCATGATCGACATTTCGAAAATGAAAGCAGTGAAAGTAGATGCGGATAAATTGCAGGCCGTGGTCGAAATGGGCGCCACCTGGGGTGACTTTGACAAAGCAGCCCAGGAATATGGCCTGGCGACAACCGGCGGCATCATTACTACCACCGGCGTGGCAGGATTAACCCTTGGGGGCGGGGTGGGATGGCTCGTAAGAAAACATGGACTAAGCTGTGATAACCTCATCGAAGCAAAGGTGGTAACAGCCGAGGGACATATTGTAACCGCAAGTGTCACCGAAAATCCAGACCTGCTTTGGGGCTTACGAGGCGGAAGTGGCAATTTTGGCATCGTAAGTTCAATGACAATGCGCCTGCATAAAGTAAATACTGTTGTAGGCGGGATGATCCTGCACACCAGGGATAAGGCAGTAGACGTGTTTAAGTTTTACCGCGATTTTGTGAAGACCGCACCTAATGAACTCACCTTGTATGTGGGGCTGCTTACTTCGCCAGACGGTATTCCTGTAGTCGCGTTGATTGGATGCTACTCAGGCGACCTCGAAAAAGCCGAAGACACGTTGGCTCCTGTAAGAAATTTTGGGACACCGATCGCAGACCTGATGCAACCGATGCCCTACGTACAAATGCAGGCCCTGCTTGATGGCGGCTTTCCGCACGGCAACCGGTATTATTGGAAATCAGGGTTTTTGAATGAGGTGAAAGATGAAGCGATCGAACTGCTGGTTAATGAAATGGCGGCTGTTCCTTCACCCTACTCCGCATCAATTTTGGAATATTATGGCGGAGCCTCGATGGTTGAGCCAGAGGGAGGTGCAGCCTACCCCCACCGGGAAGCACAGTTCGATCTCGTGATCGGGGCAAACTGGCTTGATAAAGCCGATGATGAAATAAACATAGGCTGGGCAAGGAAAGCCTGGGCTGCAATGCAACCCTTTACCAATCACCGGGTGTATGTGAATGCCCTCGGGGTTGAAGGAGAAGATCGCGTTCGGGAAGCCTACGGGCAAAATTATCAGCGGTTGTTGGAACTGAAAAAGAAGTATGATCCCACCAATTTCTTCCGCATGAATCAAAATATCAACCCGGATAATAGCTGATCAAAAAGCTTATTGGTTTTCGATTGCAGGTCGTTCAACTTTTGAAAGTTGAACGACCTTTTTCACAAGGTGTAGCCTATTTCCCAGACGTGGCCAAACGGGTCTTTCAATTTACCGATTCTCCAGTCCTCCTCTGTTGTCATCGGACAAATTTCTGTCGCTCCTGCCGCAATTGCTTGTGCATATAATTTGTCAGCATTTTTAGTTTGTAAAATTATCCTGACCGAAGTATGCGACTGACCGTCCGGGGCCAGGTTGCCATTATGCGGCTCTTCATCGGCCACATAAAACTCTGCTGTTTCAATTTCAATGACCGATGATATTTTGTTGTCGGGCATTTCAAACCTTTTTTTTTCACTAGCTCCAAATGCGAGGATATAAAAGTAGACTGCAGCTTTTCCATTGCTTACCGTCAGGAACGGCCTGACCGTTGTTCCGTTGTTCTCTATCATAAAAATTATTTAATGATTTATCGCACGTTCATCCCATATGATAAAGATGCATACTTCAAAACTACCGATTAAGTGTAAACGAAACCGTACACACTGCAACCTACTTTGTAAAGTGAAGCAACTTAAATTTAATTGTCCGCAAATTCATATTGCTTTGGGTGGTTGCTTAGCTCTTGTGTTTTTGATAGCAAATGGTTGACTATCCTGCGGCTACTTATAAGAACACCAGCTGCTTTAAAAGTTTATCAAACTCGTTCTTAAAGCGTTTCCAAAGCAAATGCACTTGCAGGATTTTTGATCAGTAGCTGGTCTATGTCTGCAGCGCTAAATCCCCGGGCCTGGAGTTTAGGCAGCACCTGCTCAAATATCGGCGTATATGCGTTGAAGTCACCTCCGCCTGTTTCTCCAGGTTTGTACCAACCCGCATCATGCGAGATCAATACGCGATGCAGCAGCTTTTTGCTTTTCAAGTCAGCAAGCAAGTCAACATACCGGTCAGGTTTCCCCCACCCGATCCCATCCAGGCTAACCCAACTACCCTGTGCTATGGCTTTGTAGTAAAAGTTTTTATCAGTTTCATCCTGCGCATGCACCCACACAAATGCGTTGGATTTTACTCCCAGCTTTTCCAGCAATTGCATTTGTTCAAAAGCTGCAGGAGCCTTGCCCGTATGAGAACAGATCGTCAGCCCCGTGGCCTTGTGCGTAAGGGCGGCAGCTTCAACAAGTTTTTTATGCAAGCCTGATAAGCGGCCAGGGTTAACACCGATCTTGATAAATCCTGGCCGCACCCCCGTTCCCTCAATGCCTTCCTCAAATTCCCGCGTCCATCGTTGGGAAATTTGGGCGCCAGTTTCACTAAAAGCATGGGCCGGCAAAAATTTATTGTCAACGGCGCCGTAGTAGCCCGTGTTCGTTACTACCTGCATCCCTGTTTCTTCACAAATTAATTTCAGTAAGGTTACATCCCGCCCAAGAAACGCCGGGGTGCAGTCAAACATCGTTTTTACCGCATGTTGTTTCGCCTGGAGTACAAAGGGTAATACTTTTTTCAAGACCACACTTCTATCCCATCGATCATAACTGATCTTATCGGCACCAATAAAGTCTACCAAAAAATGTTCGTGCACCAGGGTTCTTCCTAATTGCCCGATGCTGATCGGGCCATTGATAGTCATCACCTTCTTATCACCGGGTAACCGTTTCGCCAGCAACGCGGCCGCGGTAGTCATTAAAAATTCCTTTCTTGATATCAACATACAATGAACAATCAGACTTGAAGAATATGGGAGGTCACTATCGCTTACGCTTAAACGCTCGTGGAATGGGCCATCAATTGTTTATTCGTTAAGCCAAACTAAATGCCCACACAAAATAAAAAAAGGTTGTCAACCTGCAATGAGGGACAACCTTTCATATTATTTTAGAATTTATTAATCCTGAACGCTTGTATTGACGACAGGTTTGTCGTACCGCCACTCATCTTTGATCAACTGGTGCTTTGAAGGATAGATCTCGTCGCAGGTATTGCCATCGTACAAGCGGCCATTCTTCATGACTGAATGAATGGTGTTGCTATTGCGAATGTTCTCCAACGGATTTTTATCCATGATCACCAGGTCGGCCAGTTTACCGACTTCGATGC
>JAURWD010000021.1 GCA_030655145.1 Ferruginibacter sp.
TGGTTGAACAACAGTGAATCAGTGTCGGAAAAACCAAGCAAACCCCGGGAAACTTTTACGCGTTTTCTGAAAGTCTCACCGCCTTTATTGTAGGCCTCATCCGCATTGATGCTGTATTTACTCTTATTTAATTCACCGGTATTGTCGAGGTCAGTTTTACTCGCAAGGTCTTCACGGTTGATGACTGCGGTCACCAGGTCAATGTCAGCTTTGTCCTGGAAATAAAAGCCGCGGGTGAGCAGGCTATGCATTCTTTCGCCAGGTTTCGCTTCGTTGATATTCATCATTGTTCCATCGGCAAGGCGCTGCGGAACTTCTTTAAAATCGCGTTGCAATACATCGAACAACTGGAAAAAAACAAAGCCCAGGACCAGGCTGATGATCAATAAAAAAATTCGTTCGGTATTTCTTGAAGCCCGTTTATTTGAGGTGGCCATCATGCTTTTTCTTGAGATTATTTTTTGCGCAGTGTATCCTGGTAAGCGAAAATATTGTCTGATAATACGCCCGACACGAGGGAATTCGCAGGTAGTTGTTGCTCTAACTGTACCGGTACCGCGCAATTAACAAAACGTACCTGCTTCAAACGCAGGCCTTTGTTTTTCACGTGAATTCCAACCTCAAAATTCTGGAAGGTCAGACTATCAAGTAACACGAATTTGCAAGCCGGCCCCAACACAAAGGCGGGACCATTGAATGCGCTGTCACCTTGCAGTGTTGCTCCATTGCCGTTGATCCGCAACGTATCCTGGTTTATATAAAATGAGTCTGTGAGCGAAATGAGGTGTGCAGCAGCTAATGAAATTGTTTTACGAGATGGAGAAAGTCTAAGGCTGTCAGTTAGGTTTAACTGGGCCTGCGACTGTGGTCTCTTTGAGGGCGGCATCAAAATTTTTGGCTCCTGTTCTTTGCCTGAGGCTTTTAGATAAAACCACACAAGTGCAGCAGCGAGGACGAAACACAATATGGTCAACATGCCAACAAGTCCTCCGCGCCCACTTTTTACAGGCGGCTTTTCTTCGGGTATCGGTTCCGCTTCCCGGAGCATCACGGGTTCCACCGGGGGGATACCAATTCCCGGTTCTTCCGGCTTTTCTATGGGCAATGGTTTTGTAGCCGCATGTTTCAAGGGTGACTTATTGTTATGCACCAACACGACAGTTATATTGTCTTTGCCACCGGCTTCGTTGGCTGCATCAACCAGGTGAGCGGCTTTGGTTTTGAGATTGGTTTTGCGCTCGAGTATCTGGATGATCTTCGATGACTGGATCATATCCGTGAGCCCGTCACTGCAAAGCAAGAGCATATCGCCGGGGAGAAACGGTGATTCACCGGTGTCCACAAAATCCTTAGCCAGCGAGATGCTGGGTTCATAGCCGAGTGCCTTGTTAACCTCGTTGCGTTTAGGATGTTGCATGGCAGCGGTCTCGGTAAGGCGGCCGCTCTCTTCCAGGAATCCCACGGTGGAATGATCATTGGTAATTTTAACCAGGCTTTTATCGCGGAAAAGATACAGGCGGGTGTCGCCCACATGCGCATAACAGAACTTGTTATTTTCAAGATCCGCGATGGCGAGGGTTACCACGCAAGCCATTTTATCGAATTGACGATTGGCTTCTTTTTCTTTAAAGATCTTTTGATTTGCGGCTGCAAGCGCAGCCACCATCGCCGCGGTTTGATCTGCGGGTATGCGTGCGAGTTGTTCAAGAATGGCTTCGCGGGTCAGGCGTGCCGCGATCTCTCCCCCATCGTAACCTCCGACGCCGTCAATGACACAGGCAAGCACATGGTGTTTTGAAAAGCCTTTTTGCGCTATAAAAATATCTTCATTGTTATCGCGTTCGCGGCCGGTATCAGTAATGCCAACAAAATTTTCACCCATTGTCCTTGTGTGTATTTTTAATATCCCTGAAGTTTGCAATCAGTAACAGTAAACAGATCAACAGTAAAGCAACAGATACAATGTTATTCATCGCTTAGGATTTGAAAAGATTAATGCCGACAATACCATTCAGTACAATGCGTGAGTTCAACGGGAGGTCGGTCCATTTTGGTTGGGCCGGCTCACTTCGTTTTATTTCAATTTCATTTACAATAGTTTTTTCGCCAAAAGAGGCGACGAAGAATTTATCTTCTTTTTGCTCATAGCGTATGCGCAGGTGTGGGGTACTTACCCATTCAGAGGGAATGCGAAAAATGGTGGAAAGTGTCCTGGTTTCATCCTTCCCTGAAACAATGATCTCCGGGTCTTTCATAAAAAACTCCAGTTTTTTACCGGCAAATTCTTTATCCGGCACGGTCGTTTCAAAACGGCCGAAGCTGCGGGAAGGATCTTCTTTCATGGAACCGGAATCCAACACAAGATCTTCCCGATAGGGAATTTCATAATACCCTTCACTGTAAAAATTAAAGCCTTTTAAAATATCCTGGTTGATGTCGAGCGTCTGCGCAATACCTGTTTGGCGTGGAATATAGGTGACACGTAAATTTTCCTCCTGACGCACATGGTTGGTATTTCCACCGGGTAATAATTTGCCGATAAAGCCAAGATCACCTGGTTTGTAATCGGGGTGCGAAGCAAACCGAAAAACCCATTTCCCGGAGGAGGGTTCCACCGTTTTTCCCTGGGAACGATACCCTTTCAATGTATCATAAAACTGCTTCAATGACTCCTGGATGATCAGGCCGAAGATGCCTTTCTTATCATGCATGAACTCCGCATAATCTTCCGCATTGAAAGAGATAATATATTCATGATAAAAAACCACGCGTTGGGCAAAAGACAAATGGCGGATAGACTCTTCGAATTTATCGACAATGTATTTGTAAACGATTCCCGGGGTGAGGCTATTTTTTACCGCAGCTTCTTCGGAATGTTCATTTTTCAGGAACCAGTCATGCAAGCCCATGCGTTGCCAGAAAGTAGGTTTATTGCTCATATAGGTGTAAGAGTGAAATGATAAATTGATCCGGGCGCTTATTCATTTTTTTTGTCTTTCTTTTTTCCAAACAGTTTATTGAAAAACTTTTTGATCCCTTTTTGAGGCTTGGCCTCTGTTACCTCCGCTTCTTCTTCCGCAATGATTGTTTCCTTTGGCTTTGCTACCAGCACCGGTTTTATTTTTTTGATACTGTCCGCCCGGGCGAGTAGCCCTGTACGTGAGTTAACAACATTGAGCAAAATGCCATCGTATGCCTTCCGGTGATCCGCATTTTTGAGATACGGTGAAACCGGCTGGTCTTTTAGAGCGATGCGAGCTCCCATCACTGAACCATAATCATTCGCTGAGTATTCCAGGCTGTCCCAGGTTTTGGCGCTATCCAGTGAATAATAATAGCTGGCGGTCCGGGTATCGTAATAAGTATTTTTTTCCGGGAAATAATATACTTCCTCCCCTGAAGTTTCTGTAGGATCGCTTTTGCAGCCGACACCAACAAACACGAGGAAAAGCATTAAGACTGATAAAAAAAAGCGTTGGTGGTTCATGAGCATGCTTCAAGGTAATCCAAAATCATTCCATTCACTTTATCAGTAACTGGCGATCTTACTTTTATCGTCCTGCACACTGTCTCCTTCATTTTCTACCGCGGGAGAATCTACCTGCAAATTCGTGTTGGCATCAAATGTTACCAGGTCTTTTTTGCGTAACCAACCCTTTGATATCTTATTCCACTTGTTGGTAAATTCTATATAAATAAAATCCGCGGTCTCTCTCATTGGTTTCAGTAGTTCTGCCGAAGGAAGCAGGTAGGCCGCACGCCTGGCGGTTTCATCAGGTATCGTATGAAAAAAAGCCTTGGCCGAGGTCACTTTGTACACGTAACTCACAGGCTGCGCTTTCGGTGGTGTTACCTTTTTCTTCTCAACGAAAGAAGCGAGTGGCTTTTTTAGAAAGGGAATTTTATTCCTGAACTGGTACATGGCTCCTGCCGTTCCGGCAAGAATGATAAAAAACATCAGGGCTCCAATCAAAGGACGGTTCCTCCTGCGGGCTACAGATGGTTCGGCTTCCGTCACAAACACTTCATTGATCTTGGAAGAAAGCGCTTCGTTCACGGATAAAACCTTGTGCGAAATAACACCGGAAGGATCCCGATGCCTTTCTTCCTCCTGGTATTGCAACACCAGTGTACGTAAGCGTTCATTTTCTTTTTGCAGGATCTGGAGATTCAGCGCTGAAGCCTCTTTATTACCCGCTGCTAGTGTGCTGTGGTGCACGATGTACTGGTGCAATTCCTGCCCATCTTTGAAACGATCCTGGGGCGATTTCTCTAAACACTTATAAATGGCGTCAATCAGCCACTGCGGTACCTGCATTTCACGATCTCTTCGTTCCTCGCTCCATGGGTCGGGCATTCTTTCGCGCCGTTGCGGAAGCAGGTCGGGCACAGTCCTTTCCAGGTGGGCCAGCATCACTTTGTTACGTGCTGTTTCACTTTTATCTCTTAAAGGAAAAGGTACGGTGCCGGCCAATAATTCGTAAAGAATAATTCCGAAACTATAAATATCCGACTGGAAAAACATGAGGCCATCATTCTGTTCCGGCGCCATGAACTCGATCGCACCAACCTGACGCATACTTGTACGCCGCTGATCCTCCGACATGATAGCCAGGCCAAAATCAAGTAAAATATAATTACCGGTATTGATGTTGAATTTTACGTTGTTGCTCTTAATGTCGCCATGCTTAACATTCACTTTATGACAATGCGCCAGCGCAAAGGACAACTGATCGGCAACCTTAATGGTTTCTTTGATGGAAAAAACAGGATCGTTGGGAACTTTTAATAATTCCTCCATATCCGGTCCTTCAATAAATTCCATTTCGATGA
>JAURWD010000038.1 GCA_030655145.1 Ferruginibacter sp.
GATCCAGAAAGAGCCATTCGGCTGGTACGCAATAAACGTTAGTCTTTTGCCCACGGCATCATTAAAATAAAATTTATTGTCGGTCACCGTCGCATCTGCAAAGTAGCCACCAGCAGTACCAAGGATACCAAGTTCTTTGCCCGTTGATGTGCTGTAAAATTTTACCTGCTGGCTATTCCCGCCATCGGCGACACTGATAATATCCGCCGTTGGGGAAGCCTGCGTAGCTGCCGGGTCTTCAAGCCCGGTGATGGAAATTTTGGGAGTCAGTTGTCCTGTTTTAGAGATCGAAAAACTCTCCAGGTTAGTTTTCCCGGAAATCATCCAGAGATCATCATTACGGTCAAAGCAAACTGACCTTGCAGCGGGTACGGTTAAGGTATTGATGAGTGCGCCCGTTTTTTTATCGAAGATTTGCAGCTCGTTGATATCGGCCCGGGCCACGAGTAGCAGGTTGCCTTTTTTTTGCACCGCCAGGCCGGTGATCAACCCTTTTCCTGCCTTCACGATACTGATGGCGTTCGTGTATGTCTTGCCATATTTTACCGTGTATGCGCTACCGCGAGTAAAAACAACCTCTTTATCATTTGAAACGTTGGTGGCGAAAACAAAACTGTTTCCCCGGATATTGGCGTCAAGGGCACCCCAATACACCATCTCATTGTCGGCAGCAACATAGTTAATGTCACCGCTTTGCGTGTTGGAAGTAAAGAGCTGCGTTTTTTGATTTGGACGGTTAACGTTAAATTTTCCAAGGCTGGGGGAGCCTTCGCTGTAGCCGGTGCAAAAATATCCATATGAACCGCTAAAGGCCAACCCACGCATGCAATGGTAATAGCCCCGGTGCTTGGATAATCCACCAGCGGAGTCAGATGAATTACCGATGGTGCCTTCCCAGGTGTGTTTTACGTTGTTGGTAAGCAACTTTACACTGTAGGTCTCTGTAGCCGGCAGCTTTATTCCGCGATCATCTTTTCCATCCCATTCTTTTTCCACTTTGCCGGAAGGGTACTTCACGTCATTCCAAAGTGTGCGGACCAAAGTGCCGCCTTGCGTATAAACACCAGCGCTGGTCGTCGCAGGCCGGACAAGCGTAAAGCTAAAAGACCCACCCTGGCCGAGCACGTTTAGCGAAATGCAGGTAAACAATAAATACAGAATCTTTTGCATAGTTGGTGACAGGGCTGTTTATTAAAGATATCGGATAAGCACAAACTGTTCCAGTTGAGGCCCCGGCATTGTTCCGCTATTATCAGTGCTTTAACATTTGAAACTGTCATTCACGCCATTAAAGCGGGTTACCTTATCAAGGAACAGGTATTAATGTGTAAAGAATACACATTTAAGACCGGGTAGCTCAAGACTCGAAATCCGGTCTGCAAAAACTAAAAATTACAATTATGAAATCGATTCTAAATGAACTGATGTTTGATGCGGAAGTAGTCGGCAAATTGAAGGAAGCAAAGCTTAAAAAAGAATATCTCTACAATTTGCTTTTCAGCGGAAAAATAACCTTACAGGAATACCTAGACGCTAATCAATAAACGCCGGTTAAAACGGGTAGAGCTAGTTCACCCGAGGCGCACGGGTAAATCATTGCTCAATTTCCCTAAAGCACGGTTGTGCAGCTGGTGAAGACCAGCGACCCTTAGTGCAAATTTTGTTGGCACCTGTTTTGGGCTGTGACCGTAAGACGTACATATTTAAACCTGCGGGACATGGCTAAAACAGGACCAATAATCGTCGTTGAAGACGACGAAGATGATGTTATATTTTTAAAAGATATTCTGAAGCAACTTGCAGTTTCGAACCAGTTAGTGTGGTTCACAAATAGCGGAGATGCGTTGAGTTACCTGCGTGAGACAAAAGAAAAGCCTTTTTTTATTCTCTCAGATGTTAATCTTCCCGTACAGAACGGTATTGAATTTAAGCGCCAGATAGATGGTGATCCTGAGCTCAGGAAACGTAGTATTCCATTTATTTTTTACTCCACCTCAGTAGCGCAGACTTACGTGAATGAAGCGTATACGCAGATGTGCATACAGGGATTTTTCCAGAAAGGTAATGACTTCAAAGAGATCCAGGACACCATTCAAACCGTGGTCAATTACTGGTCGTTGAGTAAGCATCCCTCCCTCGCGTAATCAATTTTCTTTCGCTAATGTAAAGTTCGGTTAGCCGAAGCAGTTAGTGGGCTATGCCGCGTGGTATTTCTAAACCCCGGGGTCACTTTGTGTCCGTGAAGTTGTTTGGATGCCTGCAAATGCACCAATAGTCATAGATCATTTTCAGGGTAGTCTTCATCTCAAGCATATCCGAAGCCTTCTTAAAATAACCCTGCACCGTGAGGTCATACGCTATTTCAATCTCTTTGGGATTAACACTGGTGGTATAAAAAATAAAGGGAATTGATTTCTTTTTTAACTCCTTATCTGCCAGGAGCGTTTTCCGTAGTTCGAGCCCGTTCATCACGGGCATATTGATGTCGCAAACAATTAACAGGGGCTGATCAGGAGTCGCATAGAGGTACTCGAGAAAATGGGCACCATGATCAAAATAAAGGATCTCGTTTGAAATGCCAAGGCCGGATATTGTTTCTTTAAATATGTGCCGGTCATCCAAATCGTCTTCTATATAAATGATGGGGCCACGGTTAGCATTTTTCATCAGGAAGGTGTTTTAAAAGCAGTTGGTTGTATCAAGAACCTGCTACAATTTAGGCTAAAAATGCCTCCACACAAAAAAAATGGGAGGCAGCCGGGACGGTTGCTTTTTCTTTATAAGTTTATTGGCGTGAGTTAAACTGATTAATTAAAAACGTCATCAACAACCTGTAACAGGTATCCCTTCGGGTCATTGTTGTATTCCCAGAACATTACGCCCGCCAGCCCGTGTTTAGTGGCATATTTACATTTAAGGCGAATTGATTTTTCATTGTCGTAGGTGATAAATGTTTTAGTGTTTTTATTGAAGAGGTACGGTGCTTTCGCTTTTTTATCCCAATGCGCAACGTAACCGGGTTGATTGAGCAGGCTGTCTTTGATAAAACTAAATCCACCCCCACGGGTGGTAGCAACGACAGGTTTATTGAACCAGTCACCTACCGAATCTTTCACAATCGAGCCCTTCCCATAAAAAGCAAGTCCCAGCACCAGTTTCGAAGCGGGTACTCCTGCAGCAATATAGGCCTGCACTGTTTTATCCGCGGAACTCGTTGTATCTCCTTTAGCGAAAAAAAGGTTAGTGTGATGACCTGCCCGTTGCCAGCTGAAATCATAGGTCATCAGGTTGATGTAATCCAGGTAGGGGGCGAGTTTATCCATCTCGGTGTTGCTGATGAATGAATTAGAGCCCCCGACGGCTGTCGTCAGGAGGTACTCTTTGCCGGTAAGTTTTTTCAAGCTGTCCAGCGCTTCTCTGGTCTGCCGGAACATGTGGGTAAAATTTTGTTTATCCTCCGGCCGGTAAATATTGCCTTCTTCTCCTTTCATTGCGGGATATTCCCAATCTATGTCAACGCCGTCGAGGCCGTAGTTGTGCATGATCGCAACTGAGCTTGCCGCAAAGATCCGGCGGGCGGAATCAGTTAACACGGCATCGGAAAAATTTTCACTCCAGGACCAGCCGCCGATCGAGATAAGGATTTTGAGGGCGGGATTTTTCTGCTTAAGTGCATTGAGGGTCCGGAAATTTATGCTGTCGGTTTTTTCATCTTGCAGCCAGGCCTGCCCATTTCGTATATCTACGAAAGCGTAGTTAATGTGGGTTAGTTTCTCTGCCTCGATGATGTTGGTGTTTACCACTCCACGGAATCCGCCGACATAGCCGATCACCACCTTTTTTTCTTTCTGCGCCAGCAGGTCAATATGGATAAAAGAAACAACCAGCAAACACATTAATCCTTTAAGCAGGTGAGCGGGTAACTTAAAAAGACTAGACATAAGAAACTAAATTTTAAGGGTTAAATGTTTTTTCTCCAGGACACCGGTAATTAAAATCATCACAAAGG
>JAURWD010000033.1 GCA_030655145.1 Ferruginibacter sp.
CTTTATTGATGGCTTCGAATTCGCGGTTATTCTTTACATTATCGCTTTGCTTCTCGTATTTTTTTACCAGGGCCTCGGCGTCTTTAATGGCCTCTTTCTTTTGATTGATAAATTCCTGCATCCCGTTAATCTCTTCCTCTACTCGTGTTTGGCGTGCATGCAACCCTTCAATTTCATCTTCCAGGTCCTTAACTTCCATCGGTAACTCTCCCTTCAGGATCTGAATTTCATCCAGCTTGCAATCCACTTTTTGTAAATGAACAAGAGAGGTTAATTTTTCTTCTACGGAGAAATCTTTTACTGCTGCCATAAATTATTAATTGTTGTTTGCGGCTTTGAAACAGCCTTTTTTTATCCAAAGTAGTTCACAGGGTTCGTTTTAACCTGTGTTTTTTGGACGGCAAAGTTAGGGAATTTTTCGGTCAAAATATCAACGAGCAGGTGCTGGGTGAACTGCTCGCTTTCGTAGTGCCCAATGTCGGCAATAACTATTTTGGCGTTTGCATCAAAAAATTCATGGTATTTAACATCGCCGGTAACATAGAAATCCGCCCCGGAGGCAATGGCTGCCCCGATCAGGAAACTACCCGCGCCACCGCAAAGAGCAATTTTTTTCACTGTCCTACCCATAAAAGGTGTATGCCTGATGACTTCCAGCTCAAATTGTTCTTTCAGCAAGTGTAGAAATGCTGTTTCATCCAATGCTACGGAAAGTTCGCCTAAAAGACCACTGCCAACCTGCTCCTCGGAGTTCTCCAGGGGATAAATATCATATACAACTTCTTCATATGGATGAGCGTTGATCAACGCCCGGCGAATTTCTCCCTCTCTCCATGCCGGGAAAATCGTTTCGATTTTTGTTTCCTGCTCGGTATGTCGCAAGCCGACCTGGCCGACAAACGGCTTCGCACCATCATTTGCCTTGAACGTGCCGTCTCCCTTTGAGTTGAAACTGCATTCGCTGTATTGCCCGATCTCGCCGGCGCCGGCGGCAAGCACGGCATCCCTAACTTGAGCAGCGTGGGAATGAGGAACGTAGGTGACAAGTTTTTTCAGGATATTTCCCTTCGGCATCAAAACACGCCGATTGATCAATCCAAGCCGGTCTGCCATCCTCCCGTTGACCCCATCAATGACATGATCCAGGTTGGTGTGGATCGAATATATAGCGATGTCGTTTTTGATCGCGGTAATGACGGATCTCCCGATGTAAGTGCTTGAATTGACTTTCTTCAACCCACTAAAAATGATCGGGTGATGTGCGATGATCAGGTTACATTTTTTCTCTATAGCCTCCAGCACAACTGGTTCCGTTGCATCAAGGCAGGTAATTGCGCCAGTGCATTCCCACTGGGCCTCGCCAGTTAGTAACCCGGCGTTATCATAACTTTCCTGCAAAGATGGCGGTGCAAATGATTCTAGAAAAGATGTAATATCTTGAATTTTCATTTCAATAATTGACAGATGAGTTCAGCGGGTTTATACGATGAGTACAAAACAAAGATGCAGAAAATAGCCGACGTAAAGTATGCGTCAGCTGTATTGCAATGGGACCAGGAAACCTACCTGCCGCCGAAAGGAAATGAATTCCGGGGACGCCAAATCGCTACTTTAACTGAGACCGCTCATGAACTCTTCATATCAGAAAAATTAGGCGCTTTGTTACAGGAGTTAAATGCAAGGGAGGATCTGGGAATTCAAGAGAAAAAAAATGTGCAACTCAGCCTCGAAGATTATGAAAGAAATAAAAAGCTCAGCGGTGCATTTGTCCGCGAAATGAGCGAGGCGGTTACCCGGTCTTATCATGCCTGGGCCAAGGCGCGTGCTGAAAATAACTTTGAAATTTTCCATGCTCCACTCCATACTGTAATCGAATTGAAAAAACAGGAAGCTGAACTACTCGGCTACAAAGTACACCGGTACAACGCCTTAATGAACGATTACGACAAAGGGTTAACCGTGGCTATAACCGATGAGATTTTCGAAGACCTAAAACCTCAATTGATCTCCCTTCTTAATGAAGTTCGCCAGAAGCCCCAGGTTGACAACAAATTTCTCTCCCAATCTTTCGATACAAATAAACAGTGGAAGTTTGGAATGGAAATTCTTAAGCGAATTGGGTTTGACTTTGAAGCCGGGAGACAGGATATCAGCCTTCACCCCTTCACCATAAATTTCAATAGCAGGGACGTTCGAGTTACTACCAGGATTGATGAACACGACCTGGGAAATATGACCTGGAGCTGCATTCACGAGGGTGGTCATGCCTTGTACGAACAAGGCCTTCCCGAAGAGCAGTACGGTTTGCCCCTGGGCGAATATTGCAGTCTGAGCATTCATGAAAGCCAAAGCCGCTTATGGGAGAACTCGGTTGGAAGAGCCAAGCCTTTTTGGGAACACAATTTTCAGCTGTTGAAAACGTTCTTTCCTGGGCAGTTAGACAAACTTTCCATCGAGGAATTTTATAACGGAATCAACAGGGTTGAACCTTCATTGATCAGGACTGAAGCAGATGAGTTGACTTATCACCTGCACGTTATGATCCGCTATGAGCTGGAAAAACGACTGATTGAAGGAACTCTTGGCTCAAAAGATATCCCTGCTTACTGGAATGAACTTTATAAGCAGTATCTCGGGGTGATTGTCCCGGACGACAAACGAGGCTGCCTGCAGGACATTCATTGGAGCCATGGAAGTTTTGGGTACTTCGCTACCTATAGCCTGGGAAGTATTTATGCAGCCCAGTTTTACGCAGCGATTCAGCGACAAAATCCGTCCTTAGAGGAGGAGATTGCCAGGGGGAAGAATGATGCTATACTGGACTGGCTGAAGACGAATATTTATCCGCACGGCAGATTTTACACCTCAGGCGAATTGTGTTACAACGTGACAGGAGAAAAGTTAAACTCAAAATACTTCATTGATTATGCAACCAGCAAATTCACCAACATCTACTCATAACATGCTCAGCCAGGTCATCCGTATTCTTTATAGTGGCCGGGTGATCATTGCACTAGCTTTCGCTTGCATTCTCCTGATGAGTAGTTGTAAAAAGTTGCGGGCAGCAGCAGGTTCAAGAAGCGATTTGGAAGCCCTGTTTGAAGAAAACATTCTTAATAAAAATTATGTTGTTCATTTTGCTTCCGACACCGGCGTAAATATCACCAGCAGGTACGATGGATACAATTTTATCTTAACCAAGACAACCTCTTTTTATGAAGGCCCGATGACCGGAACGAAAGGGGGCACAACTTATTCCGGTACCTGGTCGAGCAATGATGATTACAGCAAACTCATCATAAACCTGAATACACCCGCACCTCCTCCCGAATTTGAATTTCTCAATCGCTCCTGGAAGTTTACTAAGAAAGGTGTTCCCATCATGGAACTTGCTCCGTGGGGAAGTACTGCTCCCAAAGTATTACACATGAAAAGGTTGTAGCAGAATTTCGACAACAGTTTTTTGTTCACATCTACACAATTTAGGCTTCGGAAAAGAGTTTAGCTCTTGCAGGCTTAACAGCATTTGTTACCTGCATTAACAAAGCAAAATATCCCGACCTATGAAGGCCAGATTTGGACTCCCCACCATTTCTCTGCTTGCATTTCTTTTATGTGGTTTTGCCGCCAAGGCTCAACTTCAAGCAGATTTCACCGCGTTAGCTCCAACGGGCTGTGCACCCCTGATCGTTCATTTTACAGATAAATCTACCGGCAATCCTACCAACTGGAAATGGGACCTTGGTAATGGTACTATTTCATTTCTTCAAAATCCCTCGGCGAGTTATTTCAATTCAGGCCAGTATACAGTCAAGCTGATCGTTAGTAATGGTACACACTCAGACACCCTCGTTAAAACCCAATTCGTGACTGTTGCCGCGAGGCCGGAAGTTGCTTTCAGCGCTTCTTCAACGAGTGGTTGCTTTCCTTTACCAGTTGATTTTCAGGATGAGAGCAAAGCGGGTAGTGGAACAATCTCCGCCTGGCAGTGGGATTTCGGTGATGGCCTTTCATCAACCGAACAAAACCCGAAGCACGTTTATGCAGCGGCCGGAAATTTCAATGTAACGCTGCGGGTTTTCAATAACAATGGTTGTTTTACGACTTACTCAAGATCACAATACATAC
>JAURWD010000051.1 GCA_030655145.1 Ferruginibacter sp.
CCCTCCTGCGGAACCAGTACCTGCCGGTTGAATTTACCCTTGGCTACGGAGCCACTTAGTAACAGGGAATTGTTCGTGGTCCTGCTGAGCTTGTTCTCCGTAATGAAGGAGGCGCCCTGCAGACGTTTGTAGAAGTTGAGAAAATAGTTTTTGCTTTGACGAATGTCAATATCCCCGAAATTGACCTGCCAGCCCTTTTTCTTCACCTGGAGAAATATACGGTCAAAATCGCGGAGATCTTGGGTATTGCCATCTGGTTGAATCGGTATGTTATTATCCGTAACAGCTGCAGTCAATTCGAGGCTATCTCCAATAAAGCCATTTAGTTGAAGGTTGAGGTTTGAGTTAACGACCGCATCCTGGCTATTACCAAAAGAAATGCCTCGTCCAAAACTTCCGTTATAATTGATGTCGCCAAAATCGAAGAGGGCATTTGACTGCTTATTTTTAACCCGGTAAACAAAGGGCTTTTCGAGGATGAAGTTGTTCCGGATGCTATCAAAATTAAGCCTGCGATGAACGGCATTCAGTTTATATGGGAAAACACGGTAGGTGAGCTGAACACTATCGACAGGTGGAGGATTTATCCAGAAAAGGGTTGCATTAACCTCATCTAACTGGTACTGCGAAGGGGAAATATTTGTGATTTGTAGACTTCCCGGAACGAGGCTAAGGGTGTCGATGCGCAACATCCCGGTTTGCAACCGGACAGTTTTGATACGAAGATTTGAAAGCGATGCCGGTTTATTTTGTGCCCTGGAAAGTTGAACAAAACAGATCGTAAGCAGCAGTAAATATAGCCTGGTCAGTTTCAAGTCATTCTTTTATGAACAATGTTTAAAGTTACTGTTTATTGTGTAAGGCCAGATTTAGCGGGTTTTAGCTGCAAAAAAACCTCCCGGTGGGGAGGTTGATGTATTTATAAAAATTTTTATTTGTTTAAGATTCTGTAGAGAAGCCGGCAGAGATATATTCCCGGTTCAGTCTCGCGATATTCGCAACCGAAATACCTTTTGGACATTCTGCTTCGCAGGCGTAAATGTTGGTGCAGTTACCAAAACTTTCCTTATCCATTTGGGCCACCATGTTCAACACGCGTGATTCACGTTCCGGTGCACCTTGCGGTAATAATGCCAGTTGGGAAACCTTGGCTCCAACGAACAACATGGCACTTCCATTTGGACAAGTTGCTACGCAGGCGCCGCAACCAATGCAGGAAGCAGCCATAAAAGCGTCATCTGCATTTTTCTTATCAATTGGAATCGCGTTGGCATCCTGGGAGTTACCGGTGTTTACTGAAACATAACCGCCCGCCTGTATGATGCGATCGAAAGAAGTACGATCAACGATGAGGTCTTTTAACACGGGGAATGCCGCGCTGCGAAATGGTTCTACAACAATGGTATCTCCATCTTTGAAAGCCCGCATGTGTAACTGGCAGGTAGTATTTTTAAACCAGGGTCCGTGAGCCCTTCCGTTGATGTGCATGCTGCAGGCGCCACAAATTCCTTCCCGGCAATCATGATCAAAAGCGATGGGATCTTTGCCTTCCACAATCAATTCTTCATTAAGCACGTCAAACATTTCAAGAAAAGACATCTCGGAGGATATGTTTTTCACCTGGTAGGTTTCCAAAGCGCCTTTGTCTTCTGTATTTTGCTGCCGCCAAACCTTCAGCGTTAAATTCATGTTGTAGTGTTCCATATAAAATTGATATGTGTGGTTTATACTTTTTTAAAATTCCTGTATTCAAACGGCCTCCAACCAAACTTACGCCACAAGAAATACAGTAACTGGTGTTTGCTATTTTTAAATTTCTTTTTCGATACATCAAGATCCACCTTCCAATCCTCCTTCGCAACCAAATTTGTCATCACGGCCGGATGCGTACCTTCAAATGGGGTTACAGAATCAATATCAGAATAATCATATTGCTTCGTTTTCTTCGCCAGTTCCTCTTGCCATTGTTCGTGCTCCTGTTTAGGAACCCAGTGTGCACCGAAGTCTTTATACTTTGCCAACATGGTAACAGGATTTCTTACCCAACCATAATGATAAATGTAAGCGTCAATCAGTTTTACCTGTAGTTTCCGGTTATCAACGAAGCGAAATCCCTGCGCATCTTTGTAGCTCCGGATCGATTTATCATTACGAATAACCCTCACTTCTTTCGAGTACCATTTCCTTCCATCACCAATCAATTGATAGCTTCCATAAAAATGGTGGTAGTGAAATACGAACCCTTCTACCCTTGCATCATTTTTATATTTTGCCATTTCTTTCAAAATGGCAAAATGGTATTGTTCGTGTACCACTTCGTCTGCCTGTATGTAAAAGAGCCAATCAGCATCCGATGCTGTTGCATCCATCGCTTTATTTGTTTCTACCGCCAGGACTTTTCCCCCGGCCCTCAGACTTGGATCCCACTCTGAATGGATGATCTTTATTTTGGGCGAATCGATCGTCGCGATTAATTCATTTGTCGCATCTTCCGAATCCCCAAGGCACACCACCATTTCATCTACCATGGGTAAGATCGATTGAATCGATTCTACTACCGGGTAACCATATTTCACTGCATTCTTTACAAAAGTAAATCCGCTGACTTTCATGCTTCGCTTTTGAAAAAGAAATGATAGGTGAAACCAGGAGAGGCAGCCCTGGTCTGCTATTTATAACTACGCTGGGTTGGTTTCACGATTTCAAACGTAAGTTCTTCCTTATTCAACACCCAGTCACTTTCTCCTTTATATTCCCAGGCAGAAACGTAGCTATAGTTTTCATCGTCACGTTTTGCCTCTCCTTCTTCCGTTTGTGATTCTTCTCGAAAATGTCCACCACAACTTTCTCTTCTTTGTAAAGCATCCATACACATCAACTCACCAAGTTCTATAAAATCGGCAACCCGGCCGGCTTTATCCAGTTCGGGATTGATACCACTAACTGAACCGGGTATACGCACATTACTCCAGAATTCTTTTTTCAATTCCCTGATCTCCTCGATGGCTTCTTTTAATCCGTTTTCGTTACGGGCCATACCGCATTTATCCCACATGATCTTTCCTAAACGCTTATGAAAACTTTCAACCGATTGTGTACCCTTGATATTCATCAGGTGATTAATGCGATCGTTTACCTCTTTTTCAGTAGCAACAAATGCCGGGTGATCGAGGGGAATATTAGCTGTGCGAATCTCATCCGCCAGGTAATTTCCCAGTGTGTACGGGATCACGAAATATCCATCTGCCAATCCCTGCATCAGGGCTGAAGCACCAAGGCGATTTGCGCCATGATCGCTGAAGTTAGCTTCGCCAAGTGCATATAAACCTTTCACGGTTGTTTGTAATTCGTAATCAACCCACAGGCCGCCCATTACATAGTGAACAGCCGGGTAAATGCGCATTGGAACAACGTATGGATTTTCACCGGTGATCTTTTCATACATCTCGAAAAGGTTACCATACTTTTCTTCTACCACGGCTTTTCCAAGAGCAATGATGGAGGCTTCATCAAGATCAGCTCTACCCGTTTTGCCGGCTTCAATTCTACCATACCGTTTAATGGCATCTGCAAAATCGAGGTACACAGCTAATTTGGTTGTGCCTACGCCGTATCCTTCATCACATCTTTCTTTCGCTGCGCGGGATGCCACGTCTCTTGGAACCAGGTTACCAAAGGCGGGATATCTTCTTTCTAAATAATAATCTCTTTCGTCTTCAGGAATCTCTGTTGCCTTCCTGTTATCGTCTTTTTTCTTTGGCACCCAGATCCGTCCATCGTTCCGCAACGACTCACTCATCAGCGTCAGCTTACTTTGATAATCGCCACTAACAGGAATGCATGTTGGATGAATTTGCGTGAAGCATGGGTTACCAAAAAATGCTCCTTTTTTATGTGCCTTCCAGGCAGCAGTTACGTTGCTACCCATGGCATTTGTGCTCAAATAAAATACGTTGCCATAACCACCGCTGCATAACAGGATCGCATGACCGAAATGACGTTCCAATTTTCCTGTGATCAGATCGCGGGCGATGATGCCCCTCGCTTTATCATCTATCATGACCACATCCAGCATTTCGTGCCTGGAATACATTTCAACATTTCCAAGCGCAACCTGCCTTTCCAAAGCACTGTATGCACCCAACAAAAGTTGCTGACCTGTTTGACCAGCTGCATAAAAAGTTCTTTGTACCTGGGTGCCGCCGAAACTGCGGTTGCTTAATAAGCCACCATATTCGCGGGCAAAAGGAACGCCCTGTGCCACGCATTGGTCTATGATCGCGGAGCTAACTTCGGCGAGGCGATGCACATTTGCTTCGCGGGCCCGGTAGTCTCCACCTTTTACGGTGTCATAAAAAAGGCGGAAAACTGAGTCTCCGTCATTCTGGTAATTCTTCGCGGCATTGATACCACCCTGCGCCGCGATGCTGTGTGCCCGGCGTGGGCTATCCTGGAAACAAAATGCTTTTACCTTATATCCCATCTCTCCCAGGGCAGCAGCAGCTGAGGCGCCGGCAAGACCTGTTCCCACGACAATGACCTCGAGTTTACGCTTGTTAGCCGGATTAACCAGTTTTACGTGCCCCTTGTAATCATCCCATTTGTCACTGATCTCTCCATTGGGAATTTTTGAATTTAATGACATAGCGAAGATTAATTATTTATTAGTAAATGGTAATTGTCAGTTACGTCGTTTTGAATGTGCGCTGGTTCGATCCCAGGACTAACGTATATGCCTAGTCGATCCAGTTAAGATAAAATGCAAGTGGCATTGCAGCGAAGAGCAGGCAAATAACAACTGAATAAAAAATACCCACTCCTTTGATCAGCGGTGTGTAGCGTTTATGGTTTAAACCGAAAGTTTGAAATGCACTTTGAAAACCATGAAGTAAATGCCAGCACAAAGAGATGACGCCAAGGATGTAAACAACTACGACTAATAAATTGTTTTGAAAAATGAATTGCATTTGCGCATATAGGTTGTGCACTTCCTGGTTATTATAGGTAGGAAGGAAAGCTTCTTTCAAAGGTTCGATGACGCCAACACCTCCAAATCTTGAAGGGGCCCAAAAATGATAAATATGTAAGACAAGGAAAAGTAAAATAAGGGTACCAAGAAGGCCCATGCTTCTACTGTACCATTTGCTGTTTGCGCTGGAGTTGTTCATGGCATAACTCACCGGCCGCGCCTTCGTATTTTGTCTCCAAAGAATGATGCCCTGTACAATGTGCAACAACAGGAAAAGAAACAATCCTATCTCCATAGTTCGGATGATGAGGTTATCTCCCATGAAATGGCCCCAATGGTTAAACGTTTCGCCATTGTCGTTATAAAAGATCATCGAATTAATACCACAGTGTACGATCAGAAAAGTAATAAGAAAGAAACCCGTAAGCCCCATTGTAAATTTTTTCCCTATCGAAGAAGTAAAG
>JAURWD010000064.1 GCA_030655145.1 Ferruginibacter sp.
TAACATCTTCTACCACACTATTTCATTGCTCCGGTATTTGCCCATTGTTCAAAAGATCAGCTTCGTTGTGTTTTTAGGCTGGATCTGTTTCGTAGCATTAAAATTGTATCATCTAGCCCGCCGGCATACTTCTACAAAAAAGTAAAAGAACATGGGCAATGCGGTGGCCGTAAACAATGGGCTTGGGGAAAATATTTATCTTTAAAACATCAAAACTGTTCAACATTTAAATTTTGTGTTATGCGTTATTTGAAAATCTTATGTGGTTTAGTAATTGCGATTTCTTCCTGCAACAACAGCAGCACTGATGCCGACACTGCGGCGGGAGATACTACATACCTACCCACAGAAGTAGTGACAACTGCAGCAGAAGTTCCAGTGCGGATCAATAACCTGATCTGGTCTGCTTCCTATGATACGGCCAACCAGCACGTGGTATTGAAGCAACAGCGAAAAGTGAATCCAGACACGTTAACCGCTGAAAAAATTATCAACGAGATCAATAATTCCTGGGATGATGTAAAACTCGAGTACAAGAAAATTTCACACGATACCATTTACGTGGCGATACCGCAGAGCAATACACTAACGCAGGGAATGGGCAGCAGTGGTGCCTACAATTATATGTCGTCAACAACTTTTTCTTTGACAGAGCTCAAAAATGTTCGCTTTGTGAATTTCGATTTCGTTGAAGGAGATCACATGGCACCCGGCACCATGAAGCGGGCCGACTTTAAGCAGTAAAAACACAGCCCCCCGCTTTTCAGCAGGGGGCCCACAAACTATAAGTAAAAACAATTGCCGTTTAAGGCACATACAAAAACAGGTTACTGAACCTTTGATAAAAAGGAACAGTGACCTGTTATATTAATCAGGTTTTTTGCCGTCTAAAAATGTATTGATGGTGCTAATTTCAGCCTGGTTATTTTCATCAGACTTCACAGTGTAGTTGCTATAGAAACTCTCAACATCCGCAATGGAGTTGTGCAATTCCATATTGCGGCGAAGGTAAGCTGGAACCGTTTCAAACTCATTATTCGGATCGGCCGCGTTAATATTGAATGACAAATTACGCAGTTTTGCAATTCGATCCATAGCCCGGCGCCGTAATTCCTCTGTTTCGTCAGGCATTGCCCGCTCCTCAACGTTGGACATCATGATTGGCTGAGTTTGTTGTACTTGGGGCTTCTCCTCCGCCGCTTGATGGGAATCCTTGACCACCATACGCATTTCGAAAGCAGGCTCGTCTTCCTGGACCGTACTCTGCATAGAGGTCAGTTCTTCCAAAGTGTTGGATTTTGTTGTAGGCTTAGGCTCCTCTATATATATATTCGAGGGCTTGGCCAAAAAACCACCCGCTGACGATGCAGGTGGAGCGCTAGCTTCTTTATACTGAATTGTTTCTTTTGTTGATGGGTGACTTGGTTGTATTTTCTCAGAAGGTAAAGCAGTTGCAGGTATCTCAAATTCTATGATGGGAACCTGATCTGCTGCCGAAGATATTTCAAAAAACACAGGTTTCTCCTCAAATTTGTCCACAGTAATTTTACTAGGTACTTGTACTTTTTCCGGGGATTCTACGACACTCATTGTAGGCATCATCAACTCAGTTACCTCTCTTTCAACCGGTTGAGGTTGCTCAACTACCGGCGCCGCTTCCGCCTTCACCGGCTCTTCTACTCCCACTTGCGGAGCAACAACCTGTGGCTTTGGAGCAATTTTTTCCGGCATGTCCAGCGTAAGCACGACCTTATCATCCATACGCTTTTCTTCTTTCGGCATATTGATCGTTTTTGCAAACGGATCTTTATGTTCGAAGCCAGTTGCGATGATCGTAATGCTGATACCCGCACCCAGCGTATTGTCATAACCAAGACCAAGAATAACATCACTGTCATCTCCTGCCTGGCTAAGCAAATAATTTTGAATGATCTCCACTTCATCCATGGTAAATTCATTTTCGCCTTCGGCGGAATTGATGTTGATGAGGATCCATCTTGCCCCGCGAATGTCATTGTCGTTCAATAATGGGGAATTCAATGCGCTTTCAATTGCTACCTGTGCCCTGTCTTCACCTTCTGCCATTGCACTTCCTAGAATGGCTACGCCGCCATTACTCATCACGGTACATACATCGGCAAAATCCACGTTGATCTGGCCGGTACTGTTGATGACGTCGGTAATACATTTTGCCGCGGTAGCCAACACATTATCAGCTTTTTCAAAGGCCTCTTTCATTTTAAGATTTCCAAACTGGTGACGCAGTTTATCATTACTGATCACAAGCAAAGTATCTACATGGTCTTTCAACAAAGAGATTCCTTCTTCAGCCTGGGACAAGCGTTTTTTCCCTTCGTAGGCGAACGGCGTTGTTACGATACCGACAGTAAGGATTCCAAGATCCTTACAAATTTTCGCGAGGATCGGGGCACCACCGGTTCCGGTTCCACCGCCCATACCTGCGGTAATAAACGCCATCTTGGTGTTTACCTCCAGTATGCGCTTGATCTCTTCGAGGCTTTCTTCTGTCGCCTGGCGCCCGATGTTGGGATTCGCTCCTGCACCAAGACCTTGCGTAAGGTGTGGCCCGAGTTGAATTTTATTTGGCACCTTGCTTTGTGCAATCGCCTGCGCATCTGTGTTACAGATGATGAAGTTCACACCTTCTATATTTTGCGAAAACATATGGTTCACCGCATTGCTTCCGCCGCCGCCAACACCAATCACTTTGATGATGGAGGACTGTTCTTTTGGCAAATCAAACTGTATCATATTCTTTGTTTCCTTAAAAGCATCTCCAATGATCTTTTTGTTGTTCGTGATCATGAAGTGCTTTTTAATTTTACTTTCCATGCTTTCCGTTAGTAAGGCAGAAAATGGAATGATTTATAATTATGGGTTAGCGTTCCGGCTCCCGGAACTTGTTAGTGTAACAGATCTAAAAAATAACAAGGACTTATTCTTTCCCGGCGCACCGGGGATATTTTCAACTTTAAAATTTCGCGTCTTCTTCTTCTTTGAACAAATCAATCAATCCTATTTTGAATGAGTCCATAAATCCTTTCAGAGATTTCCGCTGCTTCACATTTTTTACATGCACCGCTTGTTCTTCCGCAATTACTTCCTCTTCAGTTGCAATTACTTCGTCTACTGGTGGCTGTTGTAATGAAGCTGGAACCTGCACCCTGCGGAAAGATTCCTCAAACTGCTTGTTCTTGTTTTCGTAATCGTTATAGCCTTTAAGGATAAGGCCAATACAAGTACTATACATAGGCTTCGCCAGCTCGTCGATGTGTCCACCTGCAAGGTGTTCATTCGGGTAACCGATCCTGGCGTTCAAACCGGTAACATATTCTGTCAGTTGAATCAGGTGTTTCAATTGTGACCCACCACCCGTTAAGATGACACCTCCATTTAATAAGCGTGTGTCGAGCCCAACCTGCTTTAAATGATAGGTTACAAAATCCATGATCTCGCTCATACGAGCCTGTATGATTGCCGCAAGATTTTTTACGCTGATCTCTTTTGGCTGCATACCGCGTAATCCCGGAATGGTGATGAACGCGTTTGACTTCGCTTCGTCGCTCAAAGCACTACCGAACTGCACTTTCATTTGTTCGGCCTGCGTCTTCAACACTCCAAGTCCATTTTTAATATCATTGGTGATGTTTTCACCACCGAAAGGAATTACGGCTGTGTGCTTTAAAATACCTTCGTAAAACACAGCCAGATCCGTAGTACCACCACCAATATCTACGATGGCAACTCCAGCCTCAAGGTCCTGGTCGCACATTACTGCAGCAGCAGATGCGAGCGGTTGCAGCACCAGGTCTTTTGTATTCAACCCAGCCTTTTCAACACTGCGGTTAATATTGCGGATCGCGTTCTTATCACCTGTGATGATGTGAAAATTTGCGCCAACTTTTACACCACTATACCCGATCGGGTTAGGAATGTTCTGGAAATTATCAACTGTAAATTCCTGCGGGATTACATCAATGATCTGGTCACCGGCAGGGATGTAGGTGCGGTATTGATCCGCGATCAGCCGGTCAACTTCTTCCTGGCGAATTTCTTCTTCAGTTGCCTGGCGAACGATATCACCGCGTGTTTGCAAACTCTTGATGTGGTGACCGGCAATGCCGACATACACCTCTTCAATCGTTAGGTTAGGATTAGAATCATAACAATTCTTCAGCGCCATTTCTATCGCCTTGATTGTTTGATCGATGTTTAATACCATACCGTGTTGTACGCCATTACTGTTTGCCCGGCCGAAACCGAGGATCTCCAGTTTGCCGTATTCATTTTTTCGCCCGGCGATAGCGGCAATTTTTGTTGTGCCGATATCAAGGCCGACAATAACCGGGTTGCTATTGGCTGCCCCATTATCATCGCGTGAAGTTTTCATGTGTTCATTACTCATAGTTGTATGTTTGTGTTTGTGTGTGTCGTTTTAGTGTTTCATTGTTGATGGTTAATGGTCATCTCGTTTGTCGTGGTATTCACCTTCATCGTTTCAACTTTTCTTTTTCCTTTAATACTCATTAGTCGCTTTTTTCGCTGCCGGCTTTTGTACCGCTGGTTTTTGCATCACTGCTTTTGGTTTCTTTAGTTCTACCGTTTTCTGCACCGGCTTCTTTGGGACAATCGAAGCTTTAGGCTCCGCTTTTACGGGCTTTGCTAATGTGACAAACGGGGCGGCCGGCTGCGTTACTGGCTTTTCAGCCGGCGCTGTTCCTTGTGGTAGAGATTCTTCAATGGTATTGGATGAACTGTTGTTATCATCTCTTTCGATCGATTGATGAATGAGATTGCTATTGGTAGTATTTTGTTCGTTATCATGTGAGATCACCTGTAAGGTATCGACCGACATACGCTCAGCGTTTTCCGCAATGATCTTCATTAACTGGAGTGTCCTGATTGAATCGGCCGCCACTTCTTTTACTCCTTTCCGGCTGGCAACTACCTGGTTTTTGTATTGCACATCGATCACGGAATATTTATTCCACCCGGCTTTAACGATCACCTCTTTGTAGAATACCTGCAACTTGTTGAACTTCTCAGTAACTTCTTTTGCGTCTCCAAAGATGATCGTCGTGTTGCCGATCTTTGGAACCATTTCGAAGGTGCGTTGTTCGGTGATATCCACTTGCTCGATCATTGCCATCAGGAAAGAGTCAGCCTGCAAGGCGATACTCACGTCGAGGATACCACGAAGCAGGTTGCTGTCTGCCTTCAGCAATACTTTTTTGTCTGAAGGAAAATTGGTGAAGACCGGAAGCCTTGCTGAAAACTTATCACTCAATGGCATCATTGCAACCGAACTGTCCAGGTAAAAAGTTGTTCCGCCGGTAGTGAAAACCCGCGCCATCGGCTCCCGCTCCAGGACATTCACCTGCAGCACTTCATTGTTGTCAAAGAACAACTGTGCCGACCGGACCCAGATATTTTTTTGCAGGGCTTCTTCGATAGACTGGAGATTGAATGACCCAATGGATTTACCGACTGGGTTCCCCCCGGATATCAGGCGAATGGTTTGCTGGATATCCTTTTTATCTACAAAAAAATGGTTGCTCACTCCACGGATTGTGATGTTTAAACCACTGCAGTGCTGGGCATCTTTTTTCTGGATGGCAGCTACCAACATTACAACCATACCAGCAGCTACGATGATCCAAAAGCTGGTAAACAAAATGCTTTGTATAGTGAATCTTTTTTTCATTGCAAGCAGTTATTTAACTGCAGTTTGAATGATTGCTTTTAATGGTGTAACTAATCTATCAATATCACCGGCTCCCGCCGTGATCAAAAATGTCTTTTCATTGTTTCGAATGTAATCCAGGAGTGCTTCTTTGTCCATGATCCGCTTGTCTTCAACTTGCATTGCGTCAAGAATAAGTTGACTGCTTACTCCGGCCATCGGCAACTCCCGCGCAGGATAGATTGGCAACAGGATCACTTCATCCGCGAGGTCCAGCACCGCAGCGAATTCACCCGAGAAATCCTTTGTACGGCTGAACAAATGCGGTTGGAAAACAACCGTACATTTTTTCCCTGGAAATAATTCTTTCGCACCGGTGATCAATGCTTTTAATTCTGCAGGGTGATGCGCATAATCGTCGATAAAAACTCCAGCTTCTTCTTTCACGATGTACTCGAATCTCCTTTTCACGCCTTTAAATGCAGCGACTGCCGAGCGAATTTCATCTTCTGATATCCCCACATGTTTTGCGACAATAATGGCAGCAAGTGCATTTTCAATGTTATGCATACCACCCATGTTCAGGACGATATTTTCAATCTTTGCAACAGAACCTGACGCATCTGCAATGCGGACATCAAACTGGTAGCTTCCATTATTCATTTGAATGTTCAAGGCTGAAGCGTTAGCGCTGTCATCATTAACATCGTAGGTGAGCTGGTTGGCGGCCGACAATTCAGTACCCCTTTTCAGTCCGTGTTTTGAAATCAGGAGTCCGTTGGGTTTCACGCGTGTTGAAAAATCAATGAACGCCTGCTCCATTGCTTCGGGTGTACCATAAATATCCAGGTGATCAGGATCCATTGAAGTAATGATGGCTACATCAGGACTCAACTTTAAAAAGCTGCGATCATATTCATCCGCTTCAACTACTGCCACATTATTTTCACTACTCCAGAAATTACTATTATAGTTGCCCGATATACCGCCAAGAAAAGCATTACATCCAAATTCGCTGTGGCGCAGAATATGAGCTACCATCGTGCTTGTGGTGGTTTTCCCATGGGTACCTGCAACACATATATTGAAAGAACTATTGGTTATTGCACCGAGCACATCACTTCTTTTCACAACTGTATAGTTGTGATCGCGGAAGTAATTTAATTCCTGGTGTGCCGCAGGAACCGCAGGGGTAAATACCACTAACTGCGCAGTCTTATCAACAAGTGCCGTGTTATCTTCATAGTGAATCTTAATTCCTTCAGCCTCTAATTTTTTTGTAAGCTCAGTTGGCGTTTTGTCATACCCGCTCACCTTTACCCCAAGCGAATTAAAATAGCGCGCAATTGCACTCATACCAATACCACCAATGCCAAGGAAATAAGCGGCATCGGTAGACGCGCTATAATCCTGCCCGCTAACCGGTACATCGAGGTGTTTTAATATTTGGTGGTATGCTTTCATTTAATTGTGATCCGAAATAATTTATCTGGCAACAAGTCTTTAAAGAAGGTTTAATATGTCTTTTGCAATTACATCATCTGCGTTTCGCATAGCCAATGTGCCAATGTTTAGTCTCAAGTGCTCCTGCCGCTCTTCATCTTTCATTAAATCAATCACCGTCGGGATCAGCTTTTCTATGGCATCTTTATCATGAACAAGTAACCCAGCCTGGTGGTTAACAAGGTTGAGTGCATTGGCTGTCTGGTGATCTTCCGCAGCAAATGGATAGGGCACAAAAACTGCGGGCTTTTCCATGATACATAACTCGGCAATGGACATTGCGCCGCTCCTGCTTATAACTACGTCTGCCGCCGCGTATGCGTACTCCATCTGGGTGATAAAATCATTTACCCAAACGTTCGCTTTTCCATCGGCCAGTTCCCGCGCCTCAGCCGCGAACGGTTTTCCTGTTTGCCAGATCAATTGCAGGTTGTTTTGTTCAAAAGCATCAATGTTTGCCGCAACCGCTTTGTTTATATTTTTCGCACCAAGGCTTCCGCCAATCGATAGAACCGTCTTTTTATAAGGATCTAACTGGAAGAACCTGATGGCATCTTCTTTCGTGATCTTACTATCAGTAATGCTTGCACGAACAGGATTACCGGTAAGCAGTAATCGCTCGGAAGGAAAAAATTTCTCCATGCCATGCGCCGAAACAAAAACACGCGTGGCCTTTTTTCCAAGCATCGCATTTGCTTTACCGGCAAATGCATTGCTTTCATGGATGAAAGTTTTTATCCCGCGTGACTGTGCATATTTCAATACCGGGAAACTTGAGTAACCTCCAACACCAACTGCAGCACCAGGTTTGAAAAGACGGATGATGTCCCGCACTTGTAAAAAACTCTTTACGAGCTTGTAAGGAAGACCAACATTTTTAATCAAAGAACTTCGGTTAAACCCTGCGATGTCTATCCCCTCGATATTATAACCTGCCAGCGGAACTTTCTCCATTTCCATTTTATCCTTTGCACCTACAAATAATATTTCCGTGTTGGGCTGCATTTTTTTAAGTGCATTTGCAATGGCGATCGCTGGAAATATATGCCCCCCCGTGCCTCCACCCGCGATGATAATACGCGGAAAACCTGTTCCAGGTTTCACTGCAACTCCACTAAAATTGTTTCCTATTTCCACGTTATCCTGCATTCAGGCAATGTTCATTTTTATATTTACGAAGTCAACATTTATGCATCTAATACACCAGCCGGTGCCATCGGGCTTTCCATTTGCTCCACGTTTCGTGCAACACTTAATATGATCCCGATGGATAAACAGGTGAAAAGAAAACTACTACCACCCATGCTCACCAGCGGTAAGGTTACCCCTGTGTTTGGAAAAACATTTACGTTAACACCCATATTGGCAATGGCCTGTACTACCAGCGTGAAACTTAATCCCAATGCGAGAAAAGCTCCAAAGGCGAAAGGACATTTTCGATAAAGCCGGATACATCGATAGAGAAAGAGCAGGTAGATGAACACGATGAATGCTCCTCCGAGTAGCCCGTATTCCTCCAGGATGATCGCATAAATAAAATCACTGTAAGAATGTGGCAGGAAGTTTCTTGCATTGCTGTTTCCTGGTCCTCTTCCTAACCAGCCACCACTTGCAATGGCAATTTTTGCCTGGTTGATCTGGTAAGTTTTCTCATTCGCATCCCCCTTGGAACTGTACAGGAATGTTTGAATGCGGCTTATCCAGGTTGGCACCCGTCCCGAGGCAAACATCGCGGGTAATTCTTTTGCCTTATGTTCTTCTTTGTCATAGTAGTTAACCGCAACCAACAGCAGGATCATGACTGGAATTAAACCGATCGCCACCGTCGCGAGGATATGCTTTGTGTTAACGCGGCCGATAAACATCAACATAATGCTGGTACCAAAGACGAGCATCGCAGTTGATAAATTGGCTGGCGCAATCAGCGCACAAATCGTGATCACCGGGATAATGATCGGGAGAAAACCTTTCTTAAAATCTTTGATGACCAATTGTTTTTTACTGAGCTGCCTGCTCATGTACATGAACAGGGCCAGCTTTGCAAGATCTGAAGTTTGAAATGTTAAATTGATCACCGGCAATTTGATCCACCTGCTTCCTTCATTTAAGGTGGCTCCAAAAAAGTAAGTGTATATCAACAATGGAATTGAGACCAGGAAGAGGATCAGTGCTACCCTTGAATAGATGGTGTAGTTCACCCGATGCGCAAAATATATGAGCAATACACCAAGGATAATAAAAGCAAACTGTTTAAACAGGTAGCTCTCGGTGCTCTTACTATATTTATATGCCAATGAACCTGTGCTGCTATACACCACCAACAGGCTGATGAGCGTAAGAATAATTACGATCGCCCATATCACACGGTCACCCTTGGTCTTGTTGACCAGGTTTCCACCCATATCACTGATATTGGGTGTGAAGAATGACCGCAGGTTAATGTTCTCTTCCATATTCATTTATTTACAGGTCTTTCACAGCCTGCTTAAATTGTGCACCCCTGTCTTCATAATTTTTAAAAAGATCAAAGCTTGCACAGGCAGGGCTCAGTAAAACGACATCACCTTTATCAGCAAAATGAAAGGCTGCCTGCACTGCTTCCTGTGCCGTACCGGTGTTAACCATCAGTGACACGATGTCGCCAAACGATTCATGTATTTTCCTGTTCTCAGCACCCATGCAAACAATTGCCTTTACTTTTTCTTTTACCAATTCTTTCAACAGCGCATAATCGTTGCCTTTATCAACACCACCCAGGATCAGGATCGTCGGCTTCTCCATACTTTCAAGAGCAAACCAGGTACTGTTAACATTGGTCGCCTTACTGTCATTAATGAATTGCACTCCCTTGATGGTCGCCACCGTTTCCATCCGGTGTTCAAGACTTTGAAAGGTTTGTAATGACTCCCTGATGTTTTCTTTCCGAATGTCCAAAGCTGTTGCTGCCAGGCTAGCTGCCATACTGTTGTACTGGTTGTGTTTTCCTTTTAAAGCGAAATCTTCGATACTCATCTGCATTTCTTCATTTTTCCATTTAAGGTGCATTTGTGCGTTTGTCAGGTATGCACCCTGCGGCAGTTCTTTACTCATGGT
This sequence comes from Ferruginibacter sp., assembly GCA_030655145.1. Classification (GTDB taxonomy): domain Bacteria; phylum Bacteroidota; class Bacteroidia; order Chitinophagales; family Chitinophagaceae; genus Ferruginibacter. Next base: position 10,301 of record JAURWD010000064.1, read on the forward strand.
GATCGGGTATAAAGTTGATTTAATGGTGTATTTGTCTATATTATCTATTGTTACTGAATCGTCGATATTGTAAATAAAAACATCTCCTGCCTGTTGATTTTCGGCGATGCGAAATTTGCTGTCCACATACAGTTGCATTTTGTAATCGTACCTATCCAGGTGATCCTCCGTGATATTTGTGAGGATAGCCACATCAGGCCTGAAAGTTTGAATGTCATCTAACTGGAAAGAACTTATCTCCGCGATGTAAAGCGGCTTCGGATCTTCAGCCATCTGTTTCGCAAAAGAATAACCGATGTTCCCCACCAGCGCACAATCGAGACCCGCGGTTTTGCAGATGTGATGTATCAACGCAGTGGTGGTCGTTTTTCCATTGCTTCCGGTAATCGCAACAATTTTGCTTGTACCCTTGTAACGAAATGCAAATTCAATTTCACTGATCACCGGTATGTTTGCCGCCCGTATGGCTTTCACCAGTTCATTTTTTTCAGGTATCCCTGGACTCTTCATCACCTCATCCGCATTCATGATCAACTCCGAGCTGTGTCCATTTTCTTCGAAGGCAATCCCTGCTTCAGTCAACTCATTTTTATAAACGTCTTTTATTGGGCCCGCATCGCTCACGAAAACATCCAGGCCTTCCTTAACTCCAAGCAACGCCGCACCGACCCCACTTTCTCCTCCACCCAATATGACCATGCGTTTTTTCATTACTTAAAAAGCTTGTTTCCTTGCGGAAATAAAAATTGGTTCTTCAACAGCATAGAACAATAAACAGGGTATAATAATTCTCTAAACGCTTTGATTAAAAATGGCTTTTCACCAGCATAGAAAATTAGTGACCTCTATAAAACGGCGTAATCAGTACAAAACAAAAAATGGTTCTTCAACAGCATAGAATAAAATGGGTATAACACTCTTCCTACTTACTTTAAAATTCGACTACCTCAATTTCAACGTAACAATTGCCATCACTACGCAGAGGATCGTCACGATCCAAAAACGTACGGCAATTTTACTTTCATGATATCCAAGTTTTTGATAATGATGGTGAAGCGGACTCATCAAAAAAATCCGCCGCCCTTCGCCATACTTTCTTTTTGTATACTTGAAATAACTAACCTGGATCACCACACTTAAATTTTCCACCAGGAATACAAAACAGAAAAACGGGATCAGTAATTCTTTACGAACGATGATGGCCAACGCAGCAATAATGCCACCCAATGCGAGGCTGCCGGTATCTCCCATGAAAACCTGGGCGGGATAAGCATTGTACCAAAGAAACCCGATACAGGCGCCCACGAACGCGGCAATAAAAATGGACAATTCGCCGAGGTTTGGGATGTACATGATGTTGAGATATTCCGCAAACTGTATGTTGCCACTCACGTATGCGAATATTCCCAGGCATATACCGATGATCGCACTCACCCCTGTCGCCAACCCATCGAGTCCATCTGTAATATTCGCGCCATTACTCACCGCCGTTACAATGAATATCACGATGATGATGTACAGGATATAGGTGTAATCCTGCAGGCTTGACGGCAAGAGTTTTGAATAATTAAACTCATGTGTTTTCACAAAAGGAATGGTAGTGATCGGCGATTTTACTTTTACAAAAAGGTGGTTCTTATTATTAAAAGAAACGACGTTAAAAGAATCACTCATTAAGGTTTCGCCTGCTTTCAATACAGAATCTTTCACCATAGAAAAATCCGGGTTATAAACTTCCCGCTGCACCACCACTGATTGATTGAAATAAAGTGTGGCTCCAACGATGATGCCCAACATAACCTGTCCAAAAATTTTAAAGCGTCCAGCCAGGCCGTCGCTGTCACTCTTTTTATAATCGGCGCCTTTGGCCTGCGCCAACCGCTTCGAACGAATTTTAAGATAATCGTCAATGAAACCTATTGTGCCCAGCCAAACCGTACACAACAACATTAACCTGATGTAAACCTTATCCAGGTTGGCAAGCAACAAGGTTGGAATAAGGATCGCCAGGATGATAATGATGCCGCCCATAGTAGGCGTACCTTTTTTCTGTTGCTCGCCTGCAAGACCAAGGTCTCTAACGCTCTCGCCTAACTGCTTTCTCTGTAATACACGGATCAACTTTTTACCATACACGGTTGTGATCAGCAGGCTCAGAATTACCGCAAGCATCACGCGGAACGTGATGAAGGCAAATAATTTGCTCCCCGGAAATTTATATCCTTCTTCGGTGAGCCAGTGAAACAAATGATACAGCATAGTTGATTTAATTTGCTAATGTGCCAATTCGATGGCGTGCTTATTCTTTTGCTTTGTTGATGTATTTAATTTTCCTGATTTTTAGATTTTCCTTATTAACCTATTCGTGTTACCATCTCTCCCGTTCCCTTCTTTGCAAATGAGCAAATCAACTATTTAGCTATTGGACCTCATTTCTCCAATAATTCGAACATTTCGCTCAACACTTTTTTATCGTCGAAATGATATTTTGTCCCTTTGATTTCCTGGTACTTTTCATGTCCTTTTCCCGCCACTAAAATGATGTCATCTTTTGCTGCAAGACTTACCGCTGTTTTGATAGCTTCGGCCCTGTCAGCGATGGTGATGTATTTCTTACGGGCTACCACGTTAACCCCGCCTTCCATTTGTTTCAGTATTTCCAATGGGTCTTCATTGCGTGGGTTGTCTGCTGTAAAAATTACCCGGTCGCTATATTCGCAGGCGACTGCCGCCATCACGGGGCGTTTTGCTGCGTCCCTGTTACCACCGCAGCCTACCACAGTGATGATATTTTCGTTGCCCTGCCGTAACTTTTTTATAGTTGCCAATACATTTAACAAGGCATCAGGGGTGTGTGCATAATCAACGATACCGATGATGTTGTCCTTCACACTCACGAAATAATCAAAGCGGCCTTCGGCTCCATCGATGCTACTTAGTTCCTTCAGGATCTCCTGCTTTTCTTCGCCAAGGCAAATGGCAGCTCCATAAACCGCCAGCAAATTATAGGCGTTGAATTCTCCTATCAACCTGAAATAAACTTCCAGTTCATTCACCATCATGTGCAGACCGGTCAATGAATTATCTAAGATCTTTCCCTTGAAATCAGCCATTGTTTTCAGGCTGTAATAATATTTTTTCGCACTCGTGTTTTGCAGCATTACCATACCGCGTTTATCATCTGCATTGCTGATGCTGAAAGCACTTGCCGGCAACGCATCAAACCATGATTTTTTCACCCGGATATACTCGTCAAAAGTTTGATGATAATCGAGGTGATCATGCGATACATTACTAAACAACGCGCCGGTAAATTGAAGCCCGGTAATGCGATGCTGGTGGATGGCATGACTGCTACATTCCATGAATACATACTCACACCCTGCATCCAACATTCTGCGCAGCAACGCATTCACACTGATGGCATCCGGTGTTGTGTGCGTGGCCGGAATGATTTCGTTACCCACCTGATTTTGAACCGTACTCACCAGGCCGCAGGTATACCCCAGGGCGGAAAACAGTTTCCATAGCAATGTGGCAATGGTTGTTTTTCCGTTAGTACCGGTAACGCCTACCAGCTTTAATTTTAAGCTTGGCTCACCATAAAAATTATGGCTCATATACCCCGCGGCTGCGGCACTGTTTTCTACTTGTATATAGGTAACCTCGTCCTTAAATGTTGCAGGGAGTTCGGTACAGATGATCGCATGCGCACCCTGTGCCACAGCTGCATCAATAAAATTGTGTCCGTCACTCTGGCTCCCCGCCAACGCGATGAAGCAGGAACCTTCTTTCACTTTCCTTGAATCGATCTGCAGGTCGGTGACGTCAATGCTCGTGTCACCTTTTACGGTACGAATGCTGACTTTATATAGTATGTCTTTTAAGATCAATTGAGTGATACAGTTACGGTTTGTCCTTTTTTAAACATTGATCCGGCCTCCAACGACTGGCTGTGTACTCGTCCTCTCCCGCTGATCAGAACTTTCAATCCTTTATTCTCCAACAGGAAAACCGCATCTTTTAATCCCATGCCTAACACACTTGGCATTTTTGAATTACCGGAAGACAGGGGTGCTGACTGGTTCAAGGTTGCCGCATTGTTCTTCAGTTTCATCGCTCTCCAGGAACCCCCGGAGGCAGAGTCGACATAGGGCAGACTTAACCGGGTAAAAATGGCATTAAGCTCGTTGCGCATGCCATAGTAATTATAAACGGAGGTGTCCGCGTTCAAGAGCGGGGTAACCTTCTTGTTGCTTAAATACCGAGCATAAATTTTGTCACTGATCTCTTTGAAAACACGACCAGAAACATCGGCTCCGTATATGAGCTTTGATTGGTTACTGTTTTGAATAACAACCGAGATCGTGTATTTCGGCTGGTTTGCAGGAAAATATCCAATAAAGGAAGCCTGGTAAATCTTGTTGCCTTTATTGTATCCGCGATTATCCAATGCCGTTACCGCGGTACCTGTTTTCCCTGCAATGGAATAAGCACTATCAAATAAAATTTTGTGACCGGTACCGTGGGCACTGTCAACAACAGCCTGCAGGCAATCTTTCAATTGCGCCAAGGTTGCTTCGCTGCATATTTGCTCAACGATCACTTTTGGTTCTATTCTCTTCACATCCATTCCGAATTCGGTTACGGCATTTACCAGGTAGGGCTGCATCATTCTGCCATTGTTGGCAACAGCATTGTACACCATTAGCATGTGCAATGGAGTTACCAATTCTTCGTAACCATGGGCCATGTATGGAATGGTCGTTTTGGACCAACTACGATTGGTTGGCCGCTTAATGGTTGGCTTCCCGGAAGATGCGGTAATGTCTATTCCTGTTATGGTATCTAACCGCAGGCGATGAAGATGGCTGATGAACTTCGAAGGTTCGTTGTGATAATATTGGTCAGCCAGTTTTGCAAACGCAACATTACTACTTGTAAAAAAAGCCTCTTTTACGGTAACCTCATGCGCACCCATATGTGCATCCTTGATCCTTAGGCCATGAAATAATTTAGCCCCTCCTTCGCAATCAACGATGGTATTTTTATCGACATACTTGTCTTCAATTAAACTTAGTAAGGTGGCCAGTTTGAAGATGGAGCCCGGTTCGGTTGCCTTCCCGATGCCGTAGTTCAGATCTTCCGCATAAGAGCCATCGGGCTGCTTTCCGAGGTTTGCAATGGCCTTGATCTTACCGGTGGCGGTTTCCATAACGATGGCAGTTCCATGCAAAGAATTGTTGCCCGCGAGCATATTCATCAGGGCACTTTCTGTTACATCCTGCATGTAAGTATCCAGCGTAGTGATGATGTCTTTTCCATTCTCGGGTTCAACCTCTGCACCTTCGACAGGCATATAAGCTCCCGCGATATAACGCATCAGGCGCTGGCCGGTCGTGCCGCGAAGCATGCTGTCATAGCTTTGTTCAAGTCCAACGTTTAGCTTGGCATTGTCCCTGGAAAGGCCAATGGTCCTGTTGGCCAACAGGACGTAAGGATTGATGCGTTTGTCGCGGGGATCGATGATAAAGCCACTTTTGTTTCGGCCCTGGCGTACCAGGGGAAACTCCCGAAGCTGGGCATATTCCACGAAGGAGATCTTCTTTTTTAAAGCGTAGTAACGGATGCGCTTTATATACGCTTGTTGCAATTCCTTTTTGTAAACAGCCTTCTTTTTATCTCCAAATAGATCAGCGAGGCAAATACTCAAGGAGTCAACATTGGCTTTAAACCGCTGTCCATTTTTTTCACGCAACCCTTCTGCTCCAAAATCCACATACACATCAAAAATTGGAATAGAGGTGCTCAACATATTTCCGTCTTCGCTGAAGATGGTCCCTCTTTCCGCGCTTAAAGGAACATACTTTAAATGCAGGCTGTCACCAACACTCTGCCAGTAACTTCCTTCAACCTGTTGAATATAGAAAGCTCTGCCTAATACAACTGCGCCCAGCAATATCATCCCTAAAAAACAGAGATATACTCTCCACAATATGTCTTTTTTGATCTCCATTATTTCATCTCCGCAAGGAGAATACTTTTACCAGCAACCTGGTTTCTTTTTAAACATTTGTGTGATTAGTTCAAACGCTTTGTTGAACTTGATTTATGCACTATTTAATTATGGATTCGATGTTTGTTGATTTGCCTCCAGCAACACGGGAGGCGAGGTAAGCTCTTTCAGCCCCAATGGCTCGACAGCTTTGATCAGCTCACTTGCTTTACTTCTAAAAATCACTTCACTCTTGATGGTCTTGTATTCGTACTCTAATTCTTTAATATGCTTTTCTGTTGCGCCGATCTTTCTTGTAAGTTTATCCGCATGATGTCCATTGTAGATGTACAATACGGCGAGTACCGCCAGGAATAAGAAGAAGGGAATATTTTGTACCACCCATTTATGACTCAACAGTCGCTTCCAATCCAACTTTGGTGGGAGTGGTTGTTCTTGTTGTATGTACTTGTCTTCTACCATTTATAATTTTCGACGCTCGAATAATGTGCTCTTTATTATCTTTTTACCTGCTATTTTTTTTCTGCTACTCTTAATTTCGCACTCCGCGACCTGGAGTTTATTTTCGTTTCCGCCTGGCTTGCAACGACCGGCTTCTTTGTTATTATTTTAAAAGGTGACTCTGGTCTTCCCCCAAAAACCTCGTCCGTTACTTCAGTAAATGTTCCTGACTTGAGAAAATTTTTCACCAGCCTGTCTTCGAGCGAATGGAAGGTGATGATCGAAATCCTTCCACCGGGTTTTAATAATGCAGGCGCCTGTTCCAACATCTCCCGCAAAGCACCTAACTCATCATTTACTTCGATCCGCAAGGCCTGGAACACCTGGGCAAGATATTTTTGCGGGATGCCTTTTACGATTCCGCCAATGGCCTGTTTAAAATCATTGATGGTTTCGATCTTCCGTATCGCCCGTTGTTCGACAATTGTTTTAGCCAGCGTTTTTGAATTAGTGACTTCGCCATATTGTTCGAACATCTTGTGCAGCTGGGCTTCGGATAAGGTCCTTAGCAGATCAGCTGCGGTTTTATCCTGTCGCTGATCCATGCGCATGTCCAGAGAGGCATCGAAGCGAATGGAAAAACCTCGTTCCGCTTCATCAAACTGGTGACTCGAAACACCGAGATCGGCAAGTATGCCATCAACCTGGGTGATCTTGTGCAGGCGAAGAAACCGTTGCAGGTGCCGAAAATTCTGCGGTATAAACAACACGCGTTCGTCTTGGGGCAAGTTTGCCGCCGCTGCCGCATCTTGGTCAAAGGCTACGAGTTTTCCGTCCTCGTTCAATTTCTCCAACACCAGCCTGCTATGCCCACCACCGCCAAAAGTGCAATCAACATAAATTCCTCCCGGCTTTATGTCGAGGCCGGCAACCGCTTCATTCAACAGTACTGGTACGTGATAGTCGCCAGGTTGCCCGCTTGTATTTTCAGGGCCTGGTATGTTTTTCTCACGCATCATGTTTGGATAATTCAGCGGACAGGCTGTGCATTCATCACCTCATTTGCCAGGTCGCTAAACGAATCGGGTGAAAAAGATTCAAAGAACTGTGTGTATTTGGTTTTATCCCAGATTTCAATTTTGTTGACAGCAGATACCAGTACTGCATCTTTCTCCAGGCCGGCATAATCCATTAAAGCCCGGGGAAGTAACAAACGGCCCGCTGAGTCAAGCTCTACGTTGGTTGCCCCGTTCAAAAAATAGCGACGAAATTTCCTTACTTTGGGATCAAAATCATTCAGTTTGCTCACCTCAGAAAATATAGGTTCCCAACTCTGCATCGGGTATAAACTCAGGCAAGCTTCTATACCCCTGTTTATGACAAATTGGTTCGCACCCTCGGCCAGCTGTTTCCTAAAACCAGCTGGCAAAAGGAAACGTCCTTTGGCATCAAGTGTAACCTCATATTCGCCTAGAAAACCAATCATTTACAGTAAGTATGCATTTATTGAAAACTTAATTACCACAAAATAACACTTTTTCCCACTTTCTGACGGAAATTGAAAAAAACATTTTTATCCACAGGAGATAGAATGCCTGCCAGTAAAGGTTTGATGAAGCTTTACTGCAAATTGTGTGTGTGTAAGGTGGGGATAGCTGTTAATAAGCCAGGAAATGTGTGCGTAACTGTAGCCTGCCAGTATGAAAACCCAATGTTACACCGCTTTAGAGAGGGGGAAACTAAGGATAAAGCAGGTTCCGCGTCCAGGCGTACTTTCTGCTTTGATGGTGCCATGATGCGCATCCACCATGGTTTTGACGTAGCTGAGACCAAGGCCAAAACCTTTCACGTTATGAAGATTGCCTGTATGGGCACGATAAAACTTTTCAAATATTCGACTCACCGTTTCTTTATTCATTCCAATACCATTGTCCTCGATCTTGATGCGTAACTGCGAGCCGGTATTTTGAGTAACGATTTTTAGCAACAACCCTTCCTTGGAATATTTAACGGCATTGTCCAATAAATTGCTGACCAGGTTGGTGAAATGAACTTCGTCTGCCAATACGAGATCGGCCTTCGCATCGAGGTGCTTCTCGATCCTTCCCTGCACCTGCTCTACCTGCAGGTGAATATTGTTGAGGGCACTTTCGATCATTTCGTGCGCCGGTAAATTTTTCAGGTTTAGCTGAACTTCCTGTTTATCTAACAGTGCCGCCTGCAGGATGGTCTCTACCTGCTTATTCATCCGTTTGTTTTCTTCCTTGATTATGCCAGTGAAATAATTCATCTTCTCCCGGTCGTTGATCACCTTCTCATTCTTCAAGGCATCCACCGCAAGCGATATCGTAGCGAGCGGCGTTTTAAACTCATGCGTCATGTTGTTGATGAAATCTGACTTGATCTCACTTAACTTCTTTTGTTTCAATAGCGCCCGAACGGTAATAAAAAAAGCCGTCACGATAATAAACGTAAAAAGTACCGCTCCAATGATAAACCAGGTCATGGATCGCCAGATGAGTTTCTTTGCATGAGGTACCGTTATGATCAGCAGTTCCTGTGGGGAAATACCTTCAGAAAGACTGCCTCCCGGCGACTCAAGTTGAATGACGTGCAATTTGTTATTTGCGGAGTCCGCGTATAATTTGTAAAAATTCTCTGACTGTATTTCCTCGCCAATTAAAGACGTTGGACTAACCGCAAATTCGAAGGGTACCCTGTGAAGATCCTGTTTGTCGAAAGCTTTACGAATGATGGAACGGATGTCCTCGCGTGAATATTTTTGAGTGATGGTAGGCTTGAAAATTTCGAGTTGTAGTTTTTCGCTTGGGAACAGCGATTCATTTTTTCGACGCATAGGCATCAGGTTGCCTTTTTCCTCCATCAGGTCGGTCGCAGCCTGTGATGTTGCTACACTTACATGCTCATAAAATTTTTGCTCTTCCGATTCAAGTGAACCTTTGATCCAGAGGAACTGGAAAAAAATGATCCCTAACAAAGACAACAAAATCAGTATGGTTATAATGGGGAAAATTCTCTTCATCAATACAAAAATAAATTACTGGAGTGCTCTAAAATAGCATAAAGCATTGAAACGGGAAATTTAACGAAGCTTTATTAGCTATGCCCAAAATAAATTCAGGAACAATATTGGTAGAACATTAAATAATCAATTATTTTAGAAACATGATAGTTCCTGCGCCCGGAATATTACTCATAGCTGATCCTTTTTTAAAAGATCCGCATTTCATGCGAACAGTTGTCTTCATTTGCGAACACCAGGAGGAAGGAACATTTGGCTTTGTATTGAACAAAAAATACGAACAAACCTTAGATGAGCTCATCAACAACTTCGATGGCTTTTCAATTCCAGTTTATTACGGGGGACCAGTGCAGGGCGATACCATTCATTTTCTGCATCAATACCCTGATATGATCCCCGGGGGGCAGGAAGTTATGAAGGGCGTTTTTTGGGGTGGAGATTTCGAAATGGTGACAAAGCTCGTGCAGAACAATGAGGTTGATATGAACAAGATCCGGTTCTTTATCGGTTATAGCGGTTGGAGCAGTGGCCAGTTAAATGACGAACTCACCGAGAAAACCTGGCTGACTGTCGGTGGTACCCGTAAGCTGGTTTTTCATCCCCATGCAGAAGAAGTTTGGAAAGACAGCCTTAAACACCTGGGCGGAGATTACGAGATGATGATCAATTTTCCCATCGATCCACAATTGAATTAAATATCTTCCTTGAGAACTATTTTAATTGCCGGATCACTTCACTGAAAATACTACTCAATTTTTTATCGGCCATTCCTGCCACGGCAATGATCTCGGCAATGTCCACCGCCTTTAAATTTTCCGGATCGCATTCATCTGTAATTACGCTGACTGCTGCGCAGGGAATACCTACCTGGTTTGCCACGATCACTTCCGGCACTGTACTCATTCCAACCATGTCTGCTCCGGCGGCTTTTAAATACCGGTACTCTGCTCTTGTTTCCAGGTTTGGTCCATTCACAGCTACATAGGTTCCCCTGGGCATCTGCACGCCTTGTTGTTGCGCCGATGCTGCCAACAGTTCGCTGAGATATTGATCGTAAGGCTTACTCAAGTCAGTAAATCTGGGTCCGAATGCCGCATCGGACAAACCGCGTAAGGGATTTTCACTTTGCAGGTTGATGTGATCCTCGATCAGCACCAACTCTCCTTTTTTAAAAGAAAGATTAATTCCGCCGGCGGCGTTGCTAAGGAATAAATATTTGATCCCGAGTTCCTTCATTACCCGGATAGGGAAAGTAATTTGTTGCATACTGTACCCTTCATAATAATGGAAGCGCCCTTGCATGGCGATAATCCGCGTGCCGCTCAACTTCCCGAGGATCAACTGGCCTTTGTGAAACTCTACCGTACTCACCGGGAAATTTGGGATCTCAGCATAAGGAATTGCAACCTCCACTTCTATTTGTTTTACCAGGTCACCCAGCCCTGTGCCCAGCACTACCCCGGCAATGGCATCATTGAATCCTTTTGCCTTTAAAAAATCTACCGTTTGCTTAAGTTGTACCAGGAGTTGATGCATAAAATGTTGGGATGAACCATGATCAATGGGATGAACCTTCTATATTTTTATTACGTACTTTCAGTGAACCCTGAATGCCGCTTTGTTGTAAAAATAGGTTAGTTACCGTTACACGGAACAACAGTATGCAAGGAAACAATGCCCATTCTTTTTTGTTGTAAAAGCTATCATTAGAAAAGTAAATAAACATTATGAGCTCAAATTATTACGAAGCCGCCGATCTAAAAAAATTTGGCAGCATTGGCGAATTTCAAAAACCTATGGCCGATAAATTCTTTGATTGGTACGGCGAGGTTTTCAAAGACAGTGCATTAACAGCGAAAGAAAAATCATTGATCGCTTTGGCAGTTTCGCACGCGGTTCAATGTCCTTATTGTATTGATGCGTACAGCAGTGATGCATACGAAAAAGGATACAGTGAAGCGCAGATGATGGAAGCGGTGCATGTGGCTGCGGCTATCCGTGGTGGGGCCAGTATGGTGCACGGTGTACAGATGATGAATAAAGTGAAAGAGATCCAGATGTAATCGTATTTGATTCATTGTGTGCAGCCTGTCAACTTTCTTTGATCCTGGTGGGATGACAGCTTCACTCTTAACCCGTTATATCCTCTGAATTTTTATTCATGAAATCTGAAAACAACAACCTGGTATTGAATACTGATCTCGCTGATCAACCAAAAATTGCAGTCAGCGAACGGATCAAATCTTTACAGGCCCGTCATCATTTTTTGTCAGATGCGAACCACCAGCTGGAGATCTTAGCGCATGGCAACACCGGAAATGAATTTTCATTGATCCCTTTTCAACAACAGTTGGAAAACATTGGCTTGTATCCACTCAAGCCTACTGGTGTCGAAATATTCCAGGTAAACCTGGGAAAAATGTGTAACCAGGTTTGTAAGCATTGTCATGTGGATGCGGGTCCGGATAGGAAAGAGATCATGACCCGGGAAACCATGCAGCAATGCCTCGATGTGCTGAAAAATTCTCCTATAAAAACCGTTGACTTGACCGGAGGCGCACCGGAACTAAATCCGAATTTTCGCTGGTTCGTTGATGAGATCAAAAAGCTGGATAAGCATGTGATCGTGCGTTGCAATCTCACTATCATCCTTGCCAACGCCCGATTCAATGATCTTCCCGCATACTACAAACAACATGGCATCGAGATCGTTTCCTCTCTTCCGTTTTACACTGCTGACCGTACTGACAGGCAGCGCGGTAATGGTGTATTTGAACAAAGCATTCACGCGTTGAAATTGCTCAACGAGGAGGGTTATGGCATCGATGGTTCGGGGTTGATTTTAAATCTTGTTTATAATCCGGCAGGTGCATTTTTGCCACCTTCACAACAGGCGTTGGAGGCAGAATTTAAAGCGGAACTTTTCAAAAACCATGGTATCAGTTTCAACCAGTTGTTCGCTATTACCAATATGCCCATCAGTCGATACCTCGACTACCTCCTTGAAAGCGGGAACTATGAAAAATACATGGAGAAGCTTACTGCTGCTTTCAATCCTGCAGCAGCTTATGGAGTGATGTGCCGGAATACCATTTCGGTTAGCTGGGATGGATATCTTCATGATTGTGACTTCAACCAGATGCTGGAGATGAAGGTCAGCTGCGCAGATAGTACTCATATTTCAACCTTCCAGCTCGATGAACTCAATAACCGTGAGATTGTGCTTAACCAACATTGTTATGGCTGCACCGCTGGTTCGGGTAGTAGTTGCGGAGGCACTGTTACTTAATTGAAAAGAGTCAGATAACAATGCAGGCTCTTGCAACACCTCAGCAGTAACAGGCGTTTTTTCTTTATCTTGAAACATGTTGTATGGTCTCGTAAAAATAATTGCAAAACTTGCCTTTAGGTTTTACTGCAGGCATCTTAAAATCACCAGGCCTGGTTTATTAAACAGCGGGGGGCCGTTGCTGTTAGCAGCCAATCATCCGAACTCTTTTCTTGACGCTATCATTCTTTGTACTTTATTCAAACGGCCGGTGTACTCACTGGCACGGGGAGACGCTTTTAAAGGCCAGCTGTTATCACGCTTGCTTTTGTCTTTAAAATTACTACCGGTGTACCGGGTAAGCGAGGGCGTGGAAAATCTCGAAGAAAACTACAAGACCTTCGATGCCTGCAAAGAGATCTTCAAACAAAATGGCATCGTGTTGATCTTTAGTGAAGGCAGGTGTGTGAACGAATGGCATCTGCGCCCATTGAAGAAAGGCACGGCGAGATTGGCGCTTAGTTGTTGGGAAGATGATATTCCCCTTAAGGTGATTCCCGTTGGTATTAATTACAGTTCTTTTCGAAAATTCGGGAAAAATATTGACCTATACTTCGGCGAGTATTTTACGGCCTCAGACATTGGTACTGAAAATGGTTATGGCAGATCCATCCAGGAATTTAACCAGGTGCTGAAAGCTCGCCTCCGCCCTTTTGTTTACGAGATTGCTAACAATGACAGCCGCGAATTACAACGGACCTTTTACCGGCCTGTTCCTGCGCTGAAAAAAATTATACTGGGTATTCCAGCAGTTCTTGGCTGGATCCTGAACGCTCCTTTGTATGTGTTGCTGAAAAAAGTGACGAATAAAATCCTGGCGAGTTCCGATCATTTTGACTCAGTTGTCGTTGCGATGCTTTTTCTCACCTACCCTGTCTACGTTTCCCTTCTTACCCTCACTGCATTTTTGCTAACCGGCCAGGTTGCTTCGCTCTTGCTATTATTGCTTGTCCCTTTTACCGCCTGGGCTTACGTGCAACTCAAACAGCAACTAGATGTGCAAGTTGACACGCGTCTCAGTCAACCCGGAGTGTCTCCGAAAACTACCGCATCAACAAACGGTGAAGCGGCCTCCTGAATTTTGCAAGGCAGCCTCTTCTTCTATGTACCGCAAAAAAAAATGGATCACGAAAGTGACCCATTTTACAATCTTATAATGTATAACCAGCTTAAATTTCTTCCGCGCCTTCAATGAGAACGATCGTTTTATTATTGAGTACTTCAACAAAGCCACTTTGAATATTATACGAAGTTGTAGCGCTTCTGTCAGTAAGCACTTTTAGCTTACCGGCTTTCAACGCACTCACCATCGGGGCATGCTTGTCAAGTACTTCAAAACTACCTGTGATGCCCGGTAGTTGAACACCGTACACTTCGCCGCTGAAGATCTTCTTTTCTGGGGTTAATATTTCTAAAGTCATAAATAATTGCTCAATTTGAAAAATCTGGAAACTCCCCAATGACATACAAATCTGCGGTATGTACCAACATCATTTGCAGTCCGCACCAGGATTAAGCTTGCGCAGCAGCCATCAGTTTTTTGCCTTTTTCAATAGCATCTTCCAAAGTACCTACAAGGTTGAAGGCTGCTTCAGGATACTCATCTACTTCTCCATCCATAATGCTGTTGAATCCGCGGATAGTGTCTTCGATTGGAACCAATACACCTTTTAACCCGGTAAATTGTTCCGCAACGAAAAACGGCTGGCTAAGGAAACGTTGCACTTTGCGTGCACGGGACACAGTTAGTTTATCTTCATCACTCAACTCATCCAGACCAAGAATCGCAATGATATCCTGTAATTCTTTATAGCGCTGCAAGATTAGTTTAACCCTGTTTGCTGTATTGTAATGTTCGTCACCTACGATCAATGGAGTAAGAATTCTTGAAGTGGAATCCAATGGATCCACGGCAGGATAGATACCCAAATCCGCGATCTTACGGCTAAGTACCGTTGTCGCATCAAGGTGAGCAAATGTTGTTGCCGGAGCCGGATCTGTCAAATCATCCGCTGGTACATATACCGCCTGAACGGAGGTAATGGAACCATTTTTAGTTGAAGTAATACGCTCCTGCATCAATCCCATTTCCGTAGCCAGCGTTGGCTGATAACCCACCGCACTTGGCATACGACCTAACAAAGCTGATACTTCGGAACCTGCCTGTGTAAACCGGAAGATATTATCTACGAAGAACAAGATGTCTTTACCGGCACTAGTGCCGTCTCCGTCCCTGAAATATTCCGCAATTGTCAAACCACTCAAAGCCACACGAGCTCTAGCTCCCGGCGGCTCATTCATCTGGCCAAACACGAAGGTTGCCTTTGAATCTTTCAACCCTTCCAGGTCAACAGAACTCAAATCCCAGCCTCCTTCTTCCATGCTATGTTTAAACTTATCACCGTAGTTCATGATACCAGCCTCAATCATCTCACGCATCAGGTCATTTCCTTCCCTGGTACGCTCACCCACACCTGCAAATACCGATACACCACTATATGCCTTCGCGATATTGTTGATCAATTCCTGGATCAAAACCGTTTTACCCACACCGGCACCACCAAACAAACCAATCTTACCACCTTTTGCATAAGGCTCGATCAGGTCAATTACTTTAATACCAGTAAATAAAATTTCATTAGCCGTGCTCAAATCTTCGAATAAAGGAGGCTTGGCATGAATCGGGCGTCCCCCAACCTTGCTTACCTGGGGCAAACCATCGATGGCATCTCCGGTTACATTAAAC